>JAYTPB010000050.1:0-14803 GCA_043747445.1 Sphingomonadales bacterium
GGGGTGAGTGACGGGATCACGATCGCCGAACAGCACTTTATAAAGTGCTAAAACAAGCCCGCTCGCTTTGCCGCGCGGCACTTCGCCAAGGCGCGGCATTAGAGCGCGCGCACCAAACGAACGGCGACGCCTGCCCATGCGGGGTCTTCGATAATCTGCTGCTTCGCGCCTGCCCCCAGCGGCAGGATTTGCAGGCGTGTGCCCTCGCGCCCGATCAGCCGCCCGAAGATGAAACGCCCTGCGGGGCGCGGCAAGATGACATCGCGGTTGAGGGCCTCGGCAAAGCGGTCTGGCGCAATCCGGTTGCACCAGATCTCGTCACCCGCGCGGTATTCGCCGATGCTGGCCTCAACGATGATTGAGACCGCCCCAGCGTCAGGCGTCGGCGGGTACACCGTGATTTCATGGCGCGGGGCACTCGCCCCGTCACTGCCAAGCACCGCCACCACGGGCAGATCGGCCCGATCAGGCAGCTTAACCAGATCAGCCGCACTGACACCGAGCGCGCCTGCAATCCGGTTAAGCCAGCCAACCGATACGGTGCGTGTGCCCGTTTCCAGCCGCCCGATTGTTTGCGCAGTCGTTGGCGGCGTACAGGCATCGGCCACATCAGCCAAAGTCATGCCCTTGGCACGTCTTACTTCGCGAATTGCGGTAATCATCAGGCTGCCCCCAAAAAAATTGATAACCCTTATGGTTTTCGCTTTCCTACAAGAATGCCCGCATGGCAAGGGTGATTCGGTTAGAACATATTATGAACAATAATGAGGATAGTCGTGAAACAAATATTGGCCGAACGCAGCATTCGCGGGGATAAAGCGGCCCCAAACGGTAAACCTACGCGCAGTGTTACGGTCAATCTCGCCGAATCGCCGCTCGCTTGGCTTGGCGCGCGCAAGCTGGTGAGTGATCGACAATTGGCGGCGGGCGAAATGCTGCGGCAGGATTATGAACGCGCCGCCCTGCCGCAGCGAACAACGATGCAATGGGATGCGCCGCCCAATGCCAAGACCGCGCGCAGCAGCCAATCACACGGCGCGACAACACTCGCGCAGATTGACGCAAAAGCGCGGTTTGACGGGGCGATTGCCGCCGCTGGCACTGGCCTTGCTGACATATTGTGGCGCGTGGTCTGCGCGGGTGAGGCTGTGCCTACGGCTGAAAAAGCGCTAGGCTGGCCTACGCGTTCGGGGAAGCTGGTGCTGCTCCTGGCGCTTGACCGGGTCGCCGATTACTACCGGGTGAATTGAAAGGTGTTCACGCGGAGGCGCAGAGGAGAGATTTGCGAAGCAAAAATCACCCTGTATCTTCTTCGCGTCTTTGCGTCTTCGCGCGAACCAATTCACCCTCGCCACGCGCGGTTGGCTTGGGATTTGATCTCGCGCGAAGCCGCGAAGACACGAAGGGACTGCGCTTGAAACAAGCGTGGCCCTTCAATTTTGTTCAGACAAGTTCAGGGTGACGGTGTAGCTGGATCACTGTAGATCATAAGAAAACCAACATTAAGGAATCATGCGATGGCGGCGACAATCTGGGTCAACAAGGCGAAGCTCACCGAACACACGCTGCATGAGGACACCCTCCCCACCCTCGGTGACGACGAAGTGCGGCTGCGCGTTGAAAGCTTTTCAGTGACCGCCAATAATATCACCTATGCGGTGATTGGCGATATGTTTCGCTATTGGGATTTTTTCCCTGCTCAAGAAGGCCACGGTATCGTGCCGATGTGGGGCCACGCGGTGGTTGAGGCCTCAAACCATCCCGATATCGCGGTTGGCGAACGCGTTTATGGCTATCTGCCGATGGGGACGCATCTTGATGTGTTGCCAGGGCATATCTCGCGCGGGCTATTCACCGATATGGCGGCGCACCGCCAGCCGATGAGCGTCTTTTATAACCAATATAGCCGCCTTGCCGCCGACCCTGAGCATGATCCCGCGCGTGAAGCGCAGCGGATGATTTTTGGCCCATTATTCAAAACGGGCTTCCTGATTGAGGCGATGTTTAGCGCTCAAAATTGGTTCGGGGCAGAGGCACTGGTAATGACGAGTGCATCGTCCAAAACTTCAATGGCGCTGGCGAGCGTCGCGCGTGAAAAATCGCCGCAGGTCAAGCGGATTGGGCTCACCTCGGCAGGCAATGTGGCGTTCGTCGCGGCGAGCGGGCTGTATGACCAAGTGCTGGCCTATAGCGACGTCGGGACGCTGGCGCAGGTGCCCAGCGTATCGGTTGATTTTGCGGGTAATGCCGCGCTGCTCCGCAGCATCCATGAAACGCTCGGGGGGCAGCTAAAATATAGCTGCATCGTTGGTGCGACGCATGTTGACGCGCGCGGTGGCGGCGGTGGCGCACCGCTGCCCGGCCCCGCGCCAACGCTGTTCTTCGCGCCCGATCATGCGGTCAATGTCATCAAGCAACTCGGCCCCAAAGCCTTTGGTGAGGCGGTTGCGGCAAGCTGGAACGCGTTCGTCGCGACCACTGATGGCTTTGTCCGCGTAGACATCCGCGACGGCGTCACAGCGGCGGGCGAAGCGTTTCAGGCGACGCTGGCGGGCACCGCTGATCCAGCAGTCGGGATTGTGGTGCGGCCCTAACCCGCCTGCGCCAAATTCTCCGAAAGCATCATCGCGTTACCATCTGGATCATAGAAAGTGAGCAATTTTACGAGGTTAGGGATATGCTGAATATCGCCGTCCTGCCGCACGCCGTGCGCGTCAAGATGCGCTTTGGCGGCGAGGATATCAGCAACGCCCCAGACATTGGTCGCGCCGCCGCCTTGGGTGACGCTTTCATTCTGGCTCAGCCCGACATTGACGCCGGGAACAGCGGTGGAAAGCTCACACCAGCCAATCTCATCGGCGCGGTACAGCAACGTGAAGCCAAGCACCGATTGATACCAGTCGATTGACGTATCGAGATTGGTCACGCCCATTGAGGCGGTTACTTCGGGAACATAATTAAGCGCCATGTGTCGGCTCCTCTTGAGTTTATAGTTTGATTTGTATAGTTGATATAAAATGCTGTCAACCACTCCGCTTGATGACCTGATCGCGCTCGGTAAACAGCGCTGGATGGCCGCTGTGCTTGCCGATATCGCCGCGCATCACGGTGCACGCTTTGTTGAGATGATCAACCGCCTGTCGCTGCCGCGCGATACGCTCGCCCGGACGCTTGAGGCAGCACAAGCGCTTGATTGGGTGATGCGCAATCCGGGGCACGGCCATCCGCTGCGCCCCGAATATATCCTCACGGGTGAAGGCGCGCGGATCGCTGATATCGCGGCGCGGCAATTGTCCGCACAGGTGCAGATCGGCCTGATTCCGGGGACGCTAACGCGCTGGGGGCTGCCGATCATTCATTCACTTGATGCCGGATTTGCGCGCTTCAACGATGTCTCACGCCAGCTCACCCCCGCCAGCCCGCGCGCGCTCTCACAAGGCTTTCGCACGCTCGCCGCCAATGATTTGATCACCCGCGCGCTGATCGACGATTACCCCCCGATCAGCGTTTACCGCCTGACCGAGAACGGGCTTATTTTGGCCCGCGCCGCCTAAAAAATCCCCATCGCCAGCCCCTGTGCCATTGACGCGCCGAGATCGCGGCATTTGGCGAGATCTGCCTCGGCGATCACCTTGGGTGCGAGGATCGCTTCGGGGGTCTGGGCATGGGTGCAGATGATCAGCGGTTCGGCAACCGCGCGCAGCCTCCAGCCCGTCGCGATCCGGTCAATCTGGCGCGCGGCGCCTTCGCCGTCTGATCCTGCGCAGATCATTGCCGCATAGGGGCGGCCTTCGATCCGCCCAAGTGCGGGATAATAAGCCCGGTCAAAGAAATCCTTCATGACGCCTGCCATGCTCGCGAGATTTTCGGGACAGACGAAAATATAGCCATCGGCTGCGATCAAATCATTGGCGCCCGCCTCGCCCGCGCGCTTGCAAGTCACAGTTACGGCTCCACCCGCTCCACTCGCCGCCGCCTGCGCCATTGCCTCACTGCCCCCCGTGGCCGAATGCCAGACGATCAGCAGGCGCGCGACACTTGGCATCTACTCACTACGCAGCGCGTCAATCGGTGACAGTCGCGACGCACGAATCGCGGGATAGCCGCCAAAGAGAATGCCGATAAAGGCTGAAAACAGGATCGCGAAGATTGAGATGCCAACGCCGATTGGTGCGGGGAAATCAGCCAGTCGTTTGAATGCCTCAGCCGCGCCCATTGCGAGGATTAGCCCCATCGCCCCGCCAATCACGCACAGCACCGCCGCCTCAACGAGGAACTGATTGCGGATGTCAGCCCGCTTTGCCCCAAGCGCCATCCGCAGGCCAATCTCGCGCGTCCGTTCGGTCACGCTCACCAGCATGATGTTCATGATCCCGATCCCGCCGACGAGCAGCGAGATTGAGGCGATGGCCACGAGCAGCGTCTGGATCACCGCCGTGACTTGGCCCGATTGCTTGGCAAATTCCTCGGTCGTGTTGATCGTGAACGGGTTGAGCTCACCCTTGGCCACGCGGTTGCGCGCGCGCAGCACCTGCTTCATCTGTTTCTTGGCGGTGGGCAGCTCAATCCCCTCTTCAAAGCCAACGAACAGCACATGCAAATCATCGGGGCCAGCCACTGTCGTTGTCGCAAAGCGCTGCCGCGCGGTGCTTAAAGGAATGATCGCAAGATCATCATTGTCATTGCCAAAACTGCTGCCCTTGGCCTCAAGCACGCCAATCACCGTAAAGGGTGTTTTGTTAACGCGCAGGCTCTGCCCAATCGGTTCAAAACTGCCGAAGAGTTTGGCGGCCACACTCGGCCCGAGCACAATCACGCGCGCGGCGGTGCGGACGTCAGCCTCACTCACAAAGCGGCCCGTTTCAATATTGGTGTTGGTGACAATCGCATAATCAGGCGTTGTGCCAATTGCCGTGGTTGATGCGTTGCGCCCGGCAATCACCATCTGCACAGTACTGCGCAGTTGCGGCCCAAGCGTCGCGACGCCGGGCACCAGCCGTTGGATCGCGCGCGCATCACGTTCGGTCAGTCGTCCGCGATCAACCACGCGGCGCGATCCGTTATTTTCGGGCTGGGGGAACACAATCGCCATATTCGATCCGATGGCATTGATCGAATCGAGCACTGACACCTTGGTGCCCTCACCCACCGCAACCGCGAGGATGACTGAGAGCACGCCGATCATGATGCCAAGCGTCGTCAAAATTGAGCGCATGAGATTGGTGCGCAGCGCGGTAAACGCAATCGGCACGTTAACTGCCCAGGCCGCGATCCGGCTTGTAATAGCGCGGCGGTTCATGCTGCCGCCCGTCGCTTGATGACAGGCACATCCTCAACCACCTTACCGTCACGAAAGACAATCCGGCGCTCGGCATATTCAGCGATATCAGCTTCATGCGTCACAAGAATAACCGTAATCCCCTGATCATTGAGCTTCTGGAAAATGCCCATAATATCTTCAGATGTCTGCGTATCAAGCGCGCCGGTCGGCTCATCGGCGAGCAGCATCAGCGGCTTGGTGACGAGCGCGCGGGCGATCGCGACGCGCTGCTGCTGCCCGCCCGAAAGCTTGGCGGGCGTATGGTCAAGGCGGTTTTCAAGCCCCATCGCGGTGAGCGTTTCACGTGCCCTTTCGCGCCGTTCGCGGCTGCCAAGCCCGGCATAAATCAGCGGCACCGCGACATTATCAAGCGCGGTCGTGCGGTTGAGCAAATTAAACTGCTGAAACACAAAGCCGATTTTGCGATTGCGAATGTCGGCGAGCGCATTGCTATCAAGCGTGCGCGTGTCAGCGCCGTCAAGCTTGAGCGTGCCCGCACTCGGCACATCAAGACAGCCGACAAGGTTCATGAAGGTCGATTTGCCCGAACCGCTGGTGCCCATGATCGCGACGAATTCGCCGCGCGCGATGCTCAGCGAAACGCCGTTGACCGCATGAAGCACTTCGCCGCCAATGAAATAATCTTTGACGAGGCCGTCGGTCTCAACAAGCGCTGGCTCATTCACCGGAGTCGTCATCCGCGCTATCCTCGTCGACCTTTTTCTTGGCGAGAGATTTGCTCCGCACAACCACCTTGTCATTAGCGCGAAGCCCGCTGACAACCTCAGTATAATCCTCACCCTGAAGCCCGATTTTAACGATCCGGCGTTTGGGCTTGAGCGGGTCAGCCGAGGTGAGATAGACCGTTGGTTGATCAATCTTATCAGCCTTGGCGCTGTCCTTCTTTTCAGCCTCATCACGGTCGGCCTCACGCGGGCGGAAGCGCAGCGCCGCCGTTGGCACACGCGTGACCTTCTGTTTCTGACCAGTGATCACTTCAACATTAGCCGTCATGCCGGGAAGCAGTTTGCCGCTGCTATTATCAACGCCGAGGATCACAAGATAGCTGACAACATTCTGATTTTCGTTGGCGGCTTTGCGGATCTGGTCAACGCGCGCGGCAAACGTTTCTTCGGGGTAAGCGTCAACGGTGAAGCGCACCTGCTGCCCCTCGGCAATCTGGCCGATATCAGCCTCATCAACCGACGCCTCAACCTGCATCCGGGTGGTATCGGCTGCGATTTCAAACAGGTTGGGCGTCTGGAAATTGGCCGCAACGGTGGTGCCCGGCTCAACCAGTTTGTTGATCACGACGCCGCTTGCAGGCGCGGTGATCGTTGTCCGGCGCAGATCAAGTTGTGCTGACGAAAGCTCGGCCATGCTCTGCGAGATTTGCGCACGCGCACTTGCGACTTGAGCGGTTGCGGTGCGCGCACCAGCCCGCGCCGAGGCGAGC
The DNA here is from genome assembly GCA_043747445.1 of Sphingomonadales bacterium. Lineage (GTDB taxonomy): Bacteria > Pseudomonadota > Alphaproteobacteria > Sphingomonadales > Sphingomonadaceae > Aquisediminimonas. Next base: position 6,777 of record JAYTPB010000050.1, read on the forward strand.
GCGCTGCTCGCGGTATCAAGGCCTGATTTTGAGACAAAGCCCGTTTTTTCAAGGTCGCTGCGCCGCCCAAACTCACGGCCTTGGATCGCCAAGTCAGTCTGGCTGCGCGCCACCGCTGCCTCGGCTTGGGCAAGTGTGGCTTGGGCCAGCGCAACCTGTGCCTGCGCCTGCTGAACCCGCGCGCGCAGCCGGGTGGGGTCAATTTCGGCAAGCACTTGTCCAGCGGTTACCGGCGTGTTGAAATCAACATAGACGCGCGTGATCTGCCCCGAAACTTCGGCACCCACCTTGATCGTGTTGAGCGCGCGCAGCTTTCCGCTGGCGGTCACCTTGCGCGTCACTTCGCCGACGTCAACTTGTTCGGGCACATATTCGTAAGTTGGCGGCGTCGGTTTGAAAACGCCGTAGCCGACCCCCAAAATGAGCAGGGCAATAATCGCAGACCAGATGGGGTGACGCTTGATCCAACCAATAAAACGCGAACCCATTGTCTGTTTGCCTCACTCGCTATCGCTCTTTTGAGTGTCTTAGCGAGCTAAAACAGTGGTGGCAAGATACCTGCCGCTAAAATATCCGCCCGCACACCGCATCAAGCTTTGCGAGCAGCGCAGGATCACGCTTCGCCGGATCGGTGATTAGCGCATAATCAAGCACGGTATCAATCGGGCTGGCTTCTCGCTCCGCTGGCAAAATCTTCGCCAGATGCTCAACCAGCGCGCGGCCTTGATCGGCGTTCGCACCAAGTTGAGCAATCACTGAACTCACCTCAACATGCGCGGTTTCGGCGCGCCAGCAGTCATAATCAGTCACCATCCCGACGAGGGCATAGGGCAGCTCCGCCTCACGCGCGAGCTTGGCCTCGGGCATCGCCGTCATCCCGATCACGTCGCAGCCCCAGCTTCGGTAGAGCATCGATTCGGCGCGCGTCGAAAACTGCGGGCCTTCCATTGCCAGATACGTCCCGCCCTCGCTTACGTCAGCCCCCGCCGCGCGCGCGGCCTGCGCGACTAAGCCGGACAGGCGCGGGCAAACAGGATCAGCGACTGATACATGGCCTACCAAGCCTGTTCCGAAGAAGCTTTTTTCGCGCGCAAAAGTACGGTCAATAAATTGATCAACGACAACGAACTTGCCCGGAGGAAGCTCCTCCTTGAGCGAGCCGACTGCTGAAATCGCGATCACATCAGTACAGCCCGCGCGTTTGAGCACATCGATATTCGCGCGCGCATTCACGTCGGTCGGCGAAATCACATGCCCCCGCCCGTGACGCGGCAGAAACACGAAATTGACCGCGCCAATCCGCCCTTTGAGGACTTCATCAGAAGGCTTGCCCCACGGGCTTTGGATGTCAATCCACTGCGCATCCTCAAGCGCATCAATCGCGTACAGGCCCGAGCCACCCAAAATTCCGATTGTCCAACCCTGCGCCATTATGCTTCCTTGTTTGTGTGAATTGCGAACTGCCCCTAGAACAGGTTGGTGACGGATTAAACTAAGATCGTCACTCCCGCGAAGGCGGGAGTCCATAATCACAGGCCTTGGGAGTTTATGGACTCCCGCCTTCGCGGGAGTGACGAAATGGGAGCAGCAATGCACAAAAAGCTTTTGGCACTTGCGGCCGGTCTCGCTTTGATGGCCATCCCCGTGATCGCTCTCAGTGACGCGGCTCCTCAAGTCACCCTCGCCGTTCCCGGCACCGCTGGCGGCAATGCGGGCGTGATTGACCGTTTCACGCTGCGATTCTCCGAAAATATGGTGCCGCTGGGTGATCCGCGCGCCACGCCGCCGGTTGGTGTTACCTGTCCCGTTGGCGGCACCGGGCGCTGGGTTGATCCGCAGACGTTTGTTCATGAATTTGCAAGTGCCCTGCCCGGCGGGCTGACGTGCGCGGTCAAACTGCGTGATGACCTCAAAAGCGCGCGCGGTGTCGGCGTTACGGGTCAGCGCGCGTTTACGGTTGATACCGGCGGGCCGTCCGCACGCGCTGTCCTTCCCGGCAGTTATGACGGCGATATTGAGGAGGATCAGGCGTTCCTCGTTGCGACCAATACCCCCGCCGCGCGTCAATCAGTCGCTACCGCTGGTTACTGCGCGGTTGACGGGATTGGCGAGAAAATCGCGCTTGATGTGCTGGGCGAAGACGTCGCTGCAAAGCTGATTGCTGATCTGGGCGATGATAATTGGCCGCTGCGCAACTTCCTTGAAAGCGCTGGCCTGCCGCAAGCCAAGGGCGCGCCGCCTGCGGCTTACAAACAAGTGATCGCGGTCAAATGCCGCCGTCCGCTGCCGCCGGGTAAGGATATGGCGCTGGTGTGGGCGAGCAACATCACTGACGCCGCTGGTCGCCAATCGGGGCGTGATCAACGCTTTGATTTTACTGTTCGCAAGCCCTTCACCGCGCGTTTTGAATGCAGCCGGACGAACCCGCAGGCGGGGTGCAATCCGGTCGAGCCAGCCTATGTCCGCTTTACCGCGCCGATTGCGGCGGAGGCGGCGGGCGCGGTGCGGCTCAAATTCGCCGATGGCACCGTCGTTTCGCCCAAGCCATCCGAAAAGGGCAAGGCGATGGTCAGCGACGTTGAGTTCTCAGCGCCGCTGCCGCCTGCGAGCAAGGCGACGCTGATCCTGCCTGATTCTGTAAAGGATGAAAGCGGGCGCGCCCTCGCCAATGCCGAGCGCTTCCCGCTTGAGGTGCGCGTTGACGAAGCGCCGCCGCTGGTCAAATTCGCCGCGAATTTCGGGATTGTTGAAGCCAAAGAGGGCGGCGTCCTGCCCGTAACCGTCCGCGCGGTTGAACCGGCCCTTGCTAGGCGCGTTGATAAAGTCACCGGCGAACTGCTCCGCGTTGACGCCTCGGACGGGCAGATAGCACAGTGGCTGCGTGATCTGAACACCGCCGATGATCGCGACGTGCGCACCGAAAAGCGCGGAAAAGAAGAGGTCGAGGTCAACTTCACTGGCACAAAGGCGTTGCTTGACGGCAAGGGTGAGGCGATGTCGCTTGGCCTGCCGGGCAAGGGCAAGGATTTTGAAGTTGTCGGCATTCCGCTCAAAAACCCCGGTTTTTACGTGGTAGAGCTGGCCAGCCCCAAGCTTGGCCGTGCGCTGCTTGGCCGCGATGTCCCCCGCTATGTTGCGGCGGGGGCGCTTGTCACCAACATGGCGGTGCATTTCAAATGGGGCCGTGAAGGCTCACTCGCGTGGGTCACATCGCTTGATAGCGGCAAGAGCGTGAGCGGCGCGGACGTGCGCGTCACCGATAGCTGCACAGGCACGTTGCTCGCGCGCGGCACGAGCGATGGCCAAGGGCGCTTCCTGATCAAGGGCGGCTTGCCCACGCCCGAAACTTACGGCGATTGCACCACTGATACGACGCACCCGCTGATGATTTCAGCGCGCAAATCTGGGGATTTCAGTTTCACGCTCACCGCGTGGAGCGAAGGCATCCGGCCCTATGATTTTGATCTGAACTATGGCTATTCCGCGCAAGACGATATCATTCATACGATTTTTGACCGCACCCTGATCAAGGCGGGCGAGAGCATCAATATGAAGCATATCCTGCGCAAACCCGTGGCCACGGGCTTTGCGCTCGCGGGCGAACTCAAGGGTACGCTGCGGCTGTCGCACAGTGGTTCGGGCACTGAATTTGATCTGCCGCTCTCCATTGGCAAAGACGGGATCGGCGAAAGCGCATGGAGCGCCCCGCAAGGCGCGCCGCAGGGTGATTACGCCCTGTCAGTCATTGTCGGCGACAAGACCTATTACAGCCAGCAAAATTTCCGGGTTGATGAATTCCGCCTGCCCACCATGCGTGCGAGCGTTTCGGGGCCGAAGACCGCGCTCGTCAGGCCCAAGAGCGTGCCGCTTGATCTGTTCGTCGGTTTTCTTTCGGGCGGCGGCGCACCGGGATTGCCCGTCAGCATCCGCACCGCCTTTGCCAGCGACAGCAGCAGCCCCGAAGGCTGGGAGGATTGGACATTTGGCGGCCGCCCGGTGGTTGAAGGCATCGTGCCGTTAAACGGGGAGGGTGAGGAAGACACACTTCCCCTGCCGCTTTCGCAAACATTGCCGATCACGCTTAGTGGCGATGGCACCGCGCGGACGAGCATTGATATCGCTCAAGAGGTTGACGCTGCGACCGCAATGACCGTCGAGATGGATTACGCGGATGCCAATGGCGAAACGCTGACGGCGTCGCAGCGGATAAGACTGCTGTCATCGGGTGTCATGCTCGGGGTAAAGACTGACGGCTGGCTGATGCGCGATGATGACTTACGTTTGAAGTTCGCGGTGATCACGCCCGAAGGCAAAGCGGTTGGCGGGCGGCCTGTTAAGGTCGCGATCTATAGTCGCGAGATCCTCACCGCGCGGCGGCGGTTGATCGGCGGCTTCTACGCCTATGACAATCAGGCGCGGACGACCAAGCTTGACGCCGATTGCAGCACGACGACGGACAAGCAAGGGCTGGCGTCGTGCGCGCTCTCGCCGGGTATTTCGGGTGAAGTGATCGTGGTGGCAACCACTACCGACAGCGATGGCAATGTCGCGCGGTCAGTACGTTCAGTATGGCTCGCAGGCGAAGATGAATGGTGGTTCGGCGGCGACAACGGCGACCGGATGGACATCATCCCCGAAGCCAAAAGCTACAAGGCTGGCGAAACTGCCAAATTCCAAGTGCGGATGCCGTTCCGCGCGGCAACCGCACTCGTGACAGTCGAGCGCGAAGGCGTGCTGTCAAGCTTCGTTACCGAACTTTCGGGCAAAGACCCTGTGATCGAAGTGCCAATGCCCGGCGCTTATGCGCCCGATGTTTATGTGAGCGTGCTTGCGGTGCGCGGGCGGATTGGTGGCTTCAAGCTGTGGCTCGCCAATATCGCGCGCGATTGGGGATTGCCCTTTTTCAGCCGCGAAGGCGCAGCGCCAACCGCGCTCGTCGATCTCGCCAAGCCAAGTTACCGCCTCGGCATTGCCAAGGTGAAGGTCGGCTGGGAGGCGCATCAGCTCGGCGTGAGCGTCAAGGCTGACAAGGCCAAATATGCCGTCCGCGAAACCGCGAGCATTGATGTGGCCGTTACTGAGCCCGGCGGCAAACCCGCCAAATCCGCCGAAATCGCGTTCGCTGCGGTTGATGAGGCACTGCTCCAATTACAGCCCAATGAAAGCTGGAAATTGATCGACGCGATGATGGGCGAACGGCCGATTTCGGTGCTGACCTCAACCGCGCAAATGCAGGTCGTCGGCAAACGCACTTACGGCAAGAAAGCCGTGACAAGCGGTGGCGGCGGTGGCGGCGACCTATCGGGCGTGACGCGCGATGATTTCCGCCCCGTGCTCCTGTGGCGCGGGCGCGTTACGCTTGACGCAGCGGGCCGCGCGCGAATTCCGGTTGCGCTGTCTGAATCGCTTTCGGCATTCCGCATGGTCGCGATTGCAAGCAGCGGCGTCGGCCTGTTCGGCACGGGTGAGGCAAGCGTGCGCACATCCCAAGATTTGCAGATATTCTCAGGCCTGCCGCCGCTTGTCCGTTCAGGCGATTTTTACGGCGCGAGCTTCACGCTGCGCAATGCGTCGGACAAGGCGATGACGGTGACGGCCACCGTCGGCGTTACCCCGAGCATCGCCAAAGGCCCGCCGCTCACCGTGACGATTCCTGCGGGCGGCGCTGTGCCCGTTACATGGAACCTGACCGCGCCTGAGAATGCCCCCAAGCTTGACTGGCGTGTTGAGGCAAAATCGGCCGACGGCAAAGCGGTTGACAGACTCGCGGTCAGCCAAGCCGTGATCCCTGCCGTTCCGGTTGAGATATGGGCGGCAACGCTCGCGCGGGTGGGCGCGGGCACATCGCTTCCGCTCGCCGCACCCGTCGGAACGCTTAATGGCACAGGGTTTGTTAACGTAAAGCTGTCAGATAGCCTCGCGCCGCCGCTTGCCGGGGTGCGCAGCTATATGGGAAGCTATCCCTACACCTGTTTTGAACAGCGTTTAAGCCGCGCAGTTGTGCTTGGAGACGCAGGAGCATGGACGGTGCTTGGCGGTGATATTCCGGCCTATATGGATAGTGACGGCCTGCTCCGTTATTTCCCGATGGCCGGGCTTTCGGGCTCCGAAGCGCTGACTGCCTATGTCCTTTCGGTGACGGCGGAGGCGGGCTTTGTGATCCCGCAAGCCCCCAAGGCACGGATGATCGAGGCGATGAAGGCGGTCGTCGATGGTCGCCTCAAACGTGAGAACCCGTGGGCCGAAAATGACGGTTTAACGCGGATTTCGGCACTCGCCGCCTTGGCGCGCAGTGGCGAGGCGACGCCCGCGATGCTGTCCACCATCTCCACTGCGCCCGCCGACATGCCGACCTCAGCGCTGGTTGATTGGATCACCGCGATTGACCGCACCAAGGGCGCGAATACCGCGCTCCGTGAAACGGCGGAGCGGACTCTGCGGCAGCGGATCATTTATGAAGGATCGCGGCTTGATCTTGCCGACAAGGATAATGTCGCTTGGTGGATGATGAGTTCAGCCGATGAAACCGCGATCAAGGCGTTACTCACAGCGCTTGGTCGCCCCGGCTGGAGCGCCGACGCGCCAAAGATGATGGTCGGCGTTTCGCTGCGTCAACGGCATGGGCATTGGGATACAACGCCCGCCAATGCGTGGGGCACGATCGCCGCGCGGCGCTTCGCCAGCCTCTATCCGGCCAGCGCTGTGACGGGCACAACGACGGTGAGTTTAAGCGGGGTCAACCGCACCCAAGGCTGGCCAATGGCGAGCGGCACCGCCCCCTTGCGTCTACCGCTTACACTAGCGAAAACACCATTGGTTTTCGCGCATAGCGGCGGCGCTGGGCCGTGGGCGATGATTTCGGTCTCCGCCGCAGTGCCGCTCAAGCAGCCGCTGTTTGCTGGTTACCGGATCAGCAAGACCGTCAGCATCGTTTCGCAGAAAAACAAGGGCCGTTTCACACGCGGTGACGTGATCAAGGTGCGGATCACCGTTGACGCTAATGCCGAACGCAATTGGGTGGTGGTGAGTGACCCGGTGCCGCCGGGTGCAACGATCATCGGCAATCTTGGCGGGCAATCGGGTATCCTTGGCGCGGCGGCATCGGGGAGCGAGGGCGTCTCGCCAAGCTATGTCGAGCGCGGCAATGATGCGTGGCGCGGCTATTTCGAATGGGTGCCGCGCGGGCAGTTTGTGACTGAATATGCGCTGCGCCTCAATGGATCAGGCCGCTTCACCCTGCCGCCCACCCGCGTCGAGGCAATGTATTCGCCCGATATTCGCGGGAGTTTGCCCAATGCGCCTGTGGTGGTTGGAATACGGTGATGGCCCATGCCGTCATTCCCGCGCAGGCGGGAATTCATATACTCAAGCGTTGGAGATTATGGATTCCCGCCTGCGCGGGAATGACGGTTATTTTGTTACTTCTGGCAACCCTTCCGCCAAGCCTCCCATCTTACGCCACCACCCTCGCGACATGGAAACCAAGCGAGGCTTGGCTGTATGACCGTAACGGCCAGTTGCTCGACAGCCAGCGCGTCAATTTTGTTGCGCGGCGGCTTGGCTGGGTGCCACTTGATCAGATTTCGCCAATCCTCATCGAAACGGTGATCGCGGCGGAGGATAAGCGCTTTCGGGGGCATGACGGGATTGATTGGCTTGCGGTTGCCAGTGCTGCACGCGCGCGGATTTCTGGCGAGCGATCACGCGGGGCAAGCACGATTTCGATGCAGGTTGCGGGTTTCCTTGCACCACAGCTTGCCGCTCCGGGCACCCGTAATTGGCGTGACAAGCTCCGTCAGATGCGCAGCGGATCGGCACTTGAGGATCGCTGGTCAAAGGATCAAATCCTTGAGGCCTATTTCAATCTCGCTGGATTTCGCGGCGAAGCGCAGGGGATTGGTGCCGCTGCGCTCAGCCTGTTCGGCAAGACGCCCGCGACGCTGACCCGCGATGAGGCGCTGTTGATTGCCGCACTCCTCCCCGATCCCGGCGCGTCGGATCAAGCGATTGCGGCGCGCGCGTGTCGG
>JAYTPB010000051.1:0-23119 GCA_043747445.1 Sphingomonadales bacterium
GTAGTATTGCATGGCTTCCACCGCGCTTGACTTCGATGTTGGCGATTATGTTGTCTATCCAAAACACGGCGTTGGCCGTGTCATCGAACTCCAAAGTTCCGAAATCGCGGGCATGGCACTTGAGCTTTATGTGCTGCGTTTCGAAAAAGAAAAAATGACGTTGCGCGTTCCGACCAATAAGGCCGAAAGCGTCGGAATGCGTAAGCTGTCGTCCGACAAACAGATGCAAGAGGCAATGGTAACGCTCAAGGGCAAGCCAAAGGTCAAGCGTACGATGTGGTCACGCCGCGCGCAGGAATATGAAGCCAAGATCAATTCAGGTGATCTGGTTTCGATTGCCGAGGTTGTCCGCGATCTTTTCCGCGCTGAAGATCAGCCCGAGCAAAGCTATTCCGAGCGGCAGATTTTTGAAGCGGCGTGTAGCCGTTTGGCGCGTGAACTTGCCGCGATGGAGCAGGTTGACGAACCAACAGCAGTGCAAAAGCTGATCGAGATTCTGAAGAAATCGGCTGAAATCTATAATAAGGTTGCTGCTTGACCCAAGGCGCAATCCCATTGTGATGATAAAAACGGCGGCCCCAAAAAGGGTCGCCGTTTTTGCTTGCGTCGCCTATTCTCCTGCTGTATTAACACGGCAATACAGTTAGGAGCCAGACATGCGCAACACGTTCTTGATCATCCCCGTCCTTCTACTAAGCGCCTGCGGCGTTGCCGAAAGCACACCCTCTGGCCCAAGCGGTTCGCGGTCATTTGATCTCACTGACTTTGATCAGGTTGAACTTGCGGGATCAGACGATGTCCGCATTATTGCTGGCCCAGCCTTTTCAGTTCAGGCGACTGGCCCTGAAAAAACGCTTGATCGGCTGAAAATCGAAGTGAAGGGCTCAACGCTAAGTGTTGGTCGTAAGTCGCGAAGCTGGTCAATGGGCTGGAATAATGACAACGGCGCTATCGTTACCGTCACCATGCCGACAATTAAGGGCGCAAGCCTCGCAGGATCGGGTGATGTGGCGGTTGATCGGGTCGAGACCTCAAAATTTGAGGCGAATTTGGCTGGATCAGGCAATTTGAGCATTAAATCAGCGCAGGTTGACGAGCTTGAGGTCAACCTTGCTGGATCAGGCGATGTCACGGTTGCTGGTGCGACAAAGACAATTGATATATCCATCGCAGGATCGGGCGATGTCACCACCAAGGAATTGAATGCCACAGACGCGCGAATCTCAATCGCAGGTTCAGGCAATGTTGATGCGCGCGCGACAGGCTCTGCTTCGGTCTCGCTGCTCGGTTCAGGCGATGTGAACATCAGCGGCACCGCCAATTGCAAGACATCAAAAATGGGTTCAGGTGAGGTGCGCTGTACGCCATAGTCATTGGCCAAATTTGCCGCTAAGCATTGCCCATGATTTTGACGCGATGCACGATAGCTATCATCCTCCTGACAATCGGCGGCGTCGCTCAAGCGGCGGAGCGGCGCTATTCAGTCACTGATTTTGATAAGCTTCGCGTTGTCGGCGCGTCACGCGTGATTATCGAAACGGGCCGTGCTACCACCGTCCGCGCGAGCGGCGACCGGGAGGCGCTTGACTTGCTCTCGATTGAGTCGCTTGACCGTACGCTCACGATCCAGCCTATCGGCGGTTTTGTGGCTTCCCCGTCACAAAAAAGTTTCAAACCCGCGACGATCTACATCACTCTGCCGCTGCTTAGCTCGGCTAAGCTCAATGGTTCAGGCGCGATCAGCATCGCCACCTTGCGCGGGATTCAGGCCGATGTTTCGCTAACAGGCAGCGGCCAGATCAGCGTCGCCAAAGTGATGGTTGATAACCTCAACGCAAGGCTTTCAGGCTCAGGCACGCTCACACTCGCGGGCAAGGCTTTGAAGGTTGATGCCAATGTCAAAGGCTCAGGTAGCCTCGCCGCAAGTAGCCTTGATGTGGCTGACCTTAAGCTGACGGCGGCTTCATCGGGCACCACCGCCATGTCGGCCACCCGCGCGGCGATGGTCACATCAACTGGATCAGGCACCATCATGATCGCCGGAATGCCGTCATGCACCGTCCAGAATATCGGCGTTGGCACGGTCACCTGCGGCAAAGCACCCTAAACCGCTGCAAAAGCCTTTGCCAGATTGGCCCCGCCACGCTCGATCCACGGCATCGCATTTGGGATCATCTGAAACAGGCTGAAAAAGCCGTGGATCATCCCCGGCGCGCAGGCGGCATCAACCGCAACGCCCGCGCCCGCCAGCCGCGCGGCATAAGCATCGCCCTCATCACGCAGCGGATCATATTCGGCTGTGATCACCGTTGCTGAAGGGAGGCCCATAAGGTCTGCCTGTTGGATCACCGCCGCCAGCGGCTCAGTGCGCGGATCGACAGCGCCGACATAATGCCGCCAGAACCATTTCATCCCCTCGGTCGAGAGATAATATTCGCCGCCGCCATTCGCGCCGTAAGAGGGCCGGTCAAAATTAGCGTCGGTCACGGGATAGATCAGAAGTTGATGCGCAAGTTTTGGCCCGCCGTGATCCCGCGCCATCAACGCGACTGCGGCAGCGAGATTGCCGCCCGCACTGTCCCCAGCCACCGCCAGCTTATTACCGTCCACCCCAAGGGATGCCGCATTCGCTGCAGCCCACACGGTCGCATCATAACAGTCCTGCAACGGCACTGGATAAGGATGCTCCGGCGCGAGCCGGTATGCGACGGACAGCACCGCCGCTTTGCTGGCATTGGCAATCGCGCGGCAGGTGCCGTCATGCGTGTCAATCGTGCCGATCACCCAACCACCACCGTGAAAATAGACTGTCAATGGTGGATTATCGCCAGCATCTGCGGGTACGTACAGCCGCGCATCAAGCGACCGGCCTTCAAGCGCAATCTTGACGTCCTGAACGCGTCCAATCGCGACAGGCTCACCAAAGGGGATCGGATTATCAAAAATCGCGCGCGCATCCGCAGGCGTTGCCGCCGCATAATCAATCTTGGGCATCTGCTCCATCATGGTGAGCAGCATCTGCACGGCTGGATCTAGCGTCACTCTTCATCTCCCTCACAACCAGTTATCGTAAACCTATAACATGCCGTCATTGCGAGCAAAGCGAAGCAATCCAGTCCCACCGTCGGAACTGGATTGCTTCGCTTCGCTCGCAATGACAGTTTTTACTTTTCACTTTTTAAGCCTATCAGTTGTGCTTGACCGATACCGCGATCAGACCACAACGGCAATGATTGACCTTTGCCACCCCTGTGGCACAAGCTTACCCCATGAGCATCCAGAGCATTCTTGACCGCGCAATCGCAAGCGGCACCATCGCAGGCGTAACCGCCTTTGTCGGCAACCGTGCTGGCACCCTCAGCAGCCACACCGCTGGAGTATCCGATCCAGCAACGGGCGCGGCGATGAAGCCCGATACCATTTTCCAGATTGCCTCAATGACCAAGGCGATCACCTCGGTTGCGGCGATGCAGTTGGTTGAGCAGGGACGGCTGACACTTGATGCGCCGATTGAAACTGTCCTGCCAGAACTTGCGCGTCCCCAAGTCATCACAGGTTTTGATGATGCGGGCACCGCGACGCTCCGCCCCGCAGCGCGACCAATCACGCTGCGCCATTTGCTCACGCACACATCGGGCTTTGGCTATGCCTTCATGAGTGCCGACATGCTCCGCGCCTATGGCCCGTCTGGCCCGCCCGCACCCGGCAGCATCGCCAGCGTCACATCGCCACTGTTGTTCGATCCCGGCGAGCGGTGGGAGTACGGCGTCAGCACCGATTGGGTTGGCTTTGCGGTTGAGGCGGTGTGCGGCCAATCGCTTGGGAACTACATGGCCGAACATATCCTCAACCCACTCGGCATGGGCGATACTGGCTTCACGCTGTCTGACGCGCAAATGGCCCGTCGCGCGGCAATGCTCAGCCGGGCAGGGGACGGTACGCTCACGCCCTTCCCCGTTGAAATGAACGGCGGGCCGGATGCTGAGTTTGAAGGAGGCGGCGGCGGCCTGATGAGCAGCGGCCCCGATTATCTCCGCTTCGTCCGCATGATCCTGAACGGCGGATCGCTTGACGGCGCAACCATTCTTAAGCCCGAAACCATTACCGAAATGAGCCGCAACCAAATCGGGCAGTTGCGCGCAGGCAAGATGGACAGCGTCATGCCAATGTTCAGCCATCCCTATGACGGCTTTCCCAATATGCACACAGGCTGGGGGCTTGGTTTCCTGATTAACCCCGAAACCGGGCCAAATGGCCGCGCGCCTGGCAGCCTTGCCTGGGCGGGCATCGCCAATAGTTTTTACTGGATTGATCCGGCAAGCGACATCACGGGCGTGCTGATGATGCAATTCCTGCCCTTTGGTGATCCCGATGCGCTCACGCTCTACGCCGATTTTGAGCGCGCGATTTATGAGGCGAAAAGCAGCACGGGCGTTTCCAAATATTTTTTGAGCGCTTGAACGTAGCTCGCCGCATCCCAACCATCGACGACGCGGTGATCGCAACTGATTGAGAGGTTCATGAGTTTTGCGCGGCGGATATCATCGCCGTCAAACACCGGGCGTTCGACGATTTTGTTCGGCCCGATGATCGCGACCTCTGGCCGATTGATCACGGGCGTTGTCGCAATCCCACCAAGCGGGCCGAGCGAGGTAATCGTTAGCGTTGAGCCGGAAAGCTCTTCAGACTTCGCCTTGCCGCTGCGCGCAGCCTCGGCGAGGCGGGTAATTTCCGCCGCCAATTGCCAAACGTTGAGGCTCTGCGCATTGCGGATGACGGGCACCATTAGCCCCGCGTCGGTCTGCGTTGCCATGCCGAGATGGATTGCGCCGTAACGTGTCACAATGCCTGCCTCATCATCAAAGCGCGCGTTGATCATCGGAAATTGCGGGATGCTCTTGCAAATCGCGACGATCATGAGCGGCAGCATAGTGAGCTTGGGGCGGTTCCCACGATTGGCATTGAGATCGCCGCGCATATCCTCAAGCGCGGTCACATCAATTTCATCAACATAGGTGAAATGCGGAATGGCGCGCTTTGACGCCGCCATATTTTCGGCAATGCGCCGCCGCATCCCAACGACCTTAATCGCCTCATCAGCGCGCGTCGCCCCTGCCGGCGCGAAACCTTGCCCGGCATTATAAGTGAGGAAAGCATCAAGATCAGCATGGCGGATGCGCCCACCTTCGCGTGCTTTCACGTCGCCAAGATCAATGCCAAGTTCCTTCGCGCGCGCGCGCACAGCAGGTGAGGCAAGCGCTTGAGCACCGGGGGTTGGTACGTTGATTTCAGTCGCGTCTGGGTGCGGTTCGGGAATGAAATGCGTAACCGGGGTTTCGGGCATATGCTGTTCAGTGATGGTTTCGAGATCAGTTCCGGCTAGGGGGTCATTGCCTGAACCGTTCGTGTCGAGCCCTTCGGCAGGCTCAGGATGAACTGCCGCCCTGCGGTTGTCAGTCGAGACACCCGCGCGCGTTTCAACGTCCCTCGACTGCGCTCGGGATGAGCGGTCTTCTTCAACCACCTCACCCTCAACTTCACCCTCAGTTTCAATCACGACCAGCGTTGATCCAATCGGGATCATATCGCCGACTTCGCCAGCTAGCGCGATCACGACACCTGAAACCGGCGATTCCATTTCGACGGTGGCCTTGTCAGTCATCATGTCAGCAATGCCCTGATCCTCGGCGATGGTATCACCGATTTTGACATGCCATGCGACGACCTCAGCCTCGGCAATGCCTTCGCCAATGTCGGGCAAGCGAAATTCAAAGCGCGCCATGTTTAATCCTTCATCACTTTTTCAATCGCCATGCCGATGCGGATCGGCCCCGGAAAATAGGCCCATTCAAGGCTGTGCGGATAGGGGGTATCAAACCCGGTTACGCGCTCAACCGGCGCTTCGAGGTGGTAGAAGCACCGCTCCTGCACCAGCGCCGCGAGCTCTGCACCAAATCCGCTCGTCCGCGTCGCCTCATGGATCACAAGGCAGCGCCCGGTTTTTTTAACCGATGCCTCAATCGCATCGATATCAAGCGGAAGCAGCGTGCGCAGATCAATGACATCAGCATCAACGCCGAGCTCCTCGACCGCCGCGAGCGCGACATGCACCATCGTGCCGTAGGTCAGCACCGTCAGGTCTTGGCCGCTGCGTACAACCGCTGCTTTACCCAGCGGGATCGTATAGTGCCCCTCGGGCACTTCGCTTGCCGGATGCGTTGCCCAGGGCTTAACCGGGCGATCATAATGGCCATCGAACGGGCCGTTATAAATGCGCTTGGGTTCAAAGAAGATGACGGGATCATTATCCTCAATCGCCGCGATCAACAGCCCCTTGGCGTCATAGGGCGTTGAGGGGATGACCGTCTTCACCCCGCAAATATGGGTGAAGATGCTTTCGGGCGATTGGCTGTGCGTCTGCCCGCCGAAGATACCGCCGCCAAATGGCGAGCGCACTGTAATCGGCATCGTCCACTGTGCGGCAGAGCGATAGCGAATGCGCGCGGCCTCGCTGACGAGTTGATCAAGCCCCGGATAGATATAATCGGCAAACTGAATTTCGGGCACGGGCCGCATCCCGTAAGCCGCCATGCCAACCGCAACCGCGATGATCCCGCATTCAGTGATCGGCGTGTCAAACGCGCGCGTCTTGCCATATTTTTTCTGCAAGCCAGCGGTCGCGCGGAACACGCCGCCGAAATAACCCGCGTCTTCACCGAACACGACAACGTCAGGATCGCGGCCCATTGTCACGTCCATCGCGCTGTTAATCGCCTCGATCATGTTCATCTTGCTCATGACGATGCCTCAGGCCATTTGCGCATCCGTTCGGCCATCATCTGCGCAGACTGTTCGCGCAGGTGCCACGGCACATCCTCAAACACATCCTCAAACATCGTATCGAACGGCTGATGCAGCCCGTGCCCGAGGATGCCGTTTTTCTCGGCTTCCTTTTGTGCGGTTTTGACTTGGTTGGCGAGTTCTAAATCCATCGCGGTGTGGCGATCTTCATCCCATTCGCCAAGCGCGATCAGATGCGCCTTCAGCCGCGCAATCGGATCACCCAGCGGCCAGTGCGTGCCCTCATTGGCTGAACGGTACGCCGATGGATCATCCGAAGTGCTGTGCCCCTCGGCACGGTAGGTGAAATATTCGATCAGCGTCGGCCCTTGGTTGGAACGCGCGCGCTCCGCCGCCCACTGCGTTGCTGAATAGACCGCGAGCGCATCATTGCCGTCAACGCGAAGTCCAGCGATGCCATAACCCACAGCGCGCGCGGCAAAGGTTGTTGCCTCGCCGCCCGCAAATCCAGCGAACGAACTGATCGCCCACTGATTATTGACGATGTTGATGATCACGGGCGCGCGGTAGACCGTGGCGAAGGTCATCGCCGCATGAAAATCGCCCTCCGCCGTTGATCCTTCGCCGCACCACGCAGCGGCTATCCGCGTGTCACCCTTGATCGCACTCGCCATCGCCCAGCCAACCGCTTGGGGAAGCTGCGTCGTGAGATTGCCCGATACCGTGAAGAACCCAAATTCGGGAAAGGCGTACATGATTGGCAACTGCCGCCCTTTGAGGCGATCACCTTTGTTCGAATAAATCTGGTTCATCATTTCAGTAAGCGGGCAGCCGCGCGAAATGAGGATGCCTTGCTGGCGGTAGGACGGGAAACACATATCATCGCTGGCAAGCGCTGCGGCGGCGCCAATCGACACTGCCTCCTCACCAAGGCATTTCATATAGAAGCTCGTCTTGCCCTGCCGCTGCGCGCGAAACATCCGGTCATCAAACGCACGGGTCAGCGCCATGTTACGCAGCATATCGCGCAGCGTAACCGGGGTCAGGCGCGGATCCCACGGGCCAACCGCTTTCCCCTCATCATCAAGCACCCGCACCAGACCGTAAGCATGGTCGCGAAATTCATGCGCGGGCGCGGCACTATCAGGGCGCGGTGTGACGCCTGCTGCTGGAATCGGAATATTGCTGAAATCCGCCACATCGCCGGGGCGGTAGCTCGGTTCAGGGACATGGAGCGCCAGCGGCGGCAGATTCTTTCGCGTCATGAGGATTGTAATAAAATTACGCGAAGGATTTGGCTAGGTGTTTTTCTTGGGGGAGATATTCCCCCTCTCCCGCAAGGGGGAGAGGGGTTTTTTGCGCCCTAGTTGGTCGGGAAATTCCGCAGCTTGAGCAACGCCTTCACATCGGGGTCACGCCCGCGAAATGCGCGGTATGCTTCGGCCCGGTCTGTCTCATTCCCTGTCGAGAGCAGCAGTTTGCGGAAGCGGTCAGCGGTGGGTTTGTGCCACGGGTCGTTCACTTCTTCAAACGCAGCCCACGTGTCGGCGTCCATCGTTTCTGACCAGAGGTAGGAATAATAGCCCGCCGAATAGCCGTCGCTTGAGAAGAGATGCCCGAACTGCGGCAGGCGGTGACGCATCACCATCTCCTTGGGCATACCCAACTCAGCCAGCGTTTCCTTCTCAAATACTGAGATATCACTGATCGGTGTCGCGCGATTATGCAGCTTCATATCGAGGATCGCGGAGGAGAGATATTCGACGGTGCCAAAACCCTGATTGAAGGCACTTGCCTTGATGATCTTATCAAGCAGCGCCTGCGGCATTGCCTCACCCGTTTTGTAATGCCGCGCATATTTATCAAGCACATCGCGCGTCAGCACCCAATGCTCATTGACCTGGCTTGGATATTCAACAAAATCGCGCGGTGTGCCCGCAAGCGCTGGATAATAAACATCCTGAAGGAAGAAATGGATCGCGTGACCAAATTCGTGGAAGAGCGTCTGCGCGTCATCAAGGCTGATCAGCGTTGGTTCGCCCTTGGCGCCTTCAACGAAATTATTATTGTTTGAGGCGAGCACATTGCGTGCGCCGCCAAGCTTTTGCTGCGCACGGTAGGTTGTCATCCACGCGCCCGAACGTTTGTTATCGCGGGCAAAATTGTCGAGATAGAATAGCCCGACATTGCGGCCATTGCGCTTATCAGTCACTTCAAACACGCGCACCTTGGGATCGAACACGGGCACGGTGCCAGTGACTTCCTTGAAACCAAGATCATAGAGACGGCCCGCCGCGTAAAACGCCGCGTTGACCATATTGCCTGCCTCAAAATAAGGCTTCACCTCATTCTGATCTAGCGCGTAGCGCGCCTGCCGGACTTTTTCGGCATAATAGCGGTAATCCCATGCTTCGATTTTTGCGCCGCTGCCGTCCTTATCGGCAATCGCCTGCATATCGGCGACCTCTTCCTTCACCCGCGCCACGGCGGGGCTCCAGACGCGCATCATCAGATCCATTGCGCGTTCGGGCGTTTTCGCCATCGTGTCGGCCATGCGGTAATGTGCATGGGTGGGGAAACCGAGGAGCGCGGCGCGCTCGGCACGGAGCTTGAGGATGTTGGCGATGACGGCCTTGGTATCATTGGCGTCGCCATTGTCACCGCGCCCGACAAAACCGCGCCAGACCTTCTCACGAAGTGGGCGGTTGGTTGAGAAAGTGAGGAACGGATCAACCGCAGAGCGGGTGTTCTTGATGATCCATTTGCCGGGCAACTTGCGGCTTTCAGCAGCCGCCTTGGCCGAGGAGATGAATGAGGCAGGAAGGCCAGCAAGATCAGCCTCCTTATCAATCGTTACAAAACTATTTTCATCGGCGAGCAATTTGCTGCCGAAATCGGAGAAGGCGACCGCAAGCTTTGAGTTGATGTCGGTCAGCCTGGCCTTGTCGCCTGCGCCAAGTTGCGCGCCGGAACGCACCAATTGTTCATAGTCGCGCTCGACAATCCGCATCTGCTGCGAGGTGAGTTTGGCGGCCTTACGGCCATCATAAACCGCCTTGTAGCGCGCGAACATCATTGGATCAAAATTGATCGCATCGTAAAAGGCCGAGATTTTGGGATCGAGCTCGCGCTCAATCCCCTGCACTTCCGGCGTGGTCGTGTTACTCGTCATCACGCCGTAGATTGAAAACAGCCGCTCCATTGACTGGCCAGTGAGCTGCATCGCCTCGTTGGTATTCTGGAAGGTCGGCTTGGCCCGGTTGCGCTTGATTCGATCAACCTCGGCGCGCAGTTCGGCCATCGCGTCGCTAAATGCTGCGGGGATTTGTGCAGCCTTCACCGTATCAAACGGGGGCACTCCGCCGTAAGGGCCAACCCATGCTTTGAGTAGCGGGCTTTTGGTAACCGCTGCGGAAGGCGCTTTTTTCGCGGGCGCGGCGGCGTTCAACGGCATGGCAATCGCAAGCGCTGCGAGGCTCGCAGTGGTGAATAGGGTGCGCACAAAATCATCTCCTCAAAATGATAAAATTCTTGGTCGCGTACATGACGCGGCATAAACACCATCTTGCGCGTTTTTCGACAGACCGACAAGCTGTGACGACCGACGCTGGCAGTCATGCAATAGAGTGACTATAGGCGGCTGAACGCTACCGATTTTGAAAGACTGACATGGCCAAATTTACACCGTTCAAATGGGATGATCCTTTCCGCCTTAACGATCAGCTTACCGATGATGAGAAGATGATCGCAGAAGCTGCGGAGGCCTATGCGCAGGATAAACTCCTCCCCCGCGTGGTCAGCGCGACGCTTGATGAGCGGTTTGACCGGGAGATTATGAATGAATTTGGCGAACTCGGCCTGCTCGGCGCGACCATCGAAGGCTATGGCTGTGCGGGGGTAAGCCATGTCGCTTACGGTCTGATTGCGCGCGCGGTGGAGCGCGTTGATTCGGGTTATCGTTCGGCAATGTCAGTGCAGTCGAGCCTCGTGATGCACCCGATCCATGCTTATGGCAGCGAAGAGCAGCGTCAGAAATATTTGCCCAAGCTTGCGACGGGTGAAATGATTGGCTGCTTTGGCCTGACTGAGCCTGACGCAGGTTCTGATCCAGCGGGTATGAAAACGCGCGCGAAATCAGTTCCGGGCGGATACAGCGTTTCGGGCGCGAAAATGTGGATCACCAATTCGCCAATCTCCGATATCGCGGTCGTCTGGGCGAAGGATGATGGCGGCATCATTCGCGGCTTCATCCTTGAGAAGGGCATGAAGGGGCTGAGCTTCCCCAAGATCGAAGGTAAAATGAGCCTGCGCGCGTCGATCACTGGCGAAATCGTGATGGACGAAGTGTTCGTGCCTGAGGAAAATATGCTCCCCAATGTGCAGGGGCTTGGCGGGCCGTTTGGCTGTCTTAACAAGGCACGTTACGGGATTGCGTGGGGCGTGATGGGTGCGGCGGAGGATTGCTTCCACCGCGCGCGGCAATATCAGCTTGACCGCCACCAGTTCGGAAGGCCGCTCGCCGCAAACCAGATTCCGCAGCTTAAAATGGCCAATATGCTGACCGAAATCGGGCTGGGCTTGCAAGCCGCGATTACCGTTGGCCGCGCGATGGATGCGGGCACATGGGCACCCGAAATGATCAGCATCATCAAGCGTAATAATTGCGGCAAGGCGCTCGATATCGCCCGGATGGCGCGTGATATGCACGGCGGGAACGGGATTGCAGCGGAATATCACGTGATCCGCCACGCAATCAATCTTGAAACGGTCAATACGTATGAAGGCACGCACGACGTCCACGCGCTGATCCTTGGCCGCGCGATTACGGGCATTCAGGCGTTTAGCTGAGCCATAGAAAGCATTTTCATGAATGAGATTAAAACCGATTATCTGATCATTGGCAGCGGCGCGGTTGGCCTTGCGTTTGCTGATACGCTGCTTGATGAAAGCGACGCCGATATTGTCATTGTGGATCGCCACGGCAAACCAGGCGGGCATTGGAATGATGCTTACTCGTTTGTCGCTTTGCACCAGCCATCGGCATTTTACGGGGTGAACTCAACGCCGCTTGGTTCCAATCGCAAAGATACGATTGGCGTTAACGAGGGGCTTTATGAACTTGCCTCAGGGCCAGAGGTGAGCGGCTATTTCGATAGCGTAATGCGCCAGCGGCTGCTCCCCAGTGGCCGGGTGCGCTATTTCCCGATGTCTGATTATCTGGGCGATGGCCGCTTTGTCTCGCTGCTTTCGGGCAAGGAAACGCGCATGACGGTCGCGAAGAAAACGGTCAACGCGACATATTACGGAACAACGGTGCCCTCAACGCACACACCAGCGTATGCGGTTGGCGAGGGGGTAAAGCTGATCACGCCCAATGGCCTACCCCAGCTTTGGATGAATAAGGGTGAACGGCCTAGCCGCTATGTGGTCATCGGTGCTGGTAAAACCGCGATGGATGCGTGTGTGTGGTTGCTTGGCGCAGGAGCCGATCCAGATGCGATTTTCTGGGTAATGCCGCGCGATTCTTGGTTGCTCAACCGACTGCGCACGCAACCCGGTCTTGAATTTTTCAATGAAACCATTGGCGGTCAGGCGGCACAAATGGCGGTGTTTGCAGAGGCCGCGTCAATTGATGATCTGTTCCTGCGGCTTGAGGCGGAGGATATCATGCTGCGCATCTATCCTGATGTTCGCCCGAGCATGTTCCACTATGCCACCATGTCAAAAGGTGAGATTGCCGAACTGCGCAAAATCACGAACGTCATCCGCATGGGCCGGGTGCAGGCAATCGATGCGGGCGGCCTCACGCTTGATCAGGGACATGTGGCGATGGATGCGAACACGCTCTACATTGATTGCACAGCCTCTGCGGTTGAGCCGCGCCCGGCAATCCCGATTTTTGATGGGAACCTTATCACGCCGCAGCTTGTTCGCGCGCCACAGCCAGCATTTAGTGCCGCACTCATCGCCTATGTCGAAGCGAATTATGAGGATGACGCAAAGAAAAATCAGCTTTGCGGCACAGTGCCTTTTCCGCACACCATATCGCAATATCCGGCGTGCAACATCGCCAATATGATGAACCAGATGGCGTGGATGCAGGATGCCAAGCTTGGCAAATGGATACGCGACAGTCGCCTAGACGGCTTCGGCAAAGTAATCGCCGCGATCAGCCCGGAGGATAGCGAGAAGCAAGCGATCCTCGGCGCATTCCGCAGCTACGCGATGGCGGCAGTTGGGAATTTACACAGGCTGGCTGCGGGCGGTTAGATCAGGCGAATGGTTGAGACACTTCCTGTGCCAATTTTTGCTCGCTATTAACGTGGCTTATCGGCACTAACGCAGCATGATTCGCGGCAGCAGGAGGTGACGTCGATGAAGTCGACCGCAGTTCTTGTCGATCTTGTTGGGTATAGCGATATGTCGCGCCTGCTTGAGGACTCGCTTGGGGTTCAGGCAACGCTCTCGCTTAATCAACAGGTGCAGCGCTTGATCGGCGATGCGCTTTCGGAATGCGGTGGTACAGCGGCTGATAATGTCGTGATGACCACGGGCGATGGTGCGCTTCTGACCTTTATCGAGCCTAACCAAGCGCTTGATTTCGCCGTCGCGCTCCACAAATGCGCCGCGCGCCATAATGCGGGTGTCACTGAGCCGCGCGCACGCCGCGTGTTTCGCGTCGGCATCAGCACTGGCGAAATCGCGGTCGATCCAAATACGGGCTCGCCTGCTGGCATGGCGATCAGCCGTGCCGCACGGCTGGAGGCAAAGGCCGATCCCGGCGGCGTCCTGATTGACAGTGAAAGCTGGAACGCCGCAAGTGGTGAACCCCAAGCGGGATACCACGGCCCAGAGGATATTAGCGGAAAGCGCGATGAGCATTTTGAGGCGTACCGCACGCAAATCGATCCCGACGGTATCGCTCATGCGGCCTATTGGGTTGATACAAAGAGTGAAATAGCGACCAATCTCGCCAATCAAAGCGGTTCCCTGTCGCCGCCTGCTGGTGCTAGTCGTCGGCAGATGATGATTGGCGGGGGTGTGGCGCTCATTGCGCTTGGCGGTGGGTTCGCAGCGTGGCAGGGAGGTCTGATCGGTTCATCGGCGGAGTCGAACAGCGTTGCTGTGCTGCCGTTCAAAAATCTGAGCGGTGACGCGGCCCAAGCCTATTTCTCTGACGGCCTTTCTGAGGAGGTGCGCGCAACGCTCGCGCGCAATGCGTTGCTGCGAGTGGCGGCACCAACTTCATCAGGCTTATTCCGCGAAAATAGTGCGGATGCGGTCTCAATTGGGCGGCAGCTTGACGTTGCCTATCTGCTTGAGGGCAGCGTTCGCCGTGCAAACGGGATCGTGCGAATTTCGGCTGAACTTGTTGACACCAACACCGGCTTTTCCAACTGGTCACAAAGCTTTGACCGGCCAATTACTGATATTTTTGCAGTGCAGAGTGAGATTGCAAGCATCGTTGCGCGTGAGCTCGCGGTGCGGATGGTGACAGAAGCGCCGCCTGCTGACTCCAACGGCAAGCTGACGACGGGGGGCACAACCAATGTCGCCGCTTATGATCTGTTTCTACGCGGCCAAGCCTTCCATAAACTGAGTGCCGATGAGGCTTCGGATCGTGCTGCGCTTGCGGCTTTTGATCAGGCGATTGTGCTTGATCCCAATTACGGTGCGGCGCACGCGGCGCGGTCACGCAGCATGGCCAATATTGCCAATAGCATAAATGATTTGACGCAAATTCGCGCGCTGTTTGATGCTGCGGTGGAGGCGGCAGAGCGCGCGGTCGGTCTAGCGCCTGATTTTGCTGATGCGCATTCTGCACTCGGTGTGGCGCTTGCTTTTGGCAAGCTTGATGTAAAGGCCGCACGAACCCCATTTGAACGGTCACGGATGCTCGGCGTTGGTGATGCTGATGTGCTTGCGCGGTTTGCGTTGTTCAGCGCACGCTGCGGTCGCGATGCGCCAGCCAAAGATGCGATCAAGCGCGCGCTGCTGCTCGATCCGCTTAATCCGCGCACATTTCGGACGGCGGCTACAGTCGAATATGCCGCGCGGCGCTTTGCCGAGTCGATTAAGCTCAACCAAAAGGCTCTGTCGCTCAATGCCAAACTGAGTGTTTCGAATGCCTCAATCGGTGACGCGCTGCTAGGCCTTGGGAAATTCAAGGAGGCGCGCGCGGCTTATGGGCAGGATGGCAGTTCGGCATTTGCTCTCGCCGGAATTTCTATAGTCGAGCGCATGATGGGTAACGTAGCCGCGTCGCGCGCAGCCTTTGATAAGCTGGTTGTTACACAGGGCGACAGCGCACTTTATCAGCAAGCGCAAGTGCTCGCCAAATGGGGTGAGACCGCGAGCGCACTTGCAACGCTTCAGAAGGCCGAAAAAAGTGGCGATTCTGGCTTATTGCTCAGTCGCACCGACCCACTGCTCGATCCATTGCGCAGCAGTCCAGACTTTTCACGATTGCTATTGTCGATCGGCTTCGAGTAAGCTGTCGCCTACCAGACATGGAGGCAAGTAAGATGCAAGATAATGATAATACGCCCCAACCCGGATCGGACTTAGAAGATACCGAAATTGGTGGCGATCAGGTCGAAACTAAGTCGAATGGTAAGAAGCCACACGGCGCAGCAGCGGCGCAAAACCCCGACAAAGTCTGACTTAAACGGCATGACATGCAAAAACTGCAATCGTGATTGCAGTTGTTACGTTTGCAGTTTCTTAGCATTTGCAGCATAGGTTGCGCATTGAAACGGACAGGCCGTTTCAATCATGCAAGTGAAAGGATTTGTCATGACCTATGTTGTACGTTCCGCGAGCCTTGCAGTTGCTTTGGCGGCACAGTTTCTCTTTGTCGCAATCATCGTCGGCGCCTAATTAGGCTCGCATCCCCCGAACAAAAAAGGCTCGTTGGCATCTGCCACCGGGCCTTTTTATTGCGTTTGCTAAGGGGTTAGTGAACGTGATTGTCGGGCATGACGTGCGCTGGTTTGTTGGGTGTGGTCAGGCTTTTATACGCCATTTCGACAAACGCATCGCCGCTGATGAAACCGCCGGGGATATCCCATTTGGCCGCAGGTTTCATCGCCTTAATCTGATCAACGCTTTTGCCGGCGTTGATACCAGCTTGCACCACGCCGATGATTGATTTGAGCATGTCACGGTACCCAACCAAATCAGCATGGCTTGCCATCGGCCCGTGGCCGGGAATCACCTTGGTCTGCGGGTTGATCAGCGTCAGCGTCTTTTCAATCGCGGCGAGCATACCCTTGATGCTGCCTCCCGAATTCAGGTCAACGAAGGGCAGCGTGACTTTGTTGAAATAAAGATCGCCCATATGGACGACATTGGCCTTCTTCCAGATGACGATTGAATCGCCGTCGGTATGCGCGTCGTGCATGTGGTACGTGCGCACTTCATCGCCGTTCAGGTGCAGCGAAAGCCCGTCATGATAAGTGACAACGGGTAGCGCAATTTTGGGCGATGCGGGCGTCGTCCGGTCACCGCGCGTTTGCGGCGATGCCATCCGCACACGGACATTATCATGCGCCATGATCAGAGCACCGGCCTTCCCGAAATTCTCATTTCCACCAGTATGATCGCCGTGCCAGTGGGTGTTGATCAGGAATTTAACTGGCGTTGCGCCGAGCGCCGTCACCGCAGCTTGAATCTTCGGGGTCAGAGGCGCGAACTGATCATCAATCAACACGGTGCCATCCTCGCCGTGCGAAACACCGATATTGCCGCCTTGGCCGAATAAAACATCAACACCGGGGGCGAGGTTTTCAGCCGTGATTTTTACGTCCGCTGGCTGCGCCGAGGCGGTCGTGGCAAGGGCTAACAGTGAAAGGCTGGCAACAAAGCGCATGGCGAAACTCCTATTCAGTTAAATCGTCCCATACGCCTTTCAGCTTGGAAAAAAAGCCTGTGCTTTGGGGGCTTTCCTCACCGGTTTCGGTGGCGCGGAATTGTTCAAGCAATTCTTTTTGTTTCGCGCTTAGCTTGGTTGGCGTTTCGACCTCAATCTGTACGACAAGATCGCCGGTGCCGCGCCCGTTGAGGACGGGCATTCCAACCCCGCGCTGGCGGATCTGCTTGCCCGATTGAATGCCCGCAGGAATGCGAATTTCATGATCCACCCGGTCAAGCCCCGGCACGACAATTGTTCCGCCTAGGGCTGCGGTGGTGAAGCTAATCGGCGCCTGCGCGAAGAGCGTTGTTCCCTCGCGCTGGAAAATCGCGTGGCGTTTGACGTGGAGGAATATGTAGAGGTCACCCGCTGGTGCACCTCGCCCACCCGCTTCGCCTTCTCCGGTCAGGCGGATACGCGTGCCATCATCAACACCGGGCGGCACATTGACTGAAAGCGTCTTGGTTTTGTCAACCCGGCCTTCGCCGCGACATTCGCGGCACGGATCGCTGATAATCTTGCCCGCGCCGTGGCAGGACGGGCAGGGGCGTTCAACCACGAAAAAGCCCTGCTGCGCGCGCACCTGACCACGCCCGCCGCAGGTGCCGCACGCTTTTGCGCCCGTACCCGGCGTCGCGCCAGAGCCGTCGCACGGCGTGCATTGAACCGACACCTCAACGGTGATCTCGGTCGCCTTGCCGTGGTAAGCATCTTCAAGCGTGATTTCCATGTCATAGCGCAGATCAGCGCCGCGCTGCGGCCCGCGTTGACGCCCACCGCCACCGCGACTGCCGCCCATAAATTCGCCAAAGATATTCTCGAATATATCAGAGAAACCACCAACATCAGGGCCAGCCCCGCCGCCATTTTGAAATGCCGCCTTACCGTAGCGATCATAGGCGGCGCGCTTTTGCGGGTCTTTCAATATGTCATAGGCTTCGCTGATCGCCTTAAACTTGGCTTCAGCGGCGGTATCACCCGGATTTTTGTCGGGATGCCAGCGCATCGCCAGCTTGCGGTATGACGATTTGATCACCCCGTCATCGGCAGAGCGTTCAATCTCAAGCAGTTCGTAATAATCGTCAGACATTAAAAAGCCCTCTCCCCTTCAGGGGGAGGGTTGGGAGAGGGGAATGTATAGCAACATTGCACCGCATCTCAACAATCCCCTCTCCCCGGCCCTCTCCCCTGAAGGGGAGAGGGAGAAGGGCTTATCCCTTAGTTTCATCCACTTCGGAAAACTCAGCATCGACGACATCATCATCCTTGGGGCCATCCTCTGAAGGCGAGGCAGCACTTGCCTGTTCCTTCTCATAGATTGCCTGACCCATCTTCATCGCCACCTGAGCAAGTGCTTGCGCCTTTTCGGTCATCGCTTCGGGATCGCCGCCCTCAACCGCAGTCTTGGTTTCAGCAATGGCCGCCTCGATTTCAGTTTTGAGCGCTTCATCAACCTTGTCGGCATGTTCAACCAACTGACGCTCGGTTGTGTGGATCAGGCTTTCGGCATTATTCTTGGCTTCGGCAGCCGCGCGGCGCTTCTTGTCTTCTTCGGCGAAGGCTTCGGCATCGCGCACCATTTGATCGATGTCCGCATCGGACAAGCCGCCCGAGGCTTGGATCTTGATCTGCTGTTCCTTGCCTGTACCCTTGTCCTTCGCGTTAACGCTGACAAGGCCATTGGCGTCGATATCGAACGTTACTTCAATTTGCGGCACGCCGCGCGGTGCGGGGGGAATGCCGACAAGATCAAAATTGCCAAGCAGCTTATTATCCGCCGCCATTTCGCGCTCGCCCTGGAATACCCGGATCGTAACCGCGCCCTGATTGTCGTCCGCTGTTGAATAGACTTGGCTCTTCTTGGTCGGGATCGTCGTGTTGCGATCAATCATCCGCGTGAACACGCCGCCAAGCGTTTCGATGCCGAGCGAAAGCGGGGTCACGTCGAGCAGGAGAACATCCTTCACATCGCCTTGCAATACGCCCGCCTGAATCGCGGCACCCATCGCGACGACTTCATCGGGATTGACGCCAGTGTGCGGTTCTTTGCCGAAGAAATCTTTCACAAGTTCACGCACGCGCGGCATCCGCGACATGCCGCCAACAAGAACGACCTCGGCGATATCGGCAGGCTTCACGCCAGCATCCTTGAGTGCTTGCTTGCAGGGGCCAAGCGTGCGCTTGATCAGGTCTTCAACCATCTTTTCAAGATCGGAACGGGTGATTGATTTGACGAGATGCTTTGGCCCGGTTGAGTCTGCCGTGATGAAGGGCAGGTTGACCTCGGTTGTTTGCGCCGAGGAAAGCTCGATCTTCGCCTTTTCAGCGGCTTCACGCAGGCGCTGCAATGCCAGCTTGTCCGATTTCAGATCAATGCCTTCAGCCTTTTTGAATTCAGCCGCAAGGAATTCAACAATGGTCGCGTCAAAATCTTCGCCACCAAGGAAGGTATCGCCATTGGTCGATTTAACCTCAAACACGCCGTCGCCGATTTCAAGAACTGAGATGTCAAACGTACCGCCACCAAGATCATACACCGCGATCAGCTTGCCATCATTCTTTTCAAGCCCGTAGGCGAGCGCGGCGGCGGTTGGCTCATTGATGATACGCAGCACTTCAAGACCGGCAATCTGCCCGGCATCCTTGGTTGCCTGACGCTGGGCATCATTGAAGTAAGCCGGAACCGTAATCACGGCCTGCGTTACGGTTTCGCCGAGATAGCTCTCAGCGGTTTCCTTCATCTTCTGAAGCGTGAACGCGCTGATCTGCGAAGGCGAATAATCTTCGCCACCTGCCTTCACCCACGCATCGCCGGTCTTACCCTTGGTGATGGTGTAAGGGACGAGGCCCATATCTTTCTTGGTCATCGGATCATCGAAACGACGACCGATCAGACGCTTTACAGCAAAAATTGTATTTTCAGGGTTGGTGACGGCCTGACGCTTGGCAGGCTGACCGATCAGGCGCTCACCGTCCTTGGCAAAGGCTACGATTGACGGGGTTGTCCGCGCGCCTTCGGCATTTTCAATCACCTTGGGCTTGCCGCCCTCCATCACTGCAACGCATGAATTGGTAGTTCCCAAATCAATCCCGATAACTTTTGCCATGTTGTCCCTCTTGTATTTACGAATGTTGGTGGCGACACCGCGACTGAGCGCAACGTCATGCTTCGAGATGCGATATAGGAGGCATTTTCCTTGTCGCAAGGCTTTGGCCTGCCTAGATGAGCATTCACCAGTCTCAGGAGCTTATAAATGCGCGCCTTTCGTTTGATCACACCGCTTGTCGCGCTTGCCCTTACGGCATGTGGCGGCGCTTCGCATGACAAGTTGAATGTTGACCAAGCCTTTGTTCGGCTTTCGGCGGTGAGTGGCAATCCTTCCTCGGCCTATTTTGCACTCAACGGCGGCCCGACGGCTGATCGGCTGATGTCGGTTTCCTCACCGATGGCAGTGCGCGCTGAACTCCATGATACCAAGATGGAGGGCGGCATGATGAAAATGACACCGCTTGCCGACGGGCTTGAAGTCCCTGCGAAGGGCGAGATTGCCTTTGCTTCGGGCGGTAAGCATGTGATGCTTTTCGATGTGTCACCCCAGGTTGCCGTTGGCGGCAAAATGCCATTGGTGTTGAATTTCGCGAGCGGAGCCAAGCTTGAAACACAGGCTGAAGTCATCGCAGCAGGTGCCGACGCGCCAGGGCACCATAATCATTGACACAGCGCGCACTGACTGTTGACGAAGTTTCGCTTGCTCGCTCGGTTTTCGGCGATGCAATTGACTATGCCCGCGTTACAATCAACGAACGCAAATGGTGGTGGTTTCAGCCGCGCCGCGTGACGATGGCGCCCAACGGTGCGCTGTGGTTTCACCCCAAAGGCGGGTTGTACTGCGACGATTTCTGCGGGCAGGATATCAGCAGTCAAGGCCTTTTCATCCATGAAATGGTGCATGTCTGGCAACATCAGCAGGGGATATTCCTACCGCTCGCGCGGCATCCTTTTTGCCGATATGATTATGCGATCAAACCGGGATTGTCCTTCAAACGCTACGGAATTGAGCAGCAGGCAGAGATTGTGCGGCACTATTTCATGCTTAAATCAGGGGTAGATATTGTCGGCGCACCGGGGGTGGAGGTGTATCAGGCGATCTTGCCATTTGGGATGAAATGATATACATATAAGCATGATGTATATTCAATGAGGTATAATATGGAACTGCTTAAAGTCGCTAAATGGGGTAATGGCCTTGCGGTTCGATTGCCCGCAAAAATGGCAAAAGAGCTTGGTTTGCAAGAGGGTGATGTTGTTACGCGAGACGTTCTTGCGCTGAGAAAGGCGCTGCCTAAAATGACCCGTGAGGAGGCGCTTGCGAGGATTACCGCGATGCAGCGCTCGTTGCCCAAAGACTGGAAAATTGATCGGAATGCCGCCGATATGCGCGGTTAAGCGGCGTGACGCATTTTGTTGACAGCAATATTGTCTGTTATTGCTTTTCGGTAGTCTCGCAAAATCAGGCTGCGTTATCTGTTGTCCGCGATGCCACGATCAGTGTGCAGGTGTTGAACGAGTTTGCCAATGTCGCGCGGCGGAAATGGAAGTATGGCTGGCCAGAGGTAGCAGATGCTGTGGCGCTTATTCGCACATACGTCGCGCAGGTGCGCCCGGTCGATGAGGCGACGCACGATCTCGGCCGCGCATTCGCCGAGCGATATAAGCTAAACATATATGACGGGTTTATCGTTGCAGCGGCATACCTCGCCGAATGCGACACCCTCTACAGCGAAGACATGCAGCACGGCATGGTCATTCAAGGACGGCTGACCATTCGCAATCCGTTTATTGCGGACTAATCGCCCTTATCATCAAACGGATTCTTTGGCGCGCGCAGCGTCAGGCGCACGGGCACCGCGCCGAAGCCGAGTTCGCGGCGGATGCCGTTAACAAGGTAACGGCGATAGCTTTCGGGCAGTTGATCAACGCGCGTGCCGAAGATGACGAAGCTTGGCGGGCGCGTTTTGATCTGGGTGGCATAACGCAGCTTGATCCGTCTGCCGCCCGGCGCAGGCGGTGGGTTTTTCTCAACCGCATTTTCAAACCAGCGGTTGAGCGCGCCCGTGCCAATCCGCTGGCTCCACGCCGCACGCGTTTCAAAAGTAGCTTCCAAAAGCTGGTCGATGCCTTTGCCCGTCGCGGCGGAAATCGTTAGCAGCGGAACCCCGCGCACTTGGCTGAAACCCTCTTCAAGCGCACCGCGCACGCCCTGATAGAGGCTCGATCCGTTTTCGGCGACATCCCATTTGTTGAGCGCAATCACCAGCGCACGACCTTCGGAGAATATCTGATCGGCAATCCGCAAATCCTGCGCCTCAAGCCCGCGCGTCGCATCAAGCAGCAGCACGACCACTTCGGCAAAATCAATCGCGTGGCGGGTGTCAGCGGCGGAGAGGCGCTCAAGCTTGTCCTCAACCTTTGATTTTTTGCGCAGGCCTGCGGTGTCGATCAAGCGCACTTCTCTGAGCCTGCCGTCAGGGCTTGGCCACGCCCAATCAATCGTGATGGAGTCGCGCGTAATCCCGGCTTCCGGCCCAGTGATCATCCGGTCTTCGCCAAGCATTTTGTTGACGAGCGTTGATTTGCCCGCATTGGGCCGCCCAACAATGGCGAGTTTGAGCGGGGCATCGTCCGATTCGTCGTCGAAGGTGTCCACTGTCTCCACTTCGTCACGTTCAATGAAAGGCAGGAGATCAGTGAATAGCTCACCAAGCCCTTCGCCGTGTTCAGCACTGAACGCAATCGGATCACCAAAGCCAAGGCTATACGCCTCCATCAGACCGCTTTCGGACGCGGCCTTGCCTTCGCATTTATTGGCGAGGACGATCACGGGCGTTTTGCTCCCGCGAAGCCAGCGGCCAATCTCTTCATCAAGCGGGACAATGCCCGCGCGCGCGTCGATTACGAACAGCGCCACGTCCGCGCCGTCAACAGCGGCCTGCGTCTGCGCGCGCATCCGTCCGGGGAGTGACTGTGGATCATCCTCTTCAAACCCAGCGGTATCGACCAGCCGGAATTTTAGGCCGAGCAAATCGGCATCGCCCTCTCGCCGGTCACGCGTGACGCCGGGGCGATCATCGACCAGCGCAAGCTTTTTGCCAACCAGCCGGTTGAACAGCGTCGATTTTCCGACATTGGGCCGTCCGATAATCGCGACGACGGGAAGCGTGCTCACGTCACCGCCAAGCGGTCAGGCGACCGTCATCGGTGAGGACATAAAGCGTGTTGCCAGCCACCACGAGCGGGATCGTCACCGGGCCACCGGCCTTGGTTTCATTCTGGATTGTTCCCGTCGCCGGATCGACGTTGGCCAGCCTGCCGTCCGAACTGGCCACGATCAAACGCCCGCCCGC
>JAYTPB010000052.1:0-5736 GCA_043747445.1 Sphingomonadales bacterium
GATCAGCGCATAACCGCCGGGGTTCGCCGCGTTCATCGCCCCCTGCCCGCGCGCTGGATCGCGGTAGAGCGTAACCGAGACTGCCTTGACTTCAGACGAGGTGATCGTGCCTGCTTGGGCAGGGATCACCGCGATTGTAGCGAGCAGGAGGAGGAGGGCTAATCTAAAGCCCCTCCTTTTCAGGGGAGGGGTTGGGGTGGGGAGCGTCGGTAGAAAAGAGTCTCTTGGCTCGCAGACGCTCGCCCCCACCCCTTTCCCCTCCCCTGAAGGGGAAGGGCTTTTTAAGAAGGAGACAGAAACATCGCGCATCAATCAATACCGCGTGTCAAACACTGCCGTCAGTTCGGCCGTGCCGTTGGCGGGCACGGGTACTTTCCATTCGATCCGGTCAGCCGAGGTGCGCTCCCCCGTGATGCTTTGTTCAAGTACGCGGACATCGCCGTAAAGCCCGTCCTGAACCAGATCGACCGTGACGGCGGCGGGCCGCGCGTTGGTCAGCGTGTAGCGCATTGTCGTCCGCCAGCGGGTGCTTGAGATGCGTTCGCGCTTTTCGACGTTGGGCTTGACCTTGACATCAAACGCCTGCCCCGTACGGATCGCGAGGCGTGAGCCCATTGGTGTGTGATCAATCCGGTTTTCGCCAATGAACTGCGGGTCGCCGCGCTGATCACGCAGGTAAATGCGGATCGTGCCAGCGGGCAATTGATCACCAAGCCCGCCCGCCTTTGAGGTTGAGAATTTGAGCACGGTCGCCGCACTTTGCGGCTCGGCCTGTGAACCGAGCCAGCCGTTGACATATTCATAGGCTTTGCGCGCGGGCGCACCCTTCACATCAAGAAAGCTGACCTGTTTCTGCTGGGCATTGGCAATCGTCGTGCGTTCCTTGAGCGGATAGAGATAATAATCGCCAAGCCGTTCGCGCGTGCCGCTTTCGGTGCCTGCTTGCTCAAGCGTTGCGTCTTGGGGCGCTTGGAACTGCTGAAAACGACCACGCCCGCCGTTGTTACCACCAAACGGATTGCCCGCGACGAGCAACGTATCGGCATTGCTAAACGTGGTGCCGGTATTGTTGGTGAGCGTAATCCAGCCCTGAACGTCAATCGTCTCTTTGCCCTCATCAAATAGCGAGACATAGTCGGCATTCCAGCCAAAGCCGGGGGTGAGATACGTCAGCCGCGTCGGGATTGCGCCCGCTTTCGCCGCCTCGATTGTCACTGAGAGTGTTGGCCGCGCGCGGAGATTATCGGGTACCTTATCAAATACAACGCGCACCGGCAGGCCGTCATCGCGCAGCACCTCGATCCGGTTGCCGATTTGGAGGACGATCCCGCCGTTCGCCGCAAGCACCTTCGCCTGTTCGCGCGTTTCAGCGCCAGTCGCGGGATTGGTGCGAACGATGGTGATGACTTGGCCGACCGCTTTCTCCATCAGCTTATCAGGGCTGAGCAGATCATAATCGAAATTCTGTTCGACAATCGCAATGCCATTGCCCGAGAGCGTCACAGTTTCGGGCCGGATTTGCGCCGAGACGTCGGGAAATTCCTGCTTCGACCGACCCGAGGGGACGGTGAGCGTCCGTGCATCCTGAACCAGCGCAAGGTTGTTATTATATATGGTGACTGAAACATCGCCCTGTGCGCTTTGCGCATATGCGGCGCCAGACGCCAGCAACCCGATCAAAAGCCCGTAACGCAACATCGGCACTCCTCCCACTTGGTGATCCCAAGGATGGCGCAGATTTGCAGGCTTGGCTAGGGGCTTTCCCACACAACAAAAAAGGGCGACGCAAGCGCCGCCCTTTTCAAATGCTTAAGCTAAATCAATTAAGCGGTAACAGTGTTCCGCTTGCGACGGCTTGAACGGGCAGCGGCACCAATGGCACCAAAACCAATCAGCATCATCGCCCAAGTCGCAGGTTCAGGCACAGCCGCCGAAAGCGCAAAAAGCGTACGATCAGTCCTGCCGATTGAGGTCAGCGCACCAGACGTGAGGTTGATCCGATAAAGCGTGTTGCCCGCCTGAACAAATGTGTTGTTCGCAGTGCCGGCAATATCAAAGCTGGTGCGCGCACCAACGTTGATACCGAGCGCGCCAACGCGGGTAAGCGCACCGGTTGCAACGTTCAGAGTTGCAAGGACATCATTCGCGCTATCGATCACGAACAATGTTGTGCCCGTTGCAGGATTATTGTCGTTGAAGGTGTAACCAGCAGCAACGATATCAGGATCAAACAATCCCGCACCCGGAGCGTATGCCGCGTTAGCCTGCTGAACAAGCGCGATTGGCGGTGCGTTGAAGCGCACGAAATAGTTTGTGTTATCATTGCTAACGATGCGCAGGTTGGTGTTGGTCGGGTTAAAATCAAAGGCGAAGTTGGAACCGGTGATCGCCAAATTCGAGAGAACCAGCGACGAAGCGCCCGTGTTGGGATTGATGCGGAACAAGCTTCTGTTGTCGTTAAACGCATATAGGAAGCCATCACTTGGACGGAAATCGATACCGAGAACCGAACTACCGCCAAGTCCTTGGATAGCAACGACCGACTGCGTCACGCCGGGTGTGCGGCTATCAAAGCGGACAAGATTGTTCACCTCATCGACGCCGTACAGCGTAACGGCCTGTGCCGGAGCCACTGCCATGACCGCTGCGGTCAATCCAATCAACAGTTTCTTCATAACTTTTCCTTCAATCTCAAAAGGTTACCCCGATGCCATAAAATTACAGCACCAACCAATCGAATGATCGTTTACGCTAACGAGAGGTTTTTGCCCCCACTCACAAAACGAACTGTTGAGACGTGCGACTTCGCCTTCACCTCGATTCGTCGTGAAATTAACAGAAAATTAAGATATTTCAAAGTCTTTCGCTGGTGTTAACCAACAGAAAATGTCCCATTTTGGGCAGTTAGCGCAGCAACGAGCATCTTAACCTTTTTTTGACGCCACTGCGGCAACGGCGCAATCAACCAATAGGCATCAGCGACTGGACTCGGATCGCCTATCGCGCGAACCCGGTTTGCGGCAATATCAGCCTGTGCAAGCAACACAGGCACGGTCGCTTTGCCAAAACCGTGGGCGGCCGCATCAATCGCCAAACCGGCATCAGCAACGCTCAGCGTGGCCGCCTCATCAGCGGGTGCGCCCGGCCAAGCAATTAGAGATACTGCCGCGCTCTCATGCATTCCAGCCACTGAAACCATCGCCCCGTCAGCGATTTTGATGCCTTCATGCTCACCGGGATGCGCGCCCCAGTGGATGGCCAAATCAATATTGGCTTGGGTGAAATCGATCTCACCGTCGCTGGTCAGCAGCACAAAGCGCAGCTCTGGATCATTTTTGGCATATTCCGCCAGCCGGGGGGCAAGCCATTTCGCGGTGAAATCACGTGGTGCAGCAATCGTAAGCGATTTCGACGATTGCCCTGCCTGCATCGCACGCGCGGCTTCTTCAAATTGGAGAAATCCCGCACGGAGCGCACCCAGCCCATTTTGGGCCTCGGGCGTCAGCTCAAGCCCCTTTGGCGTCCGCCGAAACAGGACAACGCCGAGCAAATCCTCAAGCGCGCGAATTTGCTGGCCAACGGCTGCTGGCGTGACCGCGAGTTCGTCGGCGGCGCGGGTAAAGCTCAGGTGGCGCGCGGCGGCATCAAACACGCGCAGGCCATTTAGAGGCAGATGCGTCCGCTTCATCCCGCCGTCACGGGGGCGCTCAGCCGGAATTTGGGGATGCCGACATCGAAGCGAGAGCCATCCTCTCCAATCATATTGAAACTGCCAACCATTGAACCGCTTGATGTTGAAAGCGGGCAACCTGAGACATAATCATAGCTTTCGCCGGGCCGCACCACTGGCTGTTCGCCAACAACGCCTTCGCCCTCAACCACTTGCTGCGCGCCGCGCGCATCGCGGATCAGCCAACGCCTAGTGAGCAATTGACACGCCATATCGCCTGAATTTTCAATGCGGATATGATAAGCCCAGAACCAGCGCTCCTTCTCAATTTCGGATTGTTCAGGCAGGAAATTGACCGCGACCCGGATGATGATCCGGCGCGTTTCCTCTGCATAAGGGAAGAGTGCCTTCAT
Organism: Sphingomonadales bacterium; assembly: GCA_043747445.1. Lineage (GTDB taxonomy): Bacteria > Pseudomonadota > Alphaproteobacteria > Sphingomonadales > Sphingomonadaceae > Aquisediminimonas. The sequence goes on from JAYTPB010000052.1 coordinate 4,084, forward strand.
CATAGGCCTGCTCCGGTGAGTGCCTGATCAAGATCTTCGATCAGATCGTCGACGTCTTCAAGCCCCACATTGATCCGAAGCAGCCCCTCTCCCACACCCATTTCGGCGCGCGCTTCGGGGCCGACGCTGTGATGCGTGGATGAGGCGGGGTGACACATCAGGCTGCGCGCATCGCCAATATTGTTTGAAATATCAATCAGTTGCAGGCCGTTGAGCAATGCGTGAGCGCGGGCGCGACCACCATCAACCTCAAACGCGAAAATCGGCCCGCACGCCTTCATCTGCGCACGCGCAAGATTATGCTGCTGGTGCGATGGCAGGCCGGGGTGGAGCATCTTAGCAACCCGCCCCTCAAGGAAAGCCCCCACCTTCATCGCATTTTCGGATTGGCGCACCGCGCGCAGATCAAGCGTTTCAAGCCCTTTCAAAACAACCCACGCATTAAACGGCGAGAGGTTTGGCCCGGTGTTCCGCTGAAACGGCAGCAGCTTATCATTGATAAACGCATTTGATCCGCACACCGCGCCTGCCAGCACGCGCCCCTGCCCGTCCATCATCTTGGTCGCCGAATAGGCAACAACATCGGCCCCGAAATCCATCGGTCGCTGAAGAACTGACGTCGCGAAAGCATTATCAACCACGCTTGTGATCCCATGTTCGCGCGCGAGGCCGCAGACATAGGCCATATCAACAATATCCATCGTCGGGTTGGCGGGCGTTTCAAAGAAAAACACTTTGGTATTTGGCTGGATCGCTGCCTTCCACGCATCGTTATCGCGGCTGTCAATCGTGGTCGTCGTGATCCCCCATTTGGGGAGCAGAGTATCGGTGAGCCAGCGGCATGACCCAAACGCCGCGCGCGCCGCAACGACATGATCGCCTTGTTCCAACTGACACAGCAGCGCGGTCGTCATCGCGGCCATGCCTGTTGCTTGAGCACGGCAGGCCTCAGCACCTTCCATCAGCGCAATACGTTCCTCAAGCATTTGCACCGTCGGGTTTTGCAGACGCGAATAGGTCATCCCCTCCGCCTCACCCGCAAAGCGCGCGGCGACAGTTTCTGCATCATCGTAAGTATAGCCCGACGAAAGAAAGAGCGCTTCGGATGTTTCGCCGTGTTCCGAACGCCACGTGCCGCCGCGCACGGCCTGCGTTACCGGGCGCCATTTTGAGGTTATGCTGCGATTCTGGCCACTGTCTTTTTTCATGCCGTTCGCTTTGCAGCGAGAGCAGGGCTTTGGTCAACGCCTATTGGCTTTGCGCGGGCGTCGCTGGCTGATAGGGGCGAGCAATGATGTTTGATATGCAGCCCGAACTCACCGGCAAAACGCTCCACCTTCGTCCGCTTACAGAAGGGGATCGCGCGGCGATGACCGCTGCGTCGTCCGATCCATTGATCTGGGAACTGCACCCAGCGGTTGACCGTCATTTACCTGAGAAATTCCAGCCTTATTTTGACAAGCTGTTGGCATCGGGTGGGACGTTGGTTGTGATTGACCGCGCGAGCGGCGGCATCATCGGCTGGTCGAGCTACGGCGAGTTTAGACCCGAAGTGCGCGAGGTTGAGATTGGCTGGACATTCCTCACCCGCGCCTATTGGGGCGGCGATACCAACCGCGAAATGAAGGCGTTGATGCTGACTCATGCCTTTGC
>JAYTPB010000053.1:0-9088 GCA_043747445.1 Sphingomonadales bacterium
GCCAAAGCGGGTTTGGGGGCAGGTGCGGCACCAAGCGATGCGAGCGCGACGAACGGGATAAGCAAAGTCTTCATCCGGGTACACTGCCACAGTCTGCCCGCTTGCGAAAGTCACCCACACGCGATAGGGTGCCATCTTCCAGAGCAATGCGGAGCGGTGGCCGAGTGGTCGAAGGCGCTCGCCTGGAAAGTGAGTATGGGTCAAAAGCTCATCCAGGGTTCGAATCCCTGCCGCTCCGCCAAAAAATGATCCTATCGATTAAGCGAGGCCTGCCATCTTTCCCTTACGCCGCCTCAAGCAGCACCAATTCCCGGTCTGCGTGGCAACTACAAGGAATGGGTGAGGCCTGCAATGTCGTGATTGGGTCAATCACCAGTTGATTGGGCAATGCAGGACGTGAAAAAATGGCGGATTTCTCAACAAGTTTAGGCGCTGGCGTATGTTCGCGGGCGGCTTCCTCAACCTGCGCTGCGAGCGGATCGGGATGCGCTGCGAGAAATGCGGCAATCGCGTCAGCCTTGCCGCCATCAAGCACGAGCGTGAGAAACGCCTCAAACGCCGCGCCGATGCTGCGCGCCACGGCAATCGCGCGGTCATCAAGCGCGGCTGCGCGCTTATCGAGGCGGCCCAGCACCGCCATCGACAGATTGCCATTGAGGATGCGGCGACGCGCCACGCCGTCCACGCGTGTCGAAACGCTTTCAATGCCGGTAATCGCGGCCTCAAGCAGGACATCCTCTAATCTGTCGCGCGCAAGCAAATGCGCCGCCTGCCACCCCAGCGCAAACGCCGCCCCGCGCGGTTCACGCCGCAACGCATAGGCCGAGGCAACGCTCATTTCGGCAAACGCGCACGCTTGGCTGACGAGACCCGTCTCCGACAGCGTCATCAGGAACGCAGCCTGACGCTCATATGTCCACCCATCAACACGCGGGGCATCAGTGCGATAATCAGCGGCGGGGGTGCAGGGGGCGGTGGACATTTTGATAGACATGGGGGTGGTTCCTTTCACTAAATTTTAAGCTAGGAAATTTCCTATCTTAAAATAAGAACAAAAGCAATACAAATGTAGATGCCGTTAGTGCGCTTTCTTCGCGTCTTTGCGTGAGATAAACTCCCGGTCTGCCGCGCGCGGTGAGGGTGGATTGGTTCGCGCGAAGACGCGAAGAATGTAAGAAGAAAAGAGATTATCGGGCCGCGCTTGTTTCAGGCGCATCCTCTTTGTGGCTTCGTGGCCTTGTGTGAAATATGTTTGGCGCAAAACTGAAGGATGGTTTTGATCAACCAGATCAAAAAAACTGGTCGGAGAAAGAGGATTCGAACCTCCGGCCCCTGCCTCCCGAAGGCAGCGCTCTACCGGGCTGAGCTATTCCCCGACTGCCAATAATATTTAGCGGGCCGATCATAATCGTTCAACCCAGCACGCCCATCATCTCGACAATATCAACAAATTTCTCACGCGGTGCACCTTCGCGTGCGCGGGCGACTTCGGCGGCCTCGATTTTCTGCCAATCGCGGAATGTGACAATGTTGACCCCGCGTTCGCCGAGCAGCGTATCAAGCGCTGGACGGCCAAGCTTGCTGCCGCCTTCGCCGATATCCGCGACAAGGCAATCGACCACAGCATAGCTATCGGGGCGATTGGTGCCGATGGTGCCGCTCGGCCCGCGCCGTGCCCATCCGACGCAGTAGAGACCCGGCAGTATCCGACCGTCAGCATTGGCAAAGCGTCCCCGGCCATGCTCATAGGGAACGCCTTCAATCGGCGGCGTCTGATAGCCGATACACGCCACCACGAGCGCGCAGGGAATGGCGTAACGCTCACCGGTACCAATTGAGCGGAGGTTCTCATCAAGCCGGGTGCGCTCGACAATAATCCGTTCCACCTTGCCGTCGCCCTCAATTGCGATGGGCATGGCGAAGAAATCAAAATCGAGCGCAATATCTTTGGTTGCAGCGCCATTGCGCGCAAATTCGCGTAAATGCGTCACGGATTTGCGCATTCCCGGTTCAAGCAGCGCGTCGTCAGCCTCAGGCGGCAGATCGGCAGGGTCAACCAAAGGCGTCGCGCGGGCGAGATGGCCAAGCTCGCCAAGTTCCTTAGGCGTCATCGCGATCTGATGCGGGCCGCGCCGCCCGAGGATTGATATGCGCTTAATCCCGGAATGATCAAGCGCATCAAGCGCGTGCGCGACAATATCAGCGCCCGCAAATTCGCCGCGTGTTTTGGCAAGGATACGCGCCACATCAAGCGCGACATTGCCATTGCCAACCACAACCGCGCCGGGGCCAGCGAGTGGCGGGGTAAGCGCGGCAAAATCAGGATGGCCATTGTACCAGCCAACAAACGCCGCTGAACCGATGACGCCCGGCAGGTCATCCCCCGTTATTCCGAGCGCGCGATCATCAGGCGCACCAGTTGCTAAAACAACCGCATCATAAAGCGCCTGCAATTCAGCAATGCTAACGTCCCTGCCAACGGTAACATTGCCGACGAAGCGCACATTATCAGCCAGATTAACCGCTTCATAACGGCGTGAGACTGCCTTGATTGACTGATGATCGGGGGCAACGCCTGAACGGATCAAGCCATAAGGCACCGGCAAGAAGTCAATAATATCAACCCGGACATCATCGCCATATTTCTTCTGGAGTGCTTCCGCTGTGTAATAGCCTGCCGGGCCAGATCCGACGATTGCGATATGCCGCATCGGTAATGCGCTCCCCAACTTTGTTAGAACGGGATGCTAGCGCGGATTGCTAAGAGTGCAAGAGTGAACCAAAACCAACAATGAAATAAGCGCAAGCCATGTGACCTGCGCCTATTTCAATAAATCAGGCGTAGGTTACCCGGACGTTATTACGACGACGACGCATTGCAGAGCCTGCAAAACCAAAGCCGACCAGCATCATCGCCCATGTTGCGGGCTCGGGCACTGACGCAAGACCGGAAAGCCCAAACACTTGGGAGGTGTCAAACCGGAATCCTGGCTGCGCAAGAATATCAAAGTTGAGATTATACCCAATTGCGTCAAACACCGCGAGATCATTGGCGGTGATCACCCCAAGGACACAAGGGTCAAGCGTCGCATCCAATATGCCAATGGGCCGCGACGAATTAAAACAAAGCCCGGTATCATCAACGAACGAGTCATTGTCCTTGAAAGTGCCCGCCCGGTTGCCATCACCAACGAAGGAACCCGTCGAAAGACTAGAAAATTCGGCGACTGAGCCATTGCCAAAATTAAACGGCGTACTGCCGTCGATTGAAAAAAACGCTGGGCGGTTTGCCGATAATTGCAGGATTCTTTCGCCCGTCACTGGATCAAAGGCGTTGCCATAACGGAACAGGTCGAATGCCGAGAACAGCGCGAGATCATCAAGCGGAATCCGCCCAAAAGGGCCAGGGTTGCCAGCAACAATATCATAAGTATCAACGCCTGAACCAAAACCAAGCGCGCGGCCAATTTCTTGAATGGCAACCGCAGTCGCGTCAAATGACCCAAGTGTTATTCCGTCGGTCGGGTCAAAATCGAAATTGGCATTTGAATTGAGTGTAATGCACGAGTCAGCAAGGAAGAAAGCCCTGCTGCAACGATTTGCGGTTGGCGATCCAAAAGTGCCGAATTGATCAATGCCAATCGCTTTCAAATTCGCGCTGTTAATATCGAAAAAGAAATTATTTGCCGTCGCATTATCATCGATGAACGTGCGATTTGGATCAGCACCACCACCAACAAATCCTCCGTTTATCGACGGATCAAGCGGCGCATTTGTTCGGAAATTGATGGTGCCGTCAGCATTGAGCGGCCTGAGATTGGCAACGGCAATCCGGTCAAGCGCTGTCGTGCCAGTCGCACGTAGCGCATCATAAACGTCACCAATAACAATCACAGCGCCCGAAGTCGCTGTGTTCCCAAGTGCGCCCCCATTGAGCGGCCCGAAATTAATCTCAAGGTTAATCGTCACATTGTTATTGAGCGTCTGATTCCAGAAATTAGCCGCTTTTTGAAACGAGAAAAGCGCAGCCTGTCCTCTTGCACCCGCAGCGGCGAATGAACCATTGGTATCGCGAAGAATTATATTGGCAGCCATAGCCGGGGCGGTAAGCGCGCAAGCTGCGATTGAGGCTGACAGGCCAAGTATCAATTTTTTCAACATCGTTTTTCCCTCGCGTTCGAACTGCGCTGAGTAGCCTGCGCAGTTGATCATGGTAAATATGAGGTTAAAATTAAGATGGATGATGTCAACGACACTTTGTTGGGAATATGCACTGATTTGAAACGTTGTATCTATTGTCGTTCTGGTGGACTCTACGCCTATCAAATTAAGCTGCATTTGTGGCGCATTATTTTTCATATTTAAGCAGTATTCAGAAAATTATTCGTTCCGAATCGGTTGGAACGCCGATGTTTGAATCTGCACTGCTGCAAGGTGATTCGCGGTTATCATTCAGCCGCAATCGCCATTTCCACATATTGCGGCCCGCGAATAACGCCGCCTGGTGTTGGCCCCTGCATCACACCATTACGGAATGTAACTTCGCCTGATTTGATCGTGCAGACATAGCCGTCCGCTTTTTGCAGCAGCCGTTTGCCACCCGCTGGCAGGTCAAACGCGAGCCACGGCTTGCCAAGCTTGATCACATCCATATCTATCACATTGACATCGGCGAGATAACCCGGCGCGAGCAGCCCGCGATCATTCAGTCCATAGAGCAGCGCTGTATCGCGGCATTGGCGTTTGATCGCATTTTCAAGGCTGATCCTCTGCCCCGCGCGGTCACGCACCCAATATTGGAGCATGAAGGTGGGGCTGGCCGCATCGCAAATCGTGCCGCAGTGTGCGCCGCCATCCGACAGTGAGTTCACACAGTCATCGCGCATCTGGAGGCTTTCGAGGAAATTGAGATTGCCATCGCGGTAATTGAGGATTGGGAAGTAGATGAACCCAGTCCCCTCCTCACCCATCAACAGATCATAAGCATATTCAGCCGGGGGAGTACCCGCCGCCGCTGCCCGAGCGATGATCGTATCAGCCTGCGTTGGTTCATAATTAAAATCAGGCGTCATTTCGAACTGCGCCATCCAGCCGCCAGCGACGATATGGAGCAACTCAATCACATCGCTTTCAGGGAAGACATTCGCCTCGGCCAGCATCCGCGCCTTGAAAATAGGGTCTTTAAGATGCGCAAGTTGCTGTGCCCAAGGCAGTGCCTCAATTTCGGCCCATGCTGGCTTAAAGCGGAAGGGGTGGACGGTGCCCTGCCACGCCATGATGATGCCGTTGCCGCGTAGGGCGATTTGCGCGACGATGTTTGCGCCCTTGGCATTTTCGCGTTCCATCTCGCTGATTTGCTCTTCAAGCGGCAATTCCTTGGCGATGGATTGCAGTGCTGCAAACGTCACAGGCAAGCCAGTTTCGCGGCTGAGTTCGCCCATCCATTCAAATTCATTCCATTCGCGTTTGAGGTCACTCGCCATTTCAAACACGCCGTGGCCAACCCGGCCCATCGCGCGACCGATGCCGATGAGTTCATCCTTGGTCGCGGTCGTTCCGGGGACGAGAACGCCGTCAATCGATTTATGCAGTACCGTTCGCGAGGTTGAAAAACCAAGCGCGCCCGCGCGCAGACCATCCTCAACAATTTTGGACATTTGCGCGATGTCGATTTCAGTCGGTGCTTCATTATTTGCGCCGCGTTCGCCCATCACATAGGCGCGCACTGCGCCGTGGGGGACATGCGTTGCGACATCAATCGTACGCGGTAGCCGCTCAAGCGCATCCATATATTCGGGGAAAGTTTCCCAATCCCACGTCATTCCTTCGGCGAGCGCTGTGCCGGGGATATCTTCTACCCCTTCCATCAGGCCGATCAGCCAGTCATGCTTATCGGGTTTGGCAGGTGCAAAACCGACGCCGCAATTGCCCATGACAACGGTTGTAACGCCGTGCCAGCTTGATGGGGCCATCTCGGCATCCCAAGTCGCCTGACCATCATAATGGGTGTGGATATCGACAAAGCCGGGGGTGACAATCTTGCCGCTTGCATCAATCTCTTCGCGGCCTTTGGGCAGGTTCACGCCAACTGCGCTGATCAGTCCGCTGCTAATCGCCACATCACCGACGAAAGGTTTGCCGCCGCTGCCGTCAACCACAGTTCCGCCCCGGATCACCAGATCATACATTGCCCGTCTCCCAACATGCCTTTGTTGCAGCCTAACACAGACTGACGTTAACGGAAGGGCATTTCGTTGATGCGCTGGCGAAACTTTGTGGTAATCACCTACAATGTCTACAACTTTCACGTTTGATTCATCGACCAGCCGCGCCAACCCAACGCCGACGCCAATGAAGCGGTTGACGGTTCCGACCATCCGCCAAAGCAAGGGCGGTGAGCCGCTGGTGATGCTGACCGCGTACACTGTGCGTATGGCGCAATTGCTTGATCCGCACTGCGACATGCTGCTGGTCGGGGACTCGCTGGGTCAGGTGATTTACGGCCTGCCTCATACCGTTGCGGTCACCATGGAGATGATGTGCGCGCACGGAGCAGCGGTTGTTCGCGGCAGTTATCACGCCGCTGTGATCGTCGATATGCCGTTTGGCAGTTATGAAGCCTCACCCGAACAAGCGTTTATGAGTGCGGCGCGCTTGCTTAAAGAAACCGGCGCGGCTGCGGTCAAACTTGAAGGCGGGGCTACGCTTGCGCCGACGGTGCATTTCCTTACCTCACGCGGAATTCCGGTAATGGCGCATGTCGGGCTGACCCCGCAGGCGGTCAACATTCTGGGCGGATACGGCGTGCGCGGTCGCAGCGAAGCCGAAGCACGCGCGATTGTGAATGATGCGATTGCGCTTGCCGATGCTGGCGCGTTTGCAATGGTGATTGAGGGCGTGCTTGAACCCATCGCGATTGAAATCACACAGAAAGTGCCCTGCCCAACGATTGGCATTGGCGCGTCGGCACAGTGCGACGGCCAAGTGCTGGTGACCGAGGATATGCTCGGCCTGTTTGACCGCACCCCCAAATTCGTCAAACGCTTTGGCAGCATGTCAACTGCTGTAGCGGATTCGGTCAAAGAATATGCCGCTGACGTCCGCACCCGCACCTTTCCGGGGCCGGAGCAGATTTACCTGCCGAAACCCTAAATCAACACCAATCGCCAAGATACTTCCCCAATTGGTTTCGCGCCGCTAAGGAGGGCGAAATTTTTTGTGTGGAGAATGAATTTGGCGTCCACGCCTCCTGATAACGAAGCTTTCTTGCGCGAAGTTGATGATGAACTGCGCCGGGATGAATTGCAGAGCTTTTGGAAACGCTGGGGGCGCTGGCTGGTTGGCGGGATCATTGCTGCGCTTGCGCTCTTTGCTGCCTATCTTTGGTGGGAAAACGACAAGGTCGCCAAAGCTGGCGTTGACGGTGAACAATTGTCGCAGGCGCTTGATACGCTTGCCACTGCTGACACACCCGAAGCTGAGGCGCAGCTCAAAAAACTCACTACCGCAAAAAATGCCGGTTACCGGGCTACGGCCAAAATTGCGTTGGCAGCACTCGCGGCACAGCGCGGCAACGCCCAAGCCGCTGCAAAAGGCTTTGCCGATGTTGCTGGTGATGACAGCCTCGCCCAGCCGTGGCGCGATCTTGCGCTCGTCCGCCAGACTGTCACCGAATTTGATACGCTCACGCCCAATGTCGTTATTGAACGGCTTAAGCCGCTTGCGGTTTCAGGCAATGCTTGGTTTGGCAGCGCGGGCGAAATGGTTGCGCTATCGTATATTAAGCTTGGTCAGCCACAGCTTGCGGCAAAGCTGTTCAATGATATCGCCAAGGATGAAAGCGTTCCCGAAACCATCCGTTCACGCGCTGTCCAGATGGCAGGTGGTTTAGGAGCGGACACAGCGGAACCGGCGACGAGCAAGGATTTAGTAAAATGAAGAAATTTGGCGCACATCTGATGCTCAGCTTTGGCGTGCTTGCGCTTGCGGGTTGCGGGATACTTGGCGGCGGTGGCGGCGGCGGTGATAAAAAGCCCAAGACGCCAACGCTTGGCCAGCGTATCTCAATTCTGACCGCCGAAACCGGCGTCGAGGCCGACCCTGCACTTGCCGATGTTGCAATATTGCTGCCTGAACCGGCTGCCAATGCTGATTGGGCGCAACCCGGCGGCAATGCAAATAAGGTGCTTGAGCATCTGGCGCTTGGCCTTTCGGTCGGCCAAGTCTGGTCAACGCGAATTTCGGGCACAACCAAATATGAACGTTTGGCCGCAGCACCGATTGTGGCCGAGGGCAAGGTGTTTGTCGTCGATACCTTTGCGCGGCTTCACGCGTTTGATGCGCAGTCTGGCAAGGAAGTTTACACCGTTCAGATTGGTTCTGAAAAGGATACACGCGGCGGGATTAGCCTGTTGAGCGGCGAAATGACGGGCGATCGTGGCCTGCTTTTTGGCGGTGGTGTCAGCTATAACGAAGGCACGCTTTATGCGACCAACGGACTTGGCGATGTCGTTGCCTTTAGCGCAGCTGACGGCAAGCAGCTTTGGAAAGTGCGCCCCGGCGGGCCACTGCGCGGGGCGCCGTCGATTTCAGATGGCAATCTTTACGTGATGAGCCAAGACAGCCAATTGCTGACACTCAACGCCAAGGATGGCAGCCTTGCTTGGTCGGCAGCCGCCTCAACCGAACTTACTGGCATTTTCGGCACAGCCTCCCCCGCGATTGCGCAGGGCACCGTGGTTGCTGGTTTCTCCTCGGGCGAACTTAATGCCTACCGCTATGAAAATGGCCGTTCGCTATGGGGTGATGCGCTTTCGAGAACAAGCATTTCTACTTCGGTTTCAAGCCTTGCCGATGTTGACGCAAGCCCAGTGATTGATCGTGGCCGCGTCTTTGCCATCGGCCAAGGCGGGCGGATGGTCAGCCTTGAGCTTGTGACGGGTCAGCGGCTGTGGGAAATCAATGTTGCGGGCATTTCAACGCCGTGGATCGCGGGCGAATGGCTATTCGTGCTTGATGATGATGCGCGGCTGCTCTGTATTGCGCGCTCAAATGGGAAAGTGCGCTGGATTTCGCAGCTTCGCCAATA
>JAYTPB010000054.1:0-44579 GCA_043747445.1 Sphingomonadales bacterium
TGACGCGACCAAGACCGAGACACTCCCTGCCGAAGCGTTTGCCAAGCGCGCGGGCGTCTGTCAGGATTTTGCTCAAATCATGATTTGCGGGCTCCGCGCGGCGGGGCTGCCGGCGGCTTATGCCAGCGGCTATATCCGCACGATCCCGCCCGAGGGGCAGGAAAGATTGCAAGGAGCCGACGCTATGCACGGCTGGGTGCTGGTTTGGTGTGGGCCTGAAAGAGGCTGGATCGGCTTTGACCCTACCAACGGCATTTTCATGGCAGGCGATCATATCATCGTTGCGGTTGGCCGCGATTACCGCGATATCGCGCCAGTTGACGGGATTTTCACTGGCTACGGCGCGCAGAACATGCGCGTTGCGGTTGACGTTCTGCCCGATTGAGGGAACAGAAGCCTATTATGCCTGAACCCATCTCAATCGTTGAAGGCCGCGCGATCCCCTTTGGCCGCAAAAATGTCGATACCGATGTGATCATCGCAGCGGAGTGGCTCAAAACGATCAGCCGCGCTGGGCTTGGGCGCGGCGCATTTGCTTCGGTGCGCGCAGAGCCGGGCAATGTGTTTGATGATCCCGAATATGCCGGCGCGCCAATCCTTATCGCAGGTGATAATTTCGGCTGTGGGTCAAGCCGTGAACATGCTGCGTGGGCGCTGAATGATCTCGGCATTCGCGTTGTCATTGCACCAAGCTTTTCGGACATTTTCGCTTCAAACGCTTTCAAGAACGGTATCCTCACTGTGGCCTTGCCACAGGCAGCGATTGACCGACTGATTGAGGTTGCCAAGACTGATCCAATCCATATTGATCTGGATAATCAATCAGTTACCACGCGGTTTCAGGATCGATTTACCTTCGATATTGACGCTTTTCGCAAAGATTGCCTGCTAGGCGGCCTTGATGAAGTGGGGCTAACGATGGCAATGGCTGATAAAATAACAACATATGAAACACGTGCGGGCGCTGCCTGGCCGTGGCAAGCAGGAGCGGTGACTTAAATGAAAGCGTTACTATCAAAAGCGGTCGGTGGCCCTGAAACACTCGTGCTAGAAGAGATCGCCGATCCCGTCGCTGGCCCCGGTCAGTTGCTCGTTGCGGTCAAAGCGTGTTCGGTCAATTACCCCGACGTACTCATTATTGAGGATCGCTACCAGTTCAAGCCGCAGCGCCCGTTCGCGCCGGGGAGTGAGATTGCGGGCGTGGTCGAAGTGCTTGGCGAAGGCGTCACCGGCTGGAAAATGGGTGACCGGGTGATCGCAACGACGGGGTCGGGTGGGATGGTTGAAAAGATCGCAATTGCCGCAACCTCGGCCTTCGCACTGCCGCCTGAGCGCAGCTTTGAGGAGGGGTCGGCTCTGCTGCTGACCTACGGCACGACAATCCACGCACTGCTTGATCGCGGTCGGCTGCGCGAGGGTGAGACTTTGCTTGTGCTTGGTGCGGCTGGCGGGGTTGGCTTGGCTGCGGTTGAACTGGGTGTTGCGTTCGGCGCGCGCGTAGTCGCAGCCGTTTCAACACCTGAAAAGGCTGAAGCCGCAAAGGCTGCGGGCGCGAGCGAGACAATCCTTTACGGTCATGCGCCGTTCGACAAGGATCAATCAAAAGCGCTTGCCGAAGCCTTTAAGGCTGTGCTTGGGCCAAACGGCGCTGATGTAATTTATGATGCGGTCGGCGGCGATTACTGTGAGCCCGCGCTCCGCTCAATCGCATGGGAGGGCCGCTATCTCGTTGTCGGCTTCCCTGCTGGCATCCCGCGCCTTCCGCTTAACCTCACGCTCCTGAAAAGCTGTGACGTATGCGGCGTATTCTGGGGCGCGTTTGCCGCGCGCGATCCAAATGCAAACCGTGATCATACCACACGGCTTTTCAGACTATGGGCCGAGGGCAAGATTTCACCGCGCGTCACCGAAGTCTTTCCCCATGCACGCGGCGGCGAAGCCATCGCCAAAATGGGCGCACGCGGGGCAATTGGGAAGCTTGTCGTCAAAATCGGCGAATAATTGACGCGCCCGCGTTGCACGTCACCGCCGCACAGCCTATCTAGCGCATAAGATTTTTAAAAATGATGGGATGTATCCATGACAAGCTTTGATGACCGTGAACGTGCCGCCGAGACCAAGTTTGCCCGCGATGAGGATATGGCGTTCCGCATTACCGCCCGCCGCAATAAGCTCACCGGCCAATGGGCGGCGGGCAAGATGGCGCTGACGCCTGAAGAAACCGACAGCTACGCCAAAAGCGTGGTTCAGGCCGATTTTGAGGAAGCCGGTGATGAAGATGTCATCCGTAAGCTGCTCGGCGATTTGACGGCTGCTGGCATCAGCACCAATGATGAAGAAATCCGCGCGATGCTTGCTGAAAAAACCATTGAGGCGCGCCGCCAACTGATGGAAGCACAGTAATGGCAATGCCCGCGCATGAGATTGAGGCGCTGATCCGCGCGGCTATTCCGGGCGCTGTCGTTGAAATTACCGATCTCGCCGGGGACGGCGATCATTACGCCGCGCGCGTGATTTCGCAGAGTTTTGCCGGAATGCCCCGGATCAAGCAGCATCAGGCCGTATACGCAGCGCTTGGCGGCAGGATGGGTGGTGCGCTCCACGCGCTCCAACTCACCACCGCCACCCCAGCTTAAGGAAAATCCAAATGTCGAACGAAACTATGACCCGTATCGCGCAGATCGTCAGCACCAACGATGTCACGCTGTTCATGAAGGGCACCGCGTTTTTCCCGCAGTGCGGATTTTCGAGCAAGGCCATTGCGATCCTTGATCACCTCGGCGTTGCTTATGAAACCGTTGATGTTCTGCAAGACCCTGAAGTCCGTCAAGGCATCAAGGCGTTTTCGGACTGGCCGACGATTCCCCAGCTTTATGTGAAGGGCGAATTCATTGGCGGATCGGATATCATGATGGAAATGTATGAGGCGGGTGAACTCGCCGAACTGATGGAAGAAAAAGACGTCGCGCGCAGCTAGGCATCTGGGCTAACCGTTCACCGTCTTGAGCTTGGTCGGGTGGATCGCGACCGCCATTTCCTCTTCGATTACATAACGGTCTCGTCCGGCATGTTTGGCAAGATATAGCCGCCGGTCAGCAAGTTTGAGTGAGTGGCCAAGGGGCGCGCTTTCATGATGAAGCGCACCGCCAATGCTGACCGTCATCCGCAACCGGACATCACCAACGGGCACAAAGCTTTTGCGGACATGATCGCATATTACTGACGCTTTCTGCGCACCTGCCGCGTGTGTTTGATCGGGCAGGAACACGCCAAACTCCTCGCCGCCAAGCCGCCCGACGAGCCCGTCACTGCCAACCGCAACCGCAATCCGCGCTGCCAGCACCTTGAGTGCCTCATCGCCCGCATCATGGCCAAGATCGTCATTGACCGATTTGAAATGATCCGCGTCAACAATCAGCATCATCCCGTTCACCCGCGTCGCGCGCACCGAATCGAGAAAGTGATTGCGATTGAGAATGCCGGTCAGGCCGTCATATTTCATGTGGCTGTCAACGCGCTGGATCGTCTGCTTAAGCATGAGCATCGAATGCAACAGCAATGCCGCGATTTGCGGTGTGACCAATAGAGGAATAAGGCCAGCCGCAAGCACAACGCCCTGATAATGCTGCTGTGACATCTCACGTAGCGGAGCCAGCAGAGTCGCAACCACAACAACGGGCACAAGCACCGCAAGCACCGTTCCGAATATGGTGAAGCGCAGTATGTCTGCCTTATTCTCAATTTGTAGGCGCATCATGATCCTGAAGATTGGTCTCTCAACCAGCATGATACCAACAATTGGTTAGCAGCGGCTTTACGCAGCCGGTAAAATTCAGCTTTGCTATAAATGAAGGTTCCGGGCGAGGGCGGGTCGGTGCGAGACCAGGGAAGCAACCAACCCGCCACTCTAAAGCGTAAAACGCTCGGGGGAACACAGATAACTATGCAGTGCCCGTGCCAGTTTGCAGAAATGGCCAAAATCTAGGCTTTTTCATGGTTAGTAGAAATTAACGGAGTGCAGAGAGTGTCAAAAATCCCGACGATTTGACGAGACAGGCGTCAATTTTCCGTGTGGCGCTTGCCTGTTCATACCGCGTAGCACTAGGAAGAGTGAGAGAGGTTCGTAAAGCGTGCAAAGCAGTTCGGTTCCAACAGATGATGGGGTTTGGGCGCCGCCAATGGCTGCGGCTGTGCCACGCGACCTGTGTACGGATTGTGGGATTTCGCGCACGGCGGAGGCCAAGCGTTGCGGCACCGCGTGTCAGTTTATCAAGCCCGATTACGCAGCACTTGAAACCAAAGTGCATGGCCGCGCGCGCGACGCAAGCAAGCCTGACGAGCTCTATTTCGGGCCATTTGAACGGATGGTGCGCGCAAAACTGGCCAAGCCGCTGCCCGGTGCGCAGTGGACAGGGATTACATCACGACTTGGCGAACGCTTGCTTGAAACCGGCGCAGTTGATGCGGTACTGACGATGGCGCCTGACCCGCAGGATCGCTGGCGTCCGGTGCCCGTGATTGTGACCAAAGCCGAAGGGATGGCGCAGGTGCGCGGGATGCGGATGGGTTATGCGCCGCTGCTTGCGCTGCTTGAGCCAGCCCGCGCGGCGGGGTATCGGCGGATCGCTATTATCGGCATCCCCTGCCAAATCCACGCGCTGCGCGCACTTGAGGGAAGCCTTGGTTTTGAGCGGATTTATGTGATCGGCACGCCCTGTTCGGACAATACGACGACTGAGCGCTTTCATGAATTTTTGGCGCTGCTCGCCGAAGATCCCGACAGCATCACCTATCTCGAATTTCGCGCCGATTATCATGTCGAGCTGCGGTTCACGGACGGGCAGGTGAAAACGATCCCCTTCCTCCAATTGCCGATATCGGAGCTTGCCCCTGATTTCTTCCCGCTCACCTGCCGGACGTGTGTTGATTATACCAATGTGCTGGCGGACATCACCGTGGGTTATATGGCGGGACAAGGCGACCAATGGCTGATCATTCGCAACACGCGCGGCGAGGAACTGGCGGCGCTGCTCGGCGATGAACTCAAGACCGAACCCCTTGGCAGTGCGGGCAAGCGTGGCGGCGCAGTCAAAGGCTTCATCGCCAATGTCGAACACGCGGCGGGCGGATTGCCGCTGCGGCGAATGCCCAACTGGCTGCGGCCCATAGTTGGCTGGCTCATGCCGCGCATCGGCCCACGCGGGCTTGAGTTTGCGCGCACAAGGCTGGAGATGAAGGCGGCTGAAACGATCATCCATCTCCGGCGCGAGCGGCCCAAACGCATGAAGTTTATGGTGCCCCCGCATGTGTGGGCGTTGGTGAAGGGATATGGGTTGGTGCCGGGGGTTGGAGAGATGGACTGCGATCCTGAACGGGAGCAAGTTTAGCTTTTTAATTCAACATTCTCATCTTTGACCCCGAACAGGTTCAAATCTTGACTTGTCTTGGAAAACATTTAATATTGATCCCGAAAGGGTGCAAGCATGATCCACACTGATTACATGGTCAACTCATCTGCCGACCTTGCCCCCGTAATGCGCGCGGCGCGCAAACGCATGGGAATGACTCAACAACAATTCGCCGATGCGGCAGGCGTTGGTCGCCGTTTCCTATCCGAACTCGAAAATGGCAAGCCAAGCCTTGAATTCGATAAGGTGATCAAATGCGCACTTGGTGCAGGCATAGACATTTTTGCCAAACCTAGGCGTCCACTGTGACAGTACTGTCAGTCTGGTGAACTTCCCCTCTCCCTTCCACCGCTAAAGCGGCTCCCTCCCTCTCTTGCAAGGGGAGAGGAAAATTGTGGATTACGCGATTGGGGTTTCCAAAACAAATTCAGCCAGTCGGCTATCCGAGACAAGGGTGTCATACCTCTCGATAAACTTCGTAAACTTGTTACGATCTTCGTTGTAACTTTTTCCCCATTTTTCAATCCCACTCGCAATTGCCAAGATCAGACTGTAAAAATTAAATGGTTTCATTTCAGACGATCGAGGATGCGTCGCCAATTCGTCAGAACCAATATACGGTATAATTGGCATAACTTTGCCTGCGATGACTTTGCGCGACGACAGGTTAGTCATGTGAACGATGGAGTTACGAAACTCCCAAAGCTCTTCAGTACTGATACGTATTGGAGTTAGATCAACGAAGTCATCAAGCCATTTTTTGAAATTACCCTGTGTATCGCCATGTTCAATAAATGCCATTGTATCGATGCACGACATAAGCAGTTTTGCCGCAGAGGCTATATAGCGCGCGTTGAGCAGAAGTTTGATAGCGAGAAAATAATCATCATCGAACAGTTGGTCAAACTGGAATTTATTGCCGTCTGTATATTTTATAAGCCAATCCGGCATCTCTCCGGGTAAATCCTTGCCAATTTTTTCTCCCCAATAAGGAGAAAGATCTGTTTTGATGTCAACACGGGGGCTGCCATCCACAATTGATGTTATGGCCATTATAGGCTCTTGACCTGCTCGAAAATGTGCAAAGCCCTCTTCAAAAAGACCAATATCCATTCCTAGGCGCTGTTGCGCCATCCATTCGGCACGCGTGAATGATCTCGGCAGATGGAAACAACGTGCGATTAGAAAGTCGGTTTCAACAGCCGTCTGAAGGAACGTCAGTTTCTCCGTATCACTTCCGTCATGTCGATGATGCCTAATCCCGTAATTCTGCGCAATCCCGCCTTCAAAATAGATGAAGATATTGAAGATTCGTTCGCTGCTCCTCATCATCCCAGTGCCAGTCTAATATCACGAGAATGGTGCAGGATACGGATGATTACGACTCTGTCATTTTGATAATCATGAATGATGCGATGACTGCGATAAGCTAAGCTGCGCGTTGGCGGTGTAATGCCTAGAAGCATTGGTGCTGACTCGGGATATTGGGATAGCCGCTCAAATTCTGCGAAAAAACCATGCATATAATCGGTTGCAACAGCCTCACCGAAGTTTTCGATGCTGAACCTGTCAGTTTCATTGAGATCATCACGCGCTTGGGGCGTTAGAATGACCTTAGCCACGCACAGCCCGATTTGCCGCCATCACCTCGTGTAATACTACATTTGCATCGCGGTTGATCAGGCCTGATGCGCGGCCTTTATCGATTTCGGCTTGAAGCCACGCCGTTTCTTCGTTCTCTACCCGGTCTCGGCGGATAAGCTGGCTTACATAGGCATCGATATTCGCAAATTCACCTGTAGCGACACGAGCCTGTGCCCAACCAATTTCATCATCTGCAATTGCAATGCCAAGCTTTGTCATTCCCTAAAAATACCCGGTCTTTGCGGCAAAGTCAAAATATCCCCCCTTGCCACCCCCATTCAAAATCCCCACTCATGCTCCCATGCCCCACGCCGCCATCACCGCCGTTCTCGGCCCGACGAATACCGGCAAGACCTTCCTCGCGGTTGAGCGGATGTGCGCGCATTCGAGTGGGATGATTGGGTTTCCACTGCGTCTCCTTGCGCGTGAGGTGTATGACCGGGTGGTGGCGATCAAGGGGCCAAAGGAAGTCGCGCTGATCACGGGGGAGGAGAAAATCATGCCCCCCGGCGCGCGCTGGCTGCTGTGCACGGCGGAGTCGATGCCGGTTGGGCGCGATGTCGCGTTTGCGGCGCTTGATGAGGCGCAGCTTGGCGTTGATCCCGAGCGGGGGCATGTCTTTACTGACCGCTTGCTCAATGTGCGTGGTCGTGAGGAGACGATGATCCTTGGCTCCGAAAGCCTGCGCCCGATCATCCGCGCGCTGATCCCCGAGGCTGAAATTATCACGCGGCTCCGCTTTTCGCAGTTGACTTACGCCGGCCCCAAGAAACTCTCGCGCCTGCCGCCGCGCTCGGCCATCGTCGCCTTCTCGGCTGAGGAAGTGTACGCGATTGCCGAGATTATCCGGCGAACGCGCGGCGGGGCGGCGGTCGTCATGGGCGCGCTCTCGCCGCGCACCCGCAATGCCCAAGTCGCGATGTATCAGGCAGGTGAGGTTGATTATCTCGTCGCGACCGACGCCATCGGGATGGGGCTCAATATGGATGTCCGCCATATCGCCTTTGCCAGCCTCACCAAATTTGACGGGCGGCGGCAGCGGCGGCTGTTCATCCCCGAAATGGCGCAGATTGCGGGGCGCGCGGGGCGGCATCAGCGCGACGGCAGCTTTGGCACCCTCGCAGGCACACGCGATGCGCCGTTGTTCACGGATCATGAGATTGAAAAGATTGAGGCGCATCAGTTTTCTGCGCTCAGCCATCTCTATTGGCGAAACGGAGAGCCTGAATATGACAGCCTGCCCGCGCTGATCGAATCGCTTGAATGGCCACCGCAGCACCGCGTTCTTCGCGCTGCGCCTGAAGCAGAGGATGTAGGCGTGCTCAAGCATCTCTCGGCTGATCCAACGATCATTGCCCGTGCGACCTATCCCGGTGCCATCGCTAAGCTATGGGAGGCGTGCGGCTTGCCCGATTTCCGCAAGACGGGTGCAGAGTATCATGCGCGGCTGGTTGCGCGCATTTACGGTTATTTGATGAGCGGTGCTGGCTATATTCCCGCGCATGTGATCGCCGAAGAACTTACGCGGCTTGATAGCGTTCAGGGCGATATTCCAACGCTCGCCGCGCGGATCGCATCGGCGCGGACATGGGCCTATGCAGCTCAGCGCGCAGATTGGCTGGCAGAGCCTGCGCACTGGGCGGCTAAGACGCTCGCACTTGAGGAGAAACTGTCAGACGCGCTTCATGCCAAGCTTACCGAGCGATTTGTTGATCGGCGCACGACGCTGCTGATGCGCGGGATGGCGTCGGATAACAGCCTGCTTGAGGTTGTGGTGGGGGCGGACGGCACGGTGAGTGTTGAGGATGAAATGATCGGGCGACTTGATGGCTTCCGCTTCACCCCTGATCCGGAGGCGCGACGCGAAAATCGCAAGCGCTTGCTGGCAGCGGCTGAAGCGCGACTGCCCCAGGAATTGGCACGTCGTGCTGGCGCGCTGGCCGTCGCGGCGGATGGCGCGTTGATGCTCACGACCGACGGAGCCATCGCGATTGGCTGGCAAGGCATCCAAGTCGCCACGATCAAGCGCGGGCGCGATTGGCTTAGCCCAAAGGTCGCGCTTGACGCAGCGCTTGCGCAATTGCCGCCGCTGGTTCGTGATCCGGTTCAGGCGCGGCTTGCGCTTTGGCTTGGCGATATAGTGAAGCGAAAGCTTGCGCCACTCCACACGCTTTCGGCGCTCCGCGACACACCCGAAACTCCCGCCCCAATCCGCGCGCTGACGGCAGAAATCATTGGCGCAGGCGGGGTTGTCGCGCGCGACCGGATTGAGGCCACGCTCGAAACGCTTGACGGCGCGGCGCGGCACCGGCTGCGGGCGTGCGGGCTGGTGATCGGATCGCTTGACCTCTTCCACCCGTTGCTCTTGAAGCCTGAAGCAACGCGCTGGCGGTTGGCGCTGTTTGCGGCTTATCGCGGCGAAGCAATGCCGCCGCTGCCAATGGCGGGACTTGGTTTGCTTGATCAACCCTCAGTTGAGTTGGCAGTGGCCGCGCGGCTTGCTGGCTTTCATGCGTTTGGCCACCAAATGCTGCGCGTCGATCTGGTTGAGCGGATCGCGCGCGCGCTTCATGATCAGCGCAAAGGAGCAGCGGCATTCGCGCCCGATCTTCAGCTTGCGACCTCGCTTGGGATTGGTGCGGCAACGCTCACCCGGATACTCCGCGCGCTTGGCTTTGTGAGTGTCGCAAACGCGCAGTGGCGCTGGCGCGGGCGGCGTAAGCCTGTCTCCAATGTCTCCACCCCTGAGAGTCCAGCCTTTGCTGCGCTCAAATCATGGAAATCAGGGGCACCGTGAAAACGGCTTTCCAGTCGAACCGCAAATCGCTTAGGGGTTGCCTATGACACCCTCTCCCACAGCCAAGCTCTATTTTCGTCCAACCGCCTTTATCGATGCGCCGTTTGGGCTTGATGGCCAATTTGCAAGACTTGCCGGGGGGATGCAGTTTTTCAGTGCGTGGGATGTGGTTGCGGTTGATGGCGGTGCGCGGTCGGGCAAATGGCTGATCCCAATTGACCGGACTGAGGGCTTCATTGCAACGCTTTCAGATACACAGGTCGCCGCCGCACGTCAGACAATCACCCGCGCCACGTCCGCGCGCGCGCCACTTACGCTTGGGGAGCGCACCATCAGGCTTGATCAGCCGCAGGTGATGGGCATTCTTAACATGACACCTGATAGCTTTTCAGGCGGCAGTGATCATTTGAGCAATCCGGCCGCTGCTGCATCACAAGCGGTTGCGATGAGCGCGTCAGGCGCTGCGATCATCGACATTGGTGGCGAATCTACTCGCCCCGGCGCGACTGCGGTGTGGGAGCAGGATGAGATCGCGCGCGTCGTGCCCGTGATTGAAGCACTGCGCCACAGCGGCACTGCGCTTTCGCTTGATACACGCAAAGGCGCTGTGATGACGGCGGGCTTGGCCGCAGGTGCGCATATGATCAACGATGTGTCAGCATTGCTTTTTGATGATCAAACGCTCGGGATTGTTGCGGCATCAGGCGCGCCCATCGTGCTAATGCACTTCCCCGGCACGCCGAGCGATCCGCATTCAAAGGCCAGTTACTCCGATCCGCTGATCGAGGTGTATGACTGGCTGTCTGACCGGATTGATGCAGTCGTTGCGGGCGGCATCGCGCGCGAACGGATTATCGTTGATCCCGGCATTGGCTTTGGCAAGGCGGTTGCGGCAAACCTTGCGATCCTCAATGGCCTTGCGCTGCTCCACGGGCTTGGATGCCCCATCTTGCTTGGCGCAAGCCGCAAGCGTTTGATCGGTGCGCTCTCCAACGAAGCCCCGGTCGAGCAGCGCCTCGGCGGCTCAATCGCCCTCGCGCTTAAAGGTGTTGAACAAGGCGCGCAGATTATCCGCGTTCATGACGTCGCCGAAACCGTCCAAGCGCTTCACATCGCACGCGGAATGCGCGATGCTGCGCTCAGTGGGTGAAATTGGGTGGGTGAAATAGGGGAGCAGTCATGATCACAAAATATCTCATCGGTTATATCGCTACCGGCATCTCGTTCGCGGTGATTGACAGTTTCTGGCTGCGAACGATGTACACGCGGCTGTATGTGCCCGAAATTGGTGAGGTGTTGATGAAGGGGATGCGGCTTGGCCCGGCGATTGCCTTCTACCTCCTCTATATCCTTGGCATCATGGTGTTCGCCGTCGGCCCGGCGCTGTCGAGTGGCAAGTGGCAGACGGCGCTGATCCAAGGCGCGATGTTCGGCTTTTTCTGTTATATGACCTATGATCTTACCAATTACGCCACGCTCAAGGTATGGAGCCTGAAGGTCACGATCCTTGATATGATCTGGGGCACGTTCCTCACGGGCGGCGCGGCTCTGGGTGGTTATTGGATCACTACTAGTATCACAGGCAAATGAGCGATTTTGACGATTGGCGCGCGCGTTCGCCCTATTATGACGACAGCCATGAGGCTCTGGCGCAGTCCGTCCGCCGCTTCGTTGAACGCGAGGTCGCACCTTATATTGACCGGTGGGAGGCTGAAGGCGAACTGCCGCGTTCGCTCCATAAGAAAGCGGCTGAGGCTGGCATCCTCGGCCTGCGCTACCCGCAAGAATATGGCGGGCATAGCGAAGGCTTCGACATATTCCACGGCCTGACCCAAACCGAGGAATTGGCTGCGGTTGGCGCTGGTGGTCTTGGCGCGTCGCTGATGACGCACGGAATCGGCTTACCGCCAATCCTTGCGCTTGGTTCCGATGAGATGAAGCGCCGAGTTGCCCCGCCCGTGCTTGCAGGCGACAAAATCATCGCGCTTGGGATTACTGAGCCTTCGGGCGGATCAGACGTTGCCAATCTGCGCACAAAGGCGGTGCGTGATGGCAATCATTATGTCGTAAATGGCAGCAAAATGTTCATCACCAGCGGGATGCGTGCCGACTGGCTGACGTGCGCAGTGCGGACGGGCGGCGAAGGGGCTGGCGGGGTTTCGCTGCTGCTCATCGAGATGGACGCGCCCGGCGTTTCGCGGACGCGGCTTGATAAAATGGGCTGGCGCTGTTCGGATACCGCCGCGATCTATTTTGAGGATGTCCGCGTTCCGGCTGAAAATCTGATCGGCCCCGAAAATGGCGGCTTCATTGGCATCATGCGTAACTTTAACAGCGAACGGCTTGGCATGGCGATGGGGTGCTGCGCCTATGCGCGGGTGTGTTTGAAAGAAGCCGCTGAGTGGGCGCAGCAGCGTGAGACATTCGGCAAAACGCTTGTCAAGCATCAGTCAATCCGCATTAAGCTTGCCAATATGGCGCGGCAGGTGGGCGCGACGCAGGCCTGGGTCGATCTCTGCGCGTGGCAAGTGCAGCACGGTCGCGACAAGCCCGCCGATTTCGCAATGCTCAAGGTGCAAGCGACGCAGATGCTAGAGGCCGTTGCGCGTGATGCCGCCCAAGTCCTTGGCGGGGCAAGCTACATCACCGGCAGCAAGATCGAACGCATTTACCGCGAAGTCCGCGTCAATGCGATTGGCGGGGGATCTGAGGAAATCATGCTTGATCTGGCGGGGCGGCAATTGTTCGGTGGCGGGCGTTAACCCCGGTCAAGCATGACATTCATTTGGGCGGTGGCGATTGGTTTGGTCGGGTCATCCTGCCACGCAACCGCCTCAATATTGGCGATGCGCCGCCCGAGTCGTTCGATTGTGGCGCGCGCATAGGTGATATGATCGCGCCCACCACGCAAGAATGTGACAGTGACGTTGATTGGTTTGAGTTGCGGGCAATCTTCCTCACCAAGCGCTTCGGCAAGCGTTTGATAGGCCACGGCCTCTAGCATTCCGGCAATCGCGCCACCGTGCAAGAAATTGGGGCGGCCCATTTTGTTGGTTTCAAACGCCATGGTGAGCAGCAGACGATCATCGCCGTCGCGCGCGCTGCCAAAACCCATCGTCTGGGCATAGGGGGAATTAAGCCGGCTCATGCGCCCGCCGTGAACATATAAGTGCCCGCGACATGCGCGACGGGCTTTGCCGGATCACCGTCATGGGCAAAGCCGCGCACAAAGGCGATTGAACGCGTAAGGCCGTAACATTCTCCGCGCCCGATAATCGTCCGGCCTGGCGTCGCTGGGCGGAGATAATCCACGCGCAAATCAAGCGTGGCCTGCGGCTGAAACTTTCCAGTCTTGAGCCAGATTGACATGCTGGTGACCATATCCATCATCGTTAGGATCGGGCCAGACGCCATGATTCCAGTGGTGGCATCACTTGCGAGGCGCGCATCATAGGGAATGGCAAGCTCGCACCACCCATCGCCGTGCGCGTGATAGAGCGCGCCGATCAGGGCGTTATGGCCGTTTTTGGCCATCATCTTGATCAGCTTAACGGGATCAAATTCAGTCTCAGTCGGGTGCGTCATAGACACTCGTTAGCCGTCGCTTCGCCTCGGCGCAATTATCAGTATTGGCTTGCAACTGTTCGGGTGCTTAGGGTGTAACAAACAAAAAACAGATTCGCGGTTCAGCCAGAGGAAGCCAGCCACTATGCACCCCCATGTCCACGCCACGACCAACCCACATAAGCCTGCGATCATCGTCGCCGAAACCGGCGAGGTGCGCACCTATAAACAGTTGGATGAGGCATCGAACCAAGTCGCGCAGTTCTTCCGTTCGCGCGGGCTGGCCCAAGAAGATGTCGTGGCGATCATGCTTGAAAATACGCCAGACTATTACAGCCTGACGTGGGGGGCGCAGCGTTCGGGGCTGCGCTATGTTTGTATTTCGTCGCGGCTGACGGCGGATGAAACCGATTATATCCTCGAAAATTCCGGTGCAAAGCTGTTCGTGATGTCAGCGAGTAGCGCTACGCTGGCCGCCCAACTAACAACGCAGGTTGAGCGTTACGCGCTTGGTGGCGACCTTCCGGGTTATCGGAGCTTTGAAGCGGCGGTCGCGGATATGCCGACCACGCCAATCGCCGATGAACGTGCGGGCGTTGATATGCTTTATTCGTCAGGCACGACGGGACGGCCAAAGGGCGTGCGGGTGCCGCTGCCTACCGATCCGGCGATTGATGTCGGTAACGCCCTCGTCATGCTCGCGATGGGGCTTTATCGGTTTAACCCAGAGAGCATCTATCTCTCGCCCGCCCCGCTCTATCATGCCGCGCCGCTGCGCTGGTCAATGACGGTGCATAGGGTTGGCGGCACCGTCGTCATGATGAAAAAATTCGATCCCGAGGGTGTGCTCGCGGCGATTGAGACATACCGCGCGACCTGCGGCCAATATGTGCCCACCCATTTTGTGCGGATGCTCAAATTGCCAGAGGAAACTCGCGCCAAATATGATCTTTCAAGCCTTGATTGCGCGATCCACGCCGCCGCCCCGTGCCCCGTGCCGGTGAAGCAAGCGATGATCAATTGGTGGGGGCCGGTGATTGAGGAATATTATGCTGGCTCCGAAGGCAATGGCATGACCGTGATCGGATCGAACGACTGGATCGAACGGGTCGCCAAAGAAGGGCGCGGTACCGTTGGCAAGGCGGCACTCGGCATCGTCCATATCATGGGCGAAGATAATGAAACCGAACTGCCCGTCCGCCAAGAAGGCACGGTCTATTTTGAAAGTGAGACGGTTTTTGAATATCACGGCGACGCTGAAAAAACCTCCTCAAGCCGCAATTCAAAAGGGTGGAGCACGCTTGGTGATGTGGGTTGGGTTGATGAGGACGGCTTTCTTTATTTGACTGATCGCAAGAGCTTTATGATCATTACGGGCGGCGTAAATGTTTACCCGCAGGAGATTGAGAACCATCTGATCAACCATCCCAAGGTTCAGGATGTCGCCGTGATCGGTGGCCCGCATGATGATATGGGCGAAGAGGTGATCGCGGTGATCCAGCCAGTTGATATGGCCGAAGCGGGCGACGCGCTCCGCGACGAACTCAGCGCTTATGCGCGTGAGAAATTGTCGGGCGTAAAAATCCCGCGCCGGATCGATTTTCTGCCGGAGCTGCCACGGCATGATACGGGGAAACTCTATAAGCGGTTACTCCGCGATCAATATTGGGCGAGCTAAATCAACATAAATCAATCTATAGTTGAGGCGAAATACCCTATAGCCATACCAATTGGCAGAAAAATCAGTATCAATTTACCGAAATCTGACAACACATCTGAAACAGTAACTCCATAAAGATGAGAAAATGTTACGCCATAAAAATATAGTGACAAATTTCCGATAGCGTTAGATGCATCTTGTCCGGTTAGATATTGAATAAGGCCACCTATAAAAGTTAGCCACGGGTAAAACAAAGCGGTAATGCAAATAACAGCGATAGAATATTTTCCAAACGAAATTTTATCACCTTTTTTTCTCAAAAAATAATGAACTGGTGAAATAAATAATATTGCCGCAACAGAAATAAAAATTGCCTCCAAAGCTTCCGCTAGTATTGGAAGAAAATTTGGAATTATAATTTGGCTCGGAAAAATAATTGTAATCAGGAATGATATAGATACAGCCGACACCATGAATTTTACGGCGTCAATTGAATGAATTTTATCCAACTTTATGTCTTCTGCCAATTTTTTAGAGTTCAATAAATTAGCTGTATAATAAAAATAATCATTTAATGGTCCAAAAATAGGCTTCATATGCTCCATAAAACCGGTTGGCTGAGTCAGTAAACTTCCGCATTTACTACAAAATTTTCCATTATCGCTGAATCCGCATTTATAGCAATTTATTTGGGACACAATTATGACTCCCTGTTATTATAGTAACATTGAGCTTAATTTTTGACAATAAAATTGTCAACATGAATAGTCTATGTCAGCCATAGTTTTTTCCGGCGCATATAACAATCATTCAGCTAGCGTTGGCAATCAATTTTACGCTTGATGAAATTAGTGCAACCTGCGAACACTGGTACACCATGATTGCGTTCCATTGCGAGTTCACGCTCAACGGCTGGAAAGTCTTGATCGCGCTTGTCTACTAGGCGCGCTAAATTCTGTCCGGAACCTAGCCATGAACCGTATCGAATTTTTCTACGATCTCTCCAGCCCGTGGACATATCTTGCCTTCACCAATCTGTTCGGGGTGATCGAACGCACCGGCTTTTGCGCGACACTGCGACCGATCCTTGTTGGCGGGGTGTTTAATGCAGTCAATCCGGCGGTCTATGCGGCGCGCGAACAAGCTGACAATCGGCGATTGGCGCATAGTTGGAAAGTGCTCAAAGACTGGGCGAAGCTTGCAGGCGTTGAGATGAGTTTCCCCAGTGCGTTTCATCCGGCGAAAAGTGTGAACGCGATGCGGATGTGTTGCGCGCTCGCCGATGATATGCCTGCGCTCACCGATTTTACGCGTGCGGCATTCGGGAGCTATTTCGGCGCGCAGGAAAATCTTGATGATCCGCAGGTGCTGATCGCCGTTGCCAATACCGCCGGACTTGATGGTGCTGCGGTTCATGCCAAATCACAGACTGATGAAGTGAAGGCGTTGCTCCGCGCAAACACTGATGAACTGATCGCACGCGGCGGCTATGGATCACCGACGATTTTTGTTGATAAGATTGATATGTATTTTGGTAATGACCAATTGCCGCTGGTTGAAGCCGCTTTGAAAAGGACACCCGCATGAAAGACCGCGTTTCCATCACTATGCTCGAAGGCGGTATTGCCGACGTTCGCCTGATCCGTGCTGACAAGATGAATGCGCTTGATGGCGCGATGTTTGACGGGATTATTGAAGCGCTCAAGACGCTTGAGGCGACCGCAGGCCTGCGCGTTGTCGTCCTGTCGGGCGAGGGCAAATCATTCTGCGCTGGGCTTGATATGGCGAGCATGGCGGGCGGCTCGGGCAATGACTTGTCGGCACGCACGCACGGTGACGCAAATACGCCGCAGCAAGTGGCGTGGGGCTGGCGCAAGCTGCCCGTGCCGGTGATCGCGGCGGTTCACGGCGTTGCCTTTGGTGGCGGTTTCCAGATCATGTCAGGCGCGGATATCCGCATCGCCCACCCCGAAAGCCGCATGGCGATTATGGAACTCAAGTGGGGCCTGGTGCCCGATATGGCGGGCTTCCCGCTGTGGCGTGGGGTGGTGCGCGATGATGTGCTGCGCGAACTGACCTATACCAACCGCGAGTTTTCGGGCAGCGAGGCCAAGGATTATGGCTTCGTCACCCACATTGATTTCAACCCCCACGCCAAGGCGCTTGAACTGGCAAAGGTCATCGCCGCCAAAAACCCCCACACCATTCGCGGCGCCAAACGCCTCTGCAACGCCATCGGCCATATGAGCGATCAGGATTTGCTCAAGCTCGAAACCGAAGAGCAATTGAAGGTAATGCGGACGCCCAACCAGATTGAGGCCGTTATGGCCAATATGGAGAAACGCACGCCGGTGTTTGTGGATTGAGGGAAATGAAAATAGCGATTCTAGGCTGGGGCTCTCTGCTCTGGGACTTCGACGATCATCAAAACTTTGGTAAACAGCATGATGATTGGAAGTTTGATGGGCCAGAGTTACCTCTTGAATTTTCTAGAATTTCTGAATCCCGCAAAAACACTCTTACGATGGTTATCGATGAAAATAATGGGGCACTTTGCCAAGTGGCGTATGCCATGAGCAAGCGGAAAAATCCTGACGATGCCATCTGTGACTTGAGAAGCAGGGAAGGGACTATACTCAAACGAATAGGTTATCATTTCCTAGATGGTAGCCGAAATGGCGAACCAGATGTGCCAGACTCAATCAAAACTTGGGGTTGTGCGAAGGGGTTTGAGGTAGTCATTTGGACGGGCCTTTCGACCAACTTTCCCTGTGATAAAAAACCTGAGTTTTCGATTGATGCAGCACTCGCGCACTTGAAAGGGCTTTCTCCCGAGGGCAAAGCGAAAGCGGCTGAATATATATGGCGCGCACCAGACTTCATAAAAACAAAGTTGAGAGATGCTGTTCAATTAGAGCCTTGGTTTTCTAGAGATTAAGCCGCAGCCTTTAGCGGCTCGACCAAGATTTCATCCTCATGCGCTCGCGCATTAGCGAGTTCATAGCTAGTCTGCATCCGGCAGAGCGTATCGGCCTGCAACCCGAAAGCCTTTTCAAAGCGAATTGCCATCTCTGCGCTCAGACCAACGCGGGCATTGAGGAGTGTACTCATCGCCTGACGCGATACGCCGAAGTGGCGGGCCAGTTCAGTGACGCCAAGCCCGCGCGGTTCGACGATCTCCTCACGCAGCCAAATGCCGGGATGGACTGCGAAATAGGGAGAAATCTTGATCGACATTAGTGATAATCCTCCAAGTCCAAATCAATCAGGGCTTTATTCTCATCTACTTTGAAAGTCAGTCGCCAATTTTTCGTTACAGTCATTGCTGCGGTTCCTGCGCGATCCCCGGTTAACCAATGAAAGCCAAAGTTTGGCGGAATCCGAAATTCATCCTCATCACGCGCGGCCACCAGAAACGCGATCATATTACGAAGTCGATCCACTACCCGGCTATCAATGCCTTTAGGCTTTCCTGTTTCAAGGAAGAGCCGCAGGGCTTTGTGCCGGACACTTTCAATTTTCATAACGCAATGTGACTGACGACATGGTAAATGTCAATCGTAAGGTTACGCATTACGGCGCTTGTGGATTAGCCCACGACCGTCCGGAACTTCTCCAGCTCGGCGCGGTAGCTTTCGGCAAGCGGTTTGGCAGCGCCGTCCACACCTTGATACACAAGCACGGTGTCGCACGTCGCGATGCACACGCCGCCTTGGAATGCCGCCTGTTCGATTACCCAGCTTGATGTGCCGATCCGACCAATCCCGCTGCCGATCTGTACATCGTCGGGGAAATGGCCTTCGCGTAGATAGTTGATCTCAACCGCCGCGACGAGCCAGCGTTCGCCCTTGCCGCGCAAGCTGCGCTCATCAAGTGAGCGGTTGAAGCGCACCCGGCCATTTTCAAACAGCGCCGCATAAGCAACGTTATTCAAATGGCCGAGGAAATCCATGTCACCAAAGCGCGTCTGCGTGATCGCGGAGAAGGGATAGCTGGTAGGTTGCAAACGGTGGGGTGCGGGTTTGGCCATCAGAGCCCGCTTGGGAACAAGTCAATCTTGCCAAGCGGAACGCCCTTCATCCGCAGGATCGCATAGGCCATCGATAGGTGAAAATGGATGTTCGTTGTCGCAAAGCCAGTCAGCCAGCGGCCAGCGGGCAGGGTTGGCTCCATGATGTCGCCGATCTTGAACGTAATCGGCGCTTCGTCACGGTCATTGATCTGAGCAGGCGTGATGCCACCAAGGAATGTGCGGGCGTCGGCAATTGCTGTCTTGAAACCCGCAACATCGGTCGCTGCGCCTTCAATCGATTCAGGCACCACTAGGCCAGCCGCACGCGCGACCCAGCCATTGCTGAAATTGATGATCACAGCCAATTGAAAGCTAAGCGGGTTCATATCCTCGACCAGCCGCCAGCCGAGCATATCCTGCTCAGCAATGCCCTTTTCGCCCGCAAAGGTGATGCCTTTGCCAAGGATATGCTCGGCAGCGTCAAGCGCACGGGTGTAGATTTCGACAAAGCTATAGAGGCTGGTCATATTATTTTCCTTTGGGGGGAGGGCGCGGCGACGCTTCAACGCCGCTGCTATGCAGTGTTCAGATCAGCGTGGGGCCATGCGGATTGCGCCGTCGAGGCGGACATCTTCGCCGTTGAAATAGCCATTTTCGATCATGGTGAGCGCAAGGCCGGCATATTCCTCGGGCTTGCCCAGACGCTTGGGGAAAGGAACCGATGCGGCAAGCGCATCTTTCACCTGCTGCGGCGCGCCGAGCATCAGCGGGGTTTCAAAAATGCCGGGCAGGATTGTGTTGACGCGGATGCCTTCGCTCATCAGATCGCGCGCGATGGGGAGCGTCATGCCGATCACGCCTGCCTTTGATGCTGAGTAAGCAACTTGGCCCATCTGGCCGTCTTCGCCCGCGACAGATGCGGTGTTGACGATCGCACCGCGCTCACCGTCCTCATTCTGGGGATCAAGCGTCATCATACCAGCCGCTGACAAAGCAATGCAGCGGAAGGTGCCGACGAGGTTGATCTGGATCAGCCAGTTGAACGCGTCTGCCGGATAATGCTTGATGCTGCCATCCTGTTTGGAGCGGCTCGCGGTTTTCATCGCGGCACCTGTGCCCGCGCAGTTGATGAGGATGCGTTCTTGGCCGTGCGCGGCGCGCGCCTTTTCAAAGCCAGCGATCACGCTTTCATCCGAGGTGACATTCACTTCGCAGAAGACGCCGCCAATTTCTGCGGCCATCGCTTCGCCTTTTTCGGTTTGCAGATCAAAGATCGCGACCTTCACGCCCTTGGCGGCAAGTGCGCGCGCGGTGGCGGCACCAAGGCCTGATGCGCCGCCGGTGATGACGGCGGATACGGTTGAATCGAGTTTCATTATTTGGGTTCCTTCAAATCTAAAAAATTAAAGCCGTTCAATAATCGTGACGTTGGCAACGCCGCCGCCTTCGCACATCGTTTGCAGGCCGTATTTGCCGCCGCGCGTTTTGAGCGCGTTGACGAGCGTTGCCATGAGCTTGGTGCCCGATGCGCCAAGCGGATGGCCTAGTGCAATTGCGCCGCCGTTAACGTTCAATCTGTCAGGATCAGCACCAACATGCTTCGCCCATGCAAGCGGCACCGGCGCGAACGCCTCATTCACTTCGTACAGGTCAATATCGCCAATTTTGAGGCCCGCACGCTGGAGCGCGCGGTCAGTTGCGAACAGCGGCTCTTCAAGCATGATCACTGGATCGCCTGCGGTTACAGTCAGATTATGAATCCGCGCGATTGGCGTCAGGCCGTGTTCCTTGAGCGCGGCCTCAGACACGATCAGCACCGCCGATGCGCCGTCGCAAATCTGGCTTGATGAGGCCGCCGTGATCGTGCCGCCCTCTTGAAGCAGCTTGACCCCCGCGATGCCTTCAAGCGTCGCGTCCATACGGATGCCTTCATCAATGCTATGCCTGATGATGCCTTCGGGCGTTTCGATATCAAGGACGATAATTTCATTGGCAAACGCGCCAGCCTCAGTCGCTGCCTTGGCGTTGGCATGGCTGCGATAGGCAAACGCATCGAGATCATCCTTGGTGAAGCCGTGCTTCTTCACGATCATTTCCGCGCCCATAAACTGGCTGAACATGATGCCGGGATAGGCTTCCTCAAGCCGGGGGGACTTATAATTGCCAAGCCCTTCCTTCATGTGGAGCATCGCGGTTGAACCCATCGGCACGCGTGTCATGCTTTCAACGCCTGCTGCAATCACCATCTCCATCGTGCCTGACATGACGGCTTGAGCGGCGAATTGCATCGCCTGCTGCGATGATCCGCACTGGCGATCAATCGTGACGGCCGGCACCGAATTAGGAAGGTTGCGCGCAGCAAGGACGGCATTGCGGCCAACCTGCATCGCCTGCTGACCGCCCTGGCTGACGCAGCCCATTACAACATCGTCAATGCGCGCGCCGTCAATCCCGGTGCGGGCCACAATGGCGTCAAGCGTTGCCGCCGCCATATCGACTGGATGCCATCCGGCGAGTTTTCCGCCGCGCTTGCCGCCTGCGGTGCGAACGGCATCAACAATATAGGCTGTGGCCATAGGTTTGATCCTTGAGTTTGAGAAGAATAAGAATCCTCTTGCGCAAATTGACGTTAACGGCAAGTGAAACTTGCAGACGCTATTTTTGCCAGTTGGGAGCCATGATGAACGTATCGCAAGCCATTGCTGATCGCCGCTCAGTGCGGGCATTTTTGGGCACTCCTGTTGATATCGCGCTGATCACCGACATTGTAGAAAAGGCTGCGCGCGCGGCCACGGGGGGCAATCTCCAGCCGTGGCATATCGATATCGTTCACGGCGAATCGATGGCAAAGCTCAAGGCGATCATGCTCGAAACGCTCGGCAAAGGGCCGGGCAGCGAAGCGGCCGAATATGATATTTATCCAAAGGTTTTGCCGCCACTGTACAAAGATCGCCGCTTTGCTGTGGGAGAGGAGCTTTACGCCCGGCTCGGTATTCCGCGCGAGGATAAGATGGGGCGGATGATGTGGTTCGCGCGCAATTTCCAATTCTTTGGCGCGCCCATTGCATTATTCTGTACCGTTGATCGCAACATGGGGCCGCCGCAATGGTCAGACCTTGGCATGTATCTTCAGAACGTCATGCTGCTCGCCGTTGAGGCCGGGCTCGCCACCTGCGCGCAGGAATGCTGGGCGGTCTATCCGCAAACGATCCGCAGCTTCCTTGGGACGCCAGACGAGCGGATGCTCTTCACAGGCATGTCAATCGGTTATGAAGACACCAGCGACGCGGCCAACACCGTCCGCACCAGCCGCGCGCCAAGCAAAGAGTGGCTCACACTACACGGGTGATTGACTTCGCACCTGTCCTTCGCCATTGGCCTGCGCTTGCCAAAGCGCACCAATGGACAGGTGGCCGAGTGGTTAAAGGCAGCAGACTGTAAATCTGCCCGTGAAAGCGTACGCTGGTTCGAATCCAGCCCTGTCCACCATCTTCTTGATTAGACTCGAATTTTAGTGGATTTTTCATCCCATTACGCCTATGTGAGTACTGCTGCTTATGGCGAGTGCAAGATAGCAGTCCCGCCCGCAAAGGTGTCACGGCGTGTGACGGTAAGGGGTTCTCGCACAGAATAGCTCCGTTTCGGCGGAGCTATTTTTTTGGCGCTATGATATTCTCACCTCGCACTGTCTTAGCAACCAGCGTTGCAAAGCTGATTGAGGGCAAGCGGCTCTTGGCTGGTAGATTCCGTTTCTCATAGGCGCTCACCACAAACATGACCGCATCGGCTTTACGGAGGCGCTCCGCCTTTTCGAGCTTGAAGAAAACGGCATACGGGCCACTCAACTCGTGAACCGCTTCCACGATCAGGTAGTTGCGATCCTGGCTAAAATAGACCTTGCCCGTCGCAGCGGTCGTCACAATCGCGGGAAGGCCAAGCGAAAGCGCGTAGCGCTCTGGACAGAAACAGCGCACATCCCGGTCAATGGCATAGCGCAGTGCTGGATCGTCTGTGCCTTCTCGCCATTCGCGAGTGAAACAATGATGCCCGAACGTCACCAGCACAGTGAATGTGGGCGCACCATCGGCCTTGGGCGTGACTGCGATGATGAATGGTGACAGGTGGTTGAGATCATAGATTAGTCCGTGACTCTCAAATTTCTGCAATCCGGCACTTGCTTTGATCGGCATAGATGCCTGTGATTTTGTCATGTGATCTGCTCTGTTGTTTGATTTCCAACAGCCGTTAAAGTCACTCTGAAGCATTTGCCAGACAAGCTTGGTGAAACGAAAAAGCCTTATGATTTCATATGACGGTTGTCAGCCATAATTTTCAGACAGCTTTTTACATCGCCTAAAGTTTGCCGTCGCAATTCTGATTTTCTTTGGGCTTCCCAAGCTTCCCAATCAACGATGCCGTCTGGCCAACGGTTACACCAAACTTGCAACTCTTCCTCGGTCATTGGCGGACGGGGCGGTAATTCTGGCGGTTCACCAAGACTATGTGGAAATTCGCTGTTCTGCCCTGCTTTCTCAACGTTATAAATTTCAAGCGTCAGCCTGTTATTGGCCCTAGCTTCCTTTCGGCCCTGTTGAACCCGCCTGACCGTTAGCCCGAACGCTTCAGCAATCTCAGTTATGTTCGCAGTTGTCGTTCCTTTGCCATGGAGTGCGTCAAGGTAGAAAGTCCACAGTGCAGCCTGCTCAAGGCGTTTGCGCGCCTCGCGATTGATTATGCCGCCTGTGCCGACTTTCTTAGGTTGGAAAATTTCTGACACAGTGCCGCAGTCAAGATCTTCGAGCGCTTCGATTACTGAAGTAACATCCTGCCATAGGAATGAGGGATTGCTGCCGATGGGGGCATAGGCAGCAACCAATCTAAGAAAGCGGCGTAGTGCGTCACGGCCTGTCGGCTCTGTGTGCTGCAAAGTGATGTTTCGTGCATCATTCCCGGAGACGTTTGCCGCAAGATGAATTGCATCAAAACTAAGGCGCTCGCACTCGTAACGAATGCTGTCATTGTCCCACGCTGCGCTAAATCCGCCACGGTGGTTTTCGATCCAAGATTGAATTTTCTGCTTTTGGTCAAGGAGCTTGTCGAGTTCCTTGTGCAGTCGCTCGCGTTCGCGGCTGCTCCAATCGTTCAGAACCTCCATGTTTTTACCCCTCAAACAATCGCCTCCAAACCCTTGCGCTTCACAATCGAGAGCAGCCGCAGGGCTGGCCCGCCGGGGCGTTTGACGCCGCGTTCCCATTCGGAGACGAGGTTTTTGGAGACGTTGAGGTAACGCGCGAAGACGGGTTGGGAAACGCTCTCACTTTCGCGGATCGCCTTGATCTCTTCGGGTTTCAACACAGGTGCCACGATCAGGCAGGATTCGTCAAATTCGCGCATCGTCTTTTTGTCGATGGCACCAGTTTCATAAAAGCCTTCCATCATTGCATGAATGGAAGCCAATACTTCGCTCTTATAAATCTTCGTGGCCATCATAACTCTTCACCAAACTTTCAGTCTCAAGTCCACATAGCGGCTTGTTCCCTTAATCAGGACGATTGGATATCATACAAAGCGTGATACACCAATCACCGCTTGCCCCTCTTCAATAAGCGTGCGAACTCTCAGCAAAGCAAATGGCGGGCAGAAATCATAAGCCCAAAGGGGAGGGGCAGGTATGGCAAAGACACTCGCAATATTTATGGGCGTAAGCGTGCTCGCGCTTTCGGGTTGTGATCGGGTTGCCGACATTGGCCGCAAAACTGACGTCCAAGTCACCGAAACCGAATTTCCTGAGCGGGTTTATTGGGGGGATACGCATCTTCATACCTCGAATTCGGTTGATGCATTTGGCTTTGGGGTGCGGCTTGGCTCGGAGGAGGCGCTGCGGTTTGCGCGCGGTGAGGAAGTGACCGCGACCACGGGGATGAAGGCGAAGCTGGCGCAGCCGCTCGATTTTCTGGTGATTGCTGACCACTCGGATGGGCTTGGTGTTACCAAGGCGATTTATGATGCGCCGCGCCTTTTGATCCGTGATCCGCTGCTGCGGCGCTGGCATGATATGATGCACGAAGGGCCGGAAGGTTCGCAGCGGGTAACAGCCGAGCTTATTGACATGGTTGGGCGTAACGCATTGCCCCCGGCGCTGGTCAATCCCGAGCAACAGAAGAAAACCACGCGAACGATCTGGACGGCGCATACTGACGTGGTCGAGCGCTATAATGAGCCGGGCAAGTTTACTGCGTTTATGGGGTTTGAATATACGCTGATGCCCGGCGGCGATAATCTTCACCGCGTTGTCATGTTCCGTGATGGCAAGAAGGAAGCGGACAAGGTGCTGCCTTATTCTTCGCTCACAGGCACATCGGCGGCGATGTTGTGGGATTATATGGATAATTATGAGAAAGTGACGGGCGGCAAAGCGCTCGCAATTCCGCATAACAGCAATGTCTCAAACGGCCTGATGTTTGAACTGACTGGCCCGGACGGCGGGCCGATGACGGCGGATTATGCGCGCAGACGCGCCGCGCGTGAGCCAGTGGTTGAGGTGACGCAGATCAAGGGGGATAGCGAGTCACACCCCTTTCTTTCGCCCAACGATGAATTTGCAGGGTACGGCGATGCGGGTTGGGAACTTGGCAATTTGACGATGCAGGCCAATAAAACCGATGCAATGTTCGCGGGCGAATATGTCCGTGAAGCGCTCAAGCGCGGGCTAGCGATTGAGGCGCGCACGGGCGTGAACCCCTATAAATTCGGGATGATCGGGGCTACTGACAGCCATACAGCACTTGCCACGGGTGACGAGAATAACTTCTTTGGCAAACATAGCGGGGTTGAACCCCGCGCAGGCCGCGCCACTCAGCCACAAAACTTGGGATCAAACCAAGGTCGCTTTGGCTGGCATTATCTAGCGGGGGGCTATGCGGGCGTCTGGGCCAAGGCCAATACCCGTGCGGCGATTTTCGATGCGATGATGCGCCGCGAGGTTTATGCGACCACCGGCCCGCGCATACAGGTGCGTTTCTTTGGTGGTTGGGATTTTACAGCGAACGACCTCAAGGCCGGTATGGTGAAGGCAGGTTATACGCGCGGCGTGCCGATGGGGGCAGATTTGAAGCCCGGTACAGGTAACGCGCCAAGCTTTATCGTCTCGGCACTCAAAGACCCGATGGGGGGCAATCTTGACCGGGCACAGGTGATCAAAGGCTGGGTTGATGCAAACGGGAAGCTCCATGAGAAAATATTTGATGTCATCTGGAGTGAACCCGCACGGCGCAAATTGACCGGCGGTAAGCTCACTCCGGTTGGCGATACCGTCAATCTGGCAAACGCGACATACTCTAACAGTATCGGCGCGGCTGAACTGATGACGGTTTGGACTGACCCTGAATTTGATGCGCGGGTGAAGGCTTTCTATTACGTTCGCGTGATGGAAATCCCGACGCCGAGCTGGCCCGCTTATGATGCGGTGCGCTTCAAGGTAAAAATGCCGCTCTCGGTAACAATGAAGGCACAGGAGCGTGCTTACACATCGCCGATTTGGTACGTGCCAAAGAACAAATGACATCCTTGCGAGAGCGCACCGCACGCTGGTTGCGCGAACCACTGGTGCATTTTCTGATCGCGGGGGCAGCAATCTTCGCCTTTTATGCGTGGCGTGGAGACATGGTGGACGCCAGTGATCGCCGGATTGTCGTTGGCGAAGCCCAGGTGCAAAGGCTGGCGAACATCTGGTCGCAAACATGGCAGCGCCCGCCAAGCACCAATGAACTTGACGGACTGATCCGCGATTACATCAAGGAGGAGATATATTACCGTGAGGCGATCCGCCTAGGCCTTGATCAAGATGATGCGATTGTGCGCAAGCGTTTGCGTGCCAAGATGGAGTTTCTGGCCGCTTCAGAGGCTGAGACAATGGCAGCAAGCGATGCTGTGCTTCAAGCATGGCTCGACAAAAATCCCGCGCGTTATGCCGCTGACCCACTGATCAGTTTTCAATCAGTATATGTCAGTACAACCGGGGATGAGGCAGCGGCTTTGTTGAAAGCAAAAGCTTTGCTTGCGCGCTTGCAGGACGGCGCTGATGCTGAAAAACTTGGCGACTCACTCTCGTTGCCGCGCAGCGTGACAGGCGCGACAAGTGAAGCCGTAAACCGTCAGTACGGTGATGCGTTCGCGGCAAAACTGATCGGTCTGCCTAAAGGGAAATGGTCGGGGCCAATCTCTTCGGGCTTTGGCCTCCACCTCGTCCGTGTTGATACGGTGAGTGCGGTAGGCCAGCCCAAACTGGCCGAGGTGCGCCAACGCGTCGAGAATGACTGGCGTTCGGCAACGCGCATCACGCGCGAAAATCAGGCGTATCAGACACTGTTAGACGGCTATGACATTAAAATTGAGCGGCCCTAATGCGGCTATTAGCGCTTTTTATATTGTTGCTCACCATCACCGCAACCGCGCGCGCGGATGAGCTTCGCCCCGGCTATCTCGAACTGATCCAACGCAGTGCAAGCGAATGGCGGATGGTGTGGAAGGCACCAATCAAGGGTGGGCTTGCGAGCAATGCCACGCCATCGCTTCCCAAATCCTGCACCGTGCGCCTTGCTAGTCGCACACGCGCAAACGGCGCGGTTTTGGAAATCTCTGACGTCAAATGTACGGGCGATTTGGCGGGGCAGCAGATTGGCCTCACTGGGCTTGATACCACCTTCACTGACGCGCTGGTGCGGATTGCGCCGCTTGGTCGGCCTGTACAGGCGGCGCGATTGACCGCTGACGCGCCAATGGCCGAAGTCGCCTTGAAAGCCGATCGCGCGCAGGTCGCCAAGACTTATTTCAAGCTTGGGATTGCGCATATTCTGGCAGGATTTGATCATCTGCTGTTCGTGCTATCACTCGTCCTACTACTCACCGGCGGTTGGCAAGTCGCCAAGGCGGTGACGGCGTTCACCGTTGCGCATTCAATCACACTGATCGCGACGTCGCTTCAGATTCTAAGTGTCCCGCGCCAGCCGGTTGAGATTTGCATTGCGCTGTCGATTGTATTTCTCGCGGTTGAAATTGTGAAATCGCGCGCCGATGCGCCGCGCTTGTCCGAACGTATCCCCTGGGTGATCGCTTTTGCCTTTGGACTGCTGCACGGCTTCGGTTTCGCAGGCGCTCTTGCCGAAATTGGTTTGCCCGAGGGTGAGGTTCCAGTCGCGCTACTGACGTTCAATCTCGGCGTGGAGGCTGGCCAATTGCTGATCGTTGGCGCGGGTCTGGCCCTGCTTGCAATGATCCGCCACATTGCCACCGCGCGGCTCAATCAAGCGCGTATGGCAATGGGTTATGCAATCGGGAGTATCTCAGCCTTCTGGCTCATTGAGCGCGTGTTGGCCTGATCAAATTACATGACCGCCCGCGCGCTTGACTGCGCCAAGATAGGCCAGCATCGCAGTTGACGCGCCAGCAGACAGGCCAATGAAAATCCGCCTGCCATCAAGCGGGTCGGCATGGCGCTCAAACAGTTTTGCATCGCACATTGTTTTGATCCAGCGTAGCGCGGTTGTGGGCGGAACAGCGGCGGCGATGCACAGGCTCGACACTGCAACTTTCTCTCCCTCAAGTTGCGCAGCGGTGAGATCGAGCAGCATGTCCCATGCTGGGTCAGCAAACAGTTCTGGGGAAAAATAATTGTTACGAAGGCGGCGGAGCCGAAGCATCGCGCGCACTTCTCCTGCATCAATTGCTGGAAGATGTGCAGACGACATCGGTTCGGAAATGAAATCAAGCCGAACCCCCTTTACGCGGCCATTTTCATCACTTTGTGCAGCATCAAACGGGGTTGCTGAATTTGCGACCAGCCGCGAAAGACTTCGAGATAGTCGAGACACCTCATCGGAGATGCGCTTAATTCTGATTCCGTCAAGCTCAGTTGAAATATCATTGAACACCATCTCTTGGCGCGTCCACGACGTTGTGATCGCCGAAACTCGGTCAATCGCATCCGGCTGGCACAATAGCGTGACCCGGTCATCATCCATCCACTCAACAAAAAGGTCGATCAATTCAATTGGAACCGAGACTATTGTAGGAATAAACGTACTATCAGACCATCGATCAATATCACTAAACAGCGTGTCGATCAGTGGACGATTATAGCTGGTGATATCGATAAATATTGCGTTGGCCACGGCCTGATTATCTAAACGCTGCGATGCGTCGGCAATGCTGGTACTGGCACCTATTCTACCTCCTGCCGCAAGAACAGCGTCTCGTGCTGCCCCAGCCCCTCCATCATTATCCGAAAAAATAAGTGCGATTGGAGTGTGTTGATATCCAGATTGTATCACGGGTTGTTGTTCCATTGGTTGCGCCCCTGTTATTACAAGACTATTAGCTTGTTAACCAGATTGCCACCAGAACGGATTATCGCCATATATGATTGTTGCCATTACGGAGCAAATATGTGCAGCCGTAACGTTGAATCGAGAGTCGCGCAGCTAAGTGCGCGTAAAGTTTATTAATTTATATAGCTCATTGTGCTTAAATGCATCCATTACGGATGCATCCTTGGCGATGAATTATCCCAATATCTAGTGCGCAAGCGCTTTACAGATGTCTTCAACCATTTTTTTGGCGTCGGCGAGCAGCATCATGGTCTGATCCATATAGAATACGTCGTTATCAACCCCGGCATAGCCAACCCCGCCCATTGAGCGTTTGACGAACAGCACTGTCTTGGCTTTTTCAACGTCAAGAATGGGCATTCCGTAGATGGGTGACGTCTTATCGGTCTTGGCCGCTGGGTTGGTCACATCGTTCGCGCCGATGACGAACGCGACATCGCTCTGCGCGAAATCGCTGTTAATGTCTTCAAGCTCAAACACTTCATCATAAGGCACATTGGCCTCGGCGAGCAGCACGTTCATATGGCCTGGCATACGGCCAGCAACGGGATGGATTGCATATTTGACCTTGACGCCCTCTTTTTTGAGGAGGTCACCCATTTCGCGCAGCGCATGTTGTGCCTGCGCCACCGCCATGCCGTAACCGGGAACAATGATAACTTGCTCTGCTTGGCCCATCAGGAAGGCCGCGTCTTCAGCTGATCCGCGCTTCCACGGACGGTCAGTTTTCGCAGCCGCTCCGCCCGCCTCTGGTGCGGCACCAAAGCCGCCAGCAATCACCGAGATAAAGCTGCGGTTCATCGCCTTGCACATGATGTAGGACAGGATTGCACCCGATGAACCGACCAGCGCGCCGGTGATGATCATGGCCGTATTTTGGAGCGTGAAGCCCATCGCAGCCGCAGCCCAGCCCGAGTAGCTGTTAAGCATCGACACAACGACGGGCATATCGGCCCCGCCAATTGGGATGATCAGGAGGAAGCCGATCAGGAAAGCAAGCGCAGTAATCGTCCAAAACACCCATGGGCTTTGGTCGGTTAAGAAGTAGCCGGTCAGGCCGATAATCCCGGCAAGTGTGCCAAGATTGATGATATGCCGCCCCGGCAGCATGATCGGCGCGCCCGACATGTTGCCGTTGAGCTTGAGAAAGGCGATAACTGAACCGCTGAACGTGATCGCACCAATTGCGATGCCAAGCCCCATTTCAACGCGGCTGACCTTGTTAATTTCGTTCGTTAGCGTGTCGATAATTCCAAAAGCTTGGGGATTGAGATAGGCGGCGGCGGCGACCAAAACCGCTGCCATGCCAACCAAACTGTGAAACGCCGCCACAAGCTGCGGCATATCGGTCATTGCGATGCGCCTTGCCGTGACCCAGCCGATGACGCCACCAATAGCGATTGCACCCATAATTTCAGGCAGTGAGGCAACATCATTGAGGAATAACGTTGTTCCAACCGCAAGGCCCATTCCCGCGATGCCGAAGCGATTGCCACGCTGCGATGTGCTTGGCGATGAAAGCCCGCGCAGCGCAAGGATGAAGCAGACGCCCGCGATCAGATACGCCAGCATGGCCCAGGCAGGTGTTGAGGTGGCTTCGTGCATGTCAATCATTTCCCCGTTTGGTCACATCAGTCCCTGCCGGAACCCCCAGAACTTTTTGGCTAACGCGTTCTAGCGCTCTTTCTTCTTATACATGGCGAGCATCCGCGCGGTGACGGCAAAGCCACCGAAAATGTTAATACTCGCAAATACAACGGCGATCAGCCCAAGCCATTTTGAGGTAGCACTACCGCCGGCTGCGGATGCAATCAGTGCGCCGACGATAATCACCGACGAGATCGCGTTGGTCACCGCCATCAGCGGCGTATGCAGCGCAGGAGTAACTGACCAGACGACATAATAACCAACAAAACAGGCCATTACGAAGATGCTCAAGATTGAGATGAATTCCATGGATTAACCCCTAAAACTGAATGTCTGGCGATTGCCGACTCACCCGAGCAACCGTTCATTCACAACCTTGCCGCCCTGCGTCAGGCGGATGGCTTTGGTGATCTCATCGTCATCAGGAAGGACGGGACGGCCCGCCTCCTTATCCCAAAAGGCCGAGAGGAAATTGAAGAGATTGCGCGAAAACAGTGCTGACGCATCAGTTGCCAAACGTCCGGGAACATTTTTGTGGCCGACGATCTTGACGCCGTGGATGATGGTGACTTGCCCTGCAACCGCACCTTCGACATTGCCGCCCGCTTCAACCGCGAGATCGACGATCACGCTGCCGGGTTTCATGCTTGCAATTTGCGCGTCGCTGATCAAGCGCGGGGCCGGTCGACCGGGGATCAGCGCTGTGGTGATCACGATATCCTGCTTGGCGATATGGCTTGAAACAAGTGCTGCTTGCGCGGCCTTATATTCGTCGGACATTTCGGTTGCATAGCCGCCCGATCCTTCGCCTTCGATGCCTTTGACATCCTCAACGAAAATCGCCTTGGCACCCAGCGATTCAATCTGTTCCTTGGTGGCCGAGCGCACGTCAGTTGCCGAAACTTGCGCACCCAAACGCCGTGCAGTTGCAATCGCCTGTAGCCCTGCAACGCCCACGCCCATAACAAAGGCACGCGCCGCAGACACTGTGCCCGCTGCCGTCATCATCATTGGGAAAGCCTTGCCGTACTCGCTCGCTGCATCAAGCACTGCTTTGTAGCCCGAGAGGTTCGACTGGCTTGAAAGAATATCCATTGACTGGGCGCGCGTGATACGCGGCATGAATTCCATCGCCAATGCCTCAACATCAGCCTTGGCATATTCATCAATCCGCGCGCGTTCAACAAAGGGATTAAGGCCAGCGACAAGCCATGCGCCCGATTTGGCTCCTTTGAGTGATTTGGGATCCGGCCCCTGCACGCCGAGGATGATGTCAGCATCCTTGATCGTGGCGGAGAGCGCACCGACGCTTGCCCCGGCAGCAGTATAATCTGCGTCGGACACCGAAGCGCCTGCACCTGCGCCTGCTTCAATCGCAACCGAGGCACCAAGGCCGATGAATTTCTTGACGGTTTCGGCGGATGCGGCAACGCGCCTTTCACCAGCGGCGCTTTCCTTGAGGACTGCGATTTTTACCACGTCAGCCCGCGATCAAGAAAATGACGATCGCTGCGACAATGGCCGAAGCGACCGTTCCCCACTTCAGCAGGCCCATGACACCCGAATAAGTATCCTGATGCGCACGCATGTCACCGTGATTATTGCTGGTTCCCATAATTCACCCCTCTGACGATGCAACATATTGATTCGCAATGCTTAGTGGCGGGCGCGCAACATCTCAACCCCGCATTATACATTTCCACAGCGATCATCCTGTCACAAATTAGGCACAGATTCGGTTGTACCTGCGATCCTTGTCACAGTGTGCGCTTAATCGCCCGTTTACCCATTTGCGATAAGGCGCGAGAATCACTTATCGAGACGGAAATTGCGGATGATGCCATCGGGCGCACATATCATGATGCTGATCGATGATGAACCAGCGCAGCAGCGTTTGGTCTCGGCACTCGCGTCACGCTCTGGATGGCGCAGTATCAACGCAACAAGTGCTGAAATGGCGATTGCAATGCTCGGCACGCGTGATGGAATGATGCTCGACGCGGTGGTAATTGATCAGGCGATGCCCGGCCATGATAGTGCAGCATTGATCGCCGATATTCGCGAGCGGCGCCCAGCGCTTCCAATTTTGTTACTCACCGCAGTGAATTCAAACGCGCTGGCAATCGAAGCAATGCGCGCAGGGGCAAGCGATTTTATCGTCAAGCCGATCGCGCCTGATCGTTTGGTCGCAGCACTTGAGGCAACCGTATGTCCCGAAGCACCAAAAGGCGAACTGCGCCCTTTATCTGAAAAGGATTCAGCGCCGCTTGGGTTTGGCGAAATTGTTGGATCAGAACCAGCATTCCGCTCCGCCCTTGCAATCGCGGCTAAGGCTGCGCGGGCCCGTATTCCAGTGTTGATTGAGGGCGAACGCGGCGTCGGCAAAGACATCGTCGCGAACGCGATCCATCTGTCTTCGGCACGTGAGAAGCGCCCCTTCATCCGCGTTAATTGTGCCGCCATCCCTGCCAACCTGATCGAGTCCGAATTGTTT
This sequence comes from Sphingomonadales bacterium, assembly GCA_043747445.1. Taxonomy (GTDB): domain Bacteria; phylum Pseudomonadota; class Alphaproteobacteria; order Sphingomonadales; family Sphingomonadaceae; genus Aquisediminimonas. The sequence continues at coordinate 33,612 of JAYTPB010000054.1, forward strand.
GGCCATGAACGCGGTGCCTTTGCCGGGGCGTTTACCCGCCATGACGGCAAATTGCTTGAGGCTGACGGCGGAACGATCATGCTTGATGAGATTGAGGCATTGCCCTTTGATCTCCATGCTAAACTGCTGCGGACGATCCAGTCAGGCGAAGTCCATCCAATCGGCGCACGCGGTTTTCGTGAAGTCGACGTTCGCGTGATTGCGGCAACCAACCGCAGCCTGCTTGATGACATTATGGCGGTGCGCTTCCGTGAAGATCTTTATTACAGACTTGCAGCGGTTCATGTCACAATCCCACCGCTGCGCGAACGGATTGCCGATCTTCCGGCGCTTGCGCGGCATTTGCTTACGCGAATGGCGCGACATCAGGGCATTCGCGGGCTTGGAATCACCGATGATGCGCTGGCTTTGCTCGCCGAATATAGCTGGCCGGGCAATATCCGCCAGTTGCAGGCGACGCTCCTGCGCGCAGCGATTGGTTGCCGCCGTGACGCGCTGACCGCCGCTGATTTTCCCGAAATCGCGGCTCACGCCAAAGCGCCAACGCTTGCACGCCGCGTGGTGAATGAGGCAGGCGTTACGCTCTATCAATCCAATGGCCATATGCGCTCGCTTGAGGAAATTGAGGCTGATGTGATCCGTCTCGCCATCGGCCATTATCGGGGCCGGATGACCGAAGTTGCGCGGCGCCTGAATATTGGTCGTTCAACGCTGTACCGCAAGCTCGCCGAACTTGGGATCAGCGATGTCGCCTGAGACAGATGCTTGAGAAACAGTGGTTGCTCGCCTAATCGACGGATATGACTTGTGATTTCTCCGCAAAATCGGCGCTTATAACTGGCGCTGCTTCGGGCATTGGACTTGCAGTGACACATAGCCTTGCGACTGCAGGGGTAACGTCACTGATCCTCACCGACCGCATCGCGCAGACGCTTGACGCGGCAACCGCCGATGTTGCGGGCGCGGTGCGGTTGGCCGGGCATGTTGCTGATGAGGGCTTTTGGGCCGACGCTGCACATCATCTGGACGGTCTTGATCTCGCGGTGATCAACGCTGGTGTCTCGGGCAGCGGCGCGATTGATACACTTGATATGAGCGAGTGGCGGCGGGTGATGTCAACCAACCTTGACGGCGCATTCCTGACGCTGCGCGCCGCGATCCGTGCGATGAAAGCGCATGACCGGGGCGGCGCGATTGTAATTGTGGCGTCCGCATCTGGTATCAAGGCCGAGGCGGGGATCGCAGCCTACGGCGCGTCAAAGGCTGGCGTGCTTCATCTGATGAAAATCGCCGCGAAAGAATGTGCCCCCCACGGCATCCGGATCAACGCCATCGCGCCCGCAGGCGTCACAACCCCGATATGGCGCAACGAAGCGTTCTTCAACGATCTCGCGCGCGATAGCGGCGGCGAGGCGGCGGCGTTTGAGAAAATCGCCAAGGCCGGAACCCCGTTAGGCCGCTTTGCTAGCGCTGAGGAGATTGCGGAACAAATCGCCTTCCTGCTTTCGGATGCCGCCGCGACGATCACCGGGGCAATACTCACCAGTGACGGCGGCTATCTGCTCTGATCATTGTCGAACAGCCCGGCAAGCTGCTCAACCATCGTCCCGCCAAGCTGTTCGGCGTCCATGATCGTTACCGCTTTGGCATAATAACGCGTGACATCATGGCCGATCCCAATCGCGCATAGCTCAACGGGCGAGCGGGTTTCGATCCAGTTGATCATCTGGCGCAAATGCCGCTCCAGATAAGCACCGTGATTGACTGACAGCGTTGAATCGTCAACCGGCGCGCCGTCCGAAATCACCATGAGTATCTTGCGTTCCTCAGGCCGCGCGATCAGGCGGCCATGCGCCCATTTCAAAGCTTCCCCGTCAATATTCTCTTTGAGTAGCCCCTCGCGCATCATCAGGCCAAGCGATTTGCGCGCCCGCCGCCACGGCTCGTCAGCCTTTTTGTAAATGATATGGCGCAAATCATTCAAACGCCCCGGAGCCGCCGGACGCCCCGCCGCGAGCCAGCTTTCACGCGCCTGCCCGCCCTTCCACGCGCGTGTGGTGAAGCCCAAAATCTCGGTCTTCACGCCGCAGCGCTCAAGCGTGCGCGCCATGATATCGGCGCTGATCGCGGCAATCGAGATTGGCCGCCCGCGCATTGACCCCGAATTGTCGATCAACAGTGTGACGACGGTATCGCGAAACTGGGTATCGCGCTCAATCTTGTAAGACAGCGAAAGCCCCGGCGAAACCACGATCCGCGCCAGCCGCGCCGCGTCAAGAATGCCTTCCTCCTGATCAAAATCCCAACTGCGGTTTTGCTGCGCCATCAGGCGGCGTTGCAGGCGGTTGGCGAGCTTGGTCACTGCGCCTTGCAAATGGAGCAATTGCTGATCAAGATAAGCCCGCAACCGGGTCAGCTCATCCTCATCACACAGCTCAGTCGCGGCGATTTCCTCGTCAAACGCCTCGCTCCAGCTTTTATAATCAAATTGCGGGGGCAGATCAGACAGCGGCCGATTGGGCCGCACGGGCATCATCCCGTCTTGGCCGTCGTCGCTTGGCTCGCCGTCCGACTCCATTTCGGTCTCGGCGTCCATCTCCTGAGTCTCGCCGTCTTCGGCCTCGCCGTCCGAAGGCTCGGCCCGCGCTTCCATCTGCGCATCCGAATCGCCGCCGTCATCTTCGTCGGTGTCTTGGTCTTCGCTGTCGCCCTCGTCCTCATCGTCTTCGCTGTCATCTTGGTCAGTCGGATCAAGCTCCTCGCTCGCCTCGATCAAGTTGAGATCAACGAGCAATTTCTGCGCGAGCATCGCAAACGCCGCCTGATCATCAAGCGCAAGGCCAAGCGCATCAATATCATCGCCGCCCTTCTCCTCAATCCAGCCGCGCACCATATCAAGCCCACCGCGCGCAGATGTCGGCGGCGCATCTCCCGTCAACCGCTCACGCACCAGCAGGCCAATTGCGCTCGACAGCGGCACCTCGTCCGCCGCCTGCGCGCGCGTGATCGGGTCGGATCGCATTCGCATTTCGGTGGCAAAGCTCAGGTTCGCGCGCACCCCAGCCATCGCGCGCGCACCCAGCGCCTCAACCCGCGCGCTTTCAACTGCATCAAACACAGCCCCCGCAACTGGATCAGCCGGACGATGCACCGCGTGAACCGCCGCACTGTGATGCCGCAACCGCAGCGCCATCGCATCGGCAAAGCCGCGCGCTTCGGATACTTGCTCAAGCGAAAGCGAGCGCCCCGGCATGGGAACGCGGAAATTCTTCCCCACCTGGCTCGGCGCGTCGGCGGTAAAGGCCAGCTCAACCTCGGGCTCATGCGCCAGCGCCCGCGCGGTGCCAGTAAGCACCGACTTGAACGCATCAAGAGGAGATTGGTCAGCCATTTCGGCTTTGGGTCTTAACGGCGAATGCGGGGGAGGGGAAGGGTGGGGGGAGTGCGGCGGCATTTATTGAAATGAAACTACAAAAAGCCGCAGCCATCTAATCGTTTCGATTAGAGACAGCGGTTTTTGCTTGCGCTATTTTTCTGCCAATTCAACTCCTTTTGCGGGGGCGATTCGCGTTGTCGGTTCAGTCTTATCAGTCGTTGCTCAGGGCGCAAATTAGTGACGCGCTCAATGTGCGCGTTGGGTTTGGGGCGGATAGTCTGGCGAATCAGATTCTGGGCCGCAATGCGTCGCGGCTTGGCTTTGATATCGCGGGTCTCGCGGCTGATCTTGGCACGGTTAACCTGCAAAATCCTGATCTCGGGGCGCAGCTTGGGTCGCTGATCCAGACGCAGCTCACCCCTGTCGAAATAGGGCAGTTGCTCAGCGGGCGGTACGGCGGGGGGGATAACTCTCCGCTGCAAGCGCCGACGCTTTATGATCTGAACAGCGTCAGCACGGTGTCTAAGCCAGCGCCTGCCAAGGCCGATGCTGCACCGCCGACGACCAAGGTTTCGGACATTGCAACGGCGACTTCGCCCAGCGCTGCGCCTGCCCGGATTGAATTCGCGCCCGAGGTGCAGAAAGTGTTTGAAACGCTGCGCTATCGCAGTTTCCCCGGCGGCAAGAGCAAGGAGCAGGGCGGCACGATTGTTGCGGATAGCAAGGGGCGGCTCAGTATCCAGAATATCGGGGGCGATGGCAGCACTTCGGGCAGTTTTAGCCCCAAGCTGACGCTTAAAGACCCATCCAAATTTAGTGTGCGGGGCATTTTCCACACGCACCCCTATGACAAGTCCGAAGGATCATACACTGGCGTTTCGCTGAGTGGCGGCGACGCGGCCTATCTGATCAATTCGGGGCAGAATATCATCGTCGCGCAAAGCGGGCCGAAGCAATTTGCCTATGTGCGCACTGATAAGACGCCTGCTTCGGTTGACGGTGCCAAGCTTAATACCGATCAGAATGCGCGGATTGCTGAACTGATCGACAAGGGCTACACCTTCCCTCAGGCAAGCCGGACAGCAGCGGCGGAAACTGCCAAGGCTTATGGTCTGGCCTATTATGAGGGTAGTGGTGGGAGTTTGGTACGCAAATAGGCTGGCCGTGGCGACGGTGCTTGTCGCGCTCGCGCTTCCTGCGTCAGCAGTGTCTGGCAACCATCATCTCGGACACCATCACGGACAAGGTGCGAAAAATCCGATGAAAGCCAAATATGATGCGGTGCGCCGCACGCTTGCCGAGGCCAATCGCGCGCAATCAGCCAATGAACTTGAGCAGGCGGGCGCGTTTCTAGATAAGGCAATTGCCAATCTCGGCAGTGATTATGCCAGCCCCAAAGTGATTGATGATACGGGGATGAAACTCACGCTTGCCAATGCCGAAGCGCGTAGTGGCAAACTTGCGGCGGCGGTGACGCTCAAAAAACGGGTACTTGAGGCGCGGCTTGAAATGTTCCGTAAGCTGCATTTGGGCGGCTAAGGCAGCAGGATAGTATCCACCGCATCCACATCGGTCTGCGGATAATCAAGTGTGTAATGCAGCCCCCGGCTTTCACGGCGTGACAGCGCGGAACGGATGATGAGGTCAGCCACCTCAACCAGATTGCGCAGCTCGATCAGATCAGGCGTCACGCGGAAATGGCTGTAATAATCCTCAACCTCACGGCGCAGCAGGTCAATCCTGTGCTTGGCGCGCTCTAACCGTTTGGTGGTGCGGACGATGCCGACGAAATTCCACATGAACTGGCGGATTTCGCGCCAGCACTGCGCGATCACCACTTCCTCATCACTGTCGGTCACGCGGCTTTCATCCCACGCTTGGATCACAGGCGGGGCGGGCAGCCCATTCCAATTGGCGACAATATCGCGGGCGCACGCATCGCCGAACACAAGACATTCGAGCAAGCTGTTTGAGGCCAACCGGTTCGCACCGTGCAATCCTGATTGCGTGACTTCGCCCGCCGCATATAGCCCCGGCGCGTCGGTACGCCCGTCAAGGTCAACGATCACGCCGCCGCAGGTGTAATGCTGGGCGGGCACCACTGGAATCGGCTGCTTGGTGATATCAATGCCAAGCCCGAGCAGCTTCTCATAGATATTGGGGAAATGCTCGCGGACGAATTCAGGCGGTTTGTGGCTGATATCAAGGTGAACATAATCAAGCCCAAGCCGCTTAATCTCATGGTCAATCGCGCGCGCAACAATGTCGCGCGGGGCGAGTTCCTCGCGATCGTCAAAACGCGGCATGAAGCGCTCGCCTGTGGTCGGTAGCTTCAAATGCCCGCCTTCGCCGCGCACTGCTTCAGTGATCAGGAAATTCTTGACCTCAAGATTGTACAGGCAGGTCGGGTGGAATTGCATGAACTCCATATTCGACACGCGGCACCCCGCGCGCCATGCCATTGCGATGCCGTCTCCGGTCGCTCCTCGCGGCGCGGTTGAATAAAGATAGGTACGACCTGCGCCGCCCGTAGCAAGAATGGTTGCGCGCGCCGCGAAAGTTTCAACACTCCCCGTCGCGCGGTTGAGTGCATAGACGCCGTGGATCCGCCCGCTGGTTGAAAAGCGCTGCTGATGCCGCCCAAGCACGAGGTCAATCGCGACCATATCGGGGATCAGGCTGATGTTCGGGTTGGCATGTGCGGCGGTCTCAAGCGCCTGCTGCACTGCCCAGCCCGTGGCATCATTGACGTGAACAATCCGCCGGTGGCTATGCCCGCCCTCGCGCGTCAGGTGCCAGCCTTTGGCCTCGTCTCCGGGGTTAAATGGGACGCCAAGCGCTGCCAATCGCTCAATGGCTTCAGGCGCATTTTCGATGACGAATTCAACCGCCTCTCGGTTGTTAAGACCACCACCGGCTACCATCGTATCGCGGATATGATCCTCAAACGTATCACCAGGTTCAAGCACAGCCGCAATCCCGCCCTGCGCCCAAGCTGTTGCACCATCGCTTAATTTGCCCTTGGCGAGCACGGCTACGGTTCGTCCCTGTGCTGCGAGCTGGAGCGCCGCTGTCAATCCTGCTGCACCCGATCCGATAATGAGGACGTCATATTCAGCCATTGGCGGCTCGCGTGAGATTGAGGAATACATGTTCAAGGTCGGCCTCGCGCGTGGATACGTCCGCAATACCAAAACCCGCAGCTTGGACTGCACCAAGGACGTCGCCTGCATTGGCGACAGCTTTGGAATAAGTGATCGTCAGAACGCGCCCAGCCTTAACCTCGACCTTTTGAAACATTGGCGAATTGGGCACGGTGACAATGTCACGGTCGACAGTGACTTCGACAACCTTTTCCTGCGCCATACCAAGCAGCTCGTGCGTCGGCTTATTCGCGATCAGCGTACCGTGGTTGATAATCGCGATCCGGTCACAAAGCTCCTCAGCTTCTTCGAGATAGTGGGTGGTGAGGACGATGGTCACCCCTTGCGCATTAAGCTCACGGACATAAGCCCAAAGCTGCTGACGAAGCTCAACATCAACGCCAGCGGTTGGTTCATCAAGCACAAGGATTGGCGGCGAATGCACCATTGCTTTGGCCACCAGCAAACGCCGCTTCATGCCACCTGATAGCGTGCGCGCATAGGCATGAGCCTTATCTTCCAAATGCACCGCGCGGAGCAGTTCCATTGATCGGCGTTTGGCTTTTGCAACGCCGTACAGTCCCGCCTGAAGCTCAAGTGCCTCAAACGGTGTAAAAAATGGGTCGAACAGGATTTCTTGGGGAACAATGCCAATGCTCGCCTTGGCATTGCGCGGATGTTCATCAATGTCAAAGCCCCAGATATTGGCGTGACCGCCTGTTTTTTTGACCATTCCCGCCAATATGTTGATCAACGTCGATTTGCCTGCGCCATTAGGGCCAAGCAGCCCGAATATCTCTCCACGCGGTACGTCAAAGCTGACCCCGCCAAGCGCTTGTTTGCCACCAGAATAAGTTTTCTCGAGCGCGTCGATGCGGATTGCTGCGTTGGTCATAAGATGTCTGTAACGCGGCAATGCTTCGCTGGCAAAGCCGCTGTGCGCTATAATGTCACATTAACTATGCCAATTTACTCGGCTTTATGAACCGTCTCTCTAATCGAATGAAATGGGGTCGCAAACACCAACAGTTTTGCTGCACAAAGCAGCCGCGTTAGCACTTGGGTTGCTGACTGTTGCACCTGCGTCGGTGGCTCAGGCACAATCGGATGAAGGCATCGCTAAAGTGGCTGTTGTCAGCCGCCTTTCATTCATCAACGTTGAAGAACTTGAGTTTGGTGCATTGCTCTCGGGGGCAACTGCTGGCACCGTTACGGTAAGCCCAGGCGGCGTGCGCACAAAAACTGGTGGAGTCACGCTCGTTGGAGGTTTGGTGCAGCCGGCGCGTTTTGCCGGGCAGGGCCGCTTCAACCAGATTGTTTTGATCTCGCTGCTCGCGGCGCCGACGACATTGACGCGTGTAGGTGGCACCGAAACCATGCAGCTCGACACGCTGACAATTGGCAGCACGCCGACTGCGGTATTGACTATCAGCCCGACCAGTTTCCGCATTGGCCGTGATACGGGCGTGGCACCGGGCGGCGGGCGGCCAACAGGGATATTCAATTTTCCCATCGGCGGTACGTTACGTGTAAATGCCAATCAGGTGCCTGGCGATTATGTTGGCACCTTTGCAGTAACGCTCAACTATCAGTGAACCCCTTCACATTGGGGCAATGCTTGCGCTATGACGCTCCCATGACTGATCAGCCTGAAACTATCGCCGTAAAAACCCGCCGCGTTGCTTGTGATGGGGCAAGCGATATTCCCGGCGGCGCGGCACTTGGCCATCCGCGCGTCTGGCTCGAAATTGATGAACGCGGCTATGTCGATTGCGGTTATTGTGACCGACGATTTGTGCTTGCGGGTGCGGGCTGATTTTCATGTGCCTGCCGCAACACGTTGGCGAGCAGTTCAAACTCTTTGAAGCGCGGGCTTCCCTTGCGCCATGCGAGCGCAATTGACCGACTTGGGTAATCGGCGTCAAGCGGGCGCGCTTCTACACTCGTTCCGTTCAAAATCCCCGCTCTAATCGCCATTTCGGGCAGCAAAGTTACCCCAAGATCGTTATCGACCATCTGGACAAGCGTGTGCAGCGATGTGCCAAGCATAGCCGCTTCGGCTCGGAGTTCGGGGCGGTTGCACGCCGAAAGCGCATGATCCTTGAGGCAGTGTCCGTCTTCGAGTAGCAACAACCGACCCTCATCAATGACGGCAGCGGTAACCGTGTCTGGGTGAATTTCGCCAGCAGGATATGCTAGGAATAATCGGTCATCAAAAAGAACATCGGTTTCAACGTCGCCGCAGGCATAAGGCAGCGCCAAGAGTACACAGTCCGCGCGCCCACGGACAAGCGATTCGCAGGCCGCTGCGCTGGTTTCCTCGCGCAGATAAAGCTTGAGATTAGGCCAGTCTTTGCGCAGGCTTGGCAGAATTTGGGGAAGTAAAAACGGAGCGATTGTTGGGATTACGCCCATCCTAAGCTCACCCGAAAGTGGCTGGCCTGCCGCGCGCACCATCTCGCCTAGCTCTTCGGCCTCACGCACCACACGGCGTGCCTTATCGACAATGCGCTCACCAAGGGCTGTAAACCGCACAACGCGGCGGCTGCGCTCGACCAACGTGACGCCGATCAGCGATTCGAGTTCACGAAGCCCTGCCGAAAGCGTTGACTGAGTGACATAGCAAGCCGTCGCGGCCTTGCCGAAATGGCCATGCTGCTGAAGCGCCACCAGATATTGCAACTGCTTTATAGTGGGCAGATAGCTACTCATTGATCGTTCCAGTCGATTACTGGGTCGATATTAAATGAATGAGTCGATTATGCAAGTGACTTATAAAGGCTGAACAGGCTTGTGATTGTGAGAACCACCCCAACCATCAGCATCAAGCGCTGGGGCGGAATACGCTTTGCAAGAAACGCCCCAAGCGGTGCCGCCAGCAACCCTCCGATAAGCAGACCAAGCGTTGCGGCGGTGAAAGCTTCAAAGCCGATTTGTGTGATGAAGGTGATCGAAACTGCGGTCGTCAGAAAAAACTCTGTGGTATTGACGGTGCCCACGGTCGTTCGCGGCGACGATCCTTGGATTAACAGGTTTGATGTGACTACTGGCCCCCAACCGCCGCCGCCTGCGGCATCGAGAAATCCGCCCATAAACCCGAGCGGCGCGATTACCTTCGGCTGACGATGTTCATGCGTGTAGCCCCACGCGCGATAAAGCAGGTATATGCCGATCCCCGACAAATAAACCATTACAAATGGCTTTGCGACAGCGGCATCAATATTGGTCAAGACATAAGCGCCTAGCACCCCACCGATGACACCTGGAATGGCGAGCCGAGAGAAGAGCTTCCAATCAACATTTTTATGCAACACATGGCTGATTCCAGACGCAGCTGTGGTGAACATTTCAACAATATGCACACGCGCCGAGGCTTGAGCGGGCGCCATTCCCATAACGCTCACGAGCAATGTGTTGGTAATGACGCCGAACGCCATGCCAATCGCGCCGTCGATAAGTTGAGCCCCAAAGCCGATGGCGATGAAAGGCAGAAGCGCCGACAGATCAAACCCGAAAATTTCCATCGTCATCCTTGGATTATAACCTACTAAAAAAGTAGGTTATGAAGGCTTTGCTTGCAATCCATCCGGCCAATACTGGCCTTAGAATCACCTTCGTTCATCGCAGGTCTAGAATCCTTCTTGGCAAACGCCTAGATAGAGATGCTTGGGGCTTAAGAAGGTGAAGCCATGTTTGATCCACTGATTGCCTATCTCGATTCGATCAAAGCGCGCGATCCAGCACCGCGATCCCGTTGGGAAATCCTTTTGTATCCGGGCGTTTTGGCGCTTGGGCTGCACCGAATTGCGCATTGGCTGTTCGCGGCTGAGCTCTATTTTCTCGCGCGTTTCGTCAATCATGTGTCGCGATTTTTCACCGCGATCGACATCCATCCCGGAGCGCGAATCGGACGTAATTTTTTTATTGATCACGGATTCGTTGTGATTGGTGAAACGGCGGAGATAGGCGATGATGTCACCATGTACCAAGGCTCAACGCTAGGCGGCACAAACCCGACTGGCGGAGTAGGCGGAAAGCGGCACCCAACGATTGGCAACGGTGTGATCATCAGCTTAGGCGCCGCCGTGCTCGGCCCGGTTATTGTTGGTGACAACGCCCGCGTTGGTGCCAATGCTGTCGTCAACAAAGACGTGCCAGAAGGCGCGACGATGATTGGCATTCCTGCGCGCTCAACGCTGGTTGAGGTAAAGCCTGCAACGCAGGATTTCGTGCCTTATGGGACGCCGTGCAGCGAACGATTTGATCCGGCAACGCAGCAGTTTGAGATCCTTAAATGTGAGCTTGAGACACTCCAGAAAAAACTGGCTGCACTTGAGGGCGAGCGCGCCACAAATCAGGATAAGAAAAGCGCCTGATGGGAGTCGTCACCCCGTTTCCAGTTACCAAAGATGCGCAGACTGTTTTTGATCGCGCTGAACTGACGCGTAT
>JAYTPB010000055.1:0-25355 GCA_043747445.1 Sphingomonadales bacterium
GATCGGCAAGGAAATAAAGCATCAGGCCTGCAACCCCGTAAGCGCCGTAACGATCTGGCCAAGGCCGATCGCGTTCGATCCTTTGATGAGAATGACGTCACCGGGCGCGAGTATTTTTTGCAAAGACCCGCGCGCCGCGTCTGCCGTCGCCCAATGCGCGAAATCAAGCTTACCCTCAAGCGCTTTTGCAAGCGGCTCAATCCCGCTGCCGACCAGCAGTGCATAATCAACGTCCGCCGCCAGCACAGCTTCGGCAAGCCCAGCATGAAGCGCATCGCTTTCGCTGCCAAGTTCACGCATCGCGCCAAGCACAGCGATCCGTCGCTTAGCGGGCGTCGCGCCAAGCACGGCGAGCGTTGCAACCATTGATGTCGGGTTAGCGTTATAGCTTTCATCGATCAGCAGTGCTGCGCCGCCTGCAAGCGTGATCTTATGCTGAGCGCCGCGCCCGGCAATCCCCGCCATATCTGATAGCGCGAGGCCAGCAGCGGCCAAATCAGCACCAAGCGCCTTGACCGCCGCAAGCACGGCAAGGCTATTTGACACCCAATGTTCGCCAGGTTGTGACAGGGTAAAACTCAAATCCGCACCGGGCAAGATGACGTTGAGCATCGTGCCATCGCGTGTCGGAACCTCATCAACCACGCGGACATCGGCACCGTCTCCGCGCCCGAAGGTCAGGATGTTTGCAGCATAAGGCTTGGCGTGGCCGATCAGGCGATCACGGTAGGGGCTATCAAACGGGATGACCGCCGTACCGCCCGCGCTCAGCCCCTGAAAAATCTCACCCTTAGCGTCGGCGATGGCTTCAACGCTGTCAAAATATTCGATATGAGCCGATGCTACTGTTGTCACCAAGGCAACATTGGGGCGGACAAGCTGGGTGAGCGCGGCAAGTTCACCCGCATGGTTCATTCCCATTTCAAAGACCGCATAAGCCGAGTCAGCGGGCATCCTTGCAAGACTCAGCGGAACGCCGGTATGGTTGTTATAGCTCTTGACAGATTTATGCGCTGGGCCACGATTGGCGCGCGCAAGTGCCGCCGCCAGTGCTTCTTTAGTACCCGTCTTGCCAACTGAACCAGTGACGCCAGCAATCTTTGCCGCCGTTCGCGCCCGCGCTGCGGCGCCAAGCGCATCAAGCGCCGCAGTTGTATCCGCCACCAGCACATGCGGCTGAGCGATTGGTTGCGAAACGAGCGCACCCGCTGCACCAAGTGCAAAGGCATCGTCCAAGAATTTATGGCCGTCGGTACTTTCGCCAGTCAGCGCGATGAACAAATCGCCGCCGCCCACTTCGCGTGAGTCAAACGCAACGCCGAACGCATTGAAATTGCCCGATGCGATGCCATCAGTCGCTGCGGCAATATCCGCCGATGTCCATAGCGCGTTCATACCGCACACTCGCGCGCAACGCTGACATCATCGAACAGCAAGACAAGATCACCGACAATCTGACCCTGTTCATGGCCTTTGCCTGCAAGCAGAACAACATCATCAGCGCCCGCCATCGCAACTGCCGCCGCAATTGCATCACGCCGCCCTCCAATTTCACGCGCGCCGCGTGCATCTTTCAGGATTGCACGGCGGATCAGCGCTGGATCTTCAGTGCGCGGATTATCATCGGTGACGATCACGATATCTGCATCGCGCACCGCAACCTTGCCCATTTCACCGCGCTTACCTGTATCACGGTCACCACCAGCGCCGAAGACAAGGATCAAGCGCCCCTTGGTATGCGGGCGGAGCGCCTCGGCTGCTGCTTCAAGCGCATCAGCGGTGTGGGCATAATCGACATAAACCGGCGCGCCTGTTTTGGTGATGACAGCACGTTCGAGCCGCCCGCGCACTGGCTGCACCCGCGCGAGATTGGCCAGCGTCGTTGCAACATTACCGCCCGTTGCGATCACCAGCCCCGCCGCGATAAGGCAGTTCGCCGCCTGATACGCACCAATCAAAGGCAGCTTGAGCGTATGCGTTTTACCTTCAATCTCAAGTGTTAAGGTCTGGCCAAGCTGTGTTGGCGTGCGCGCGGTGATGCGAATTTCTTCGCCCTTCATGCCGACACGGATCATCTTCAACCCACGTTCACGCGCCAAATCAATGAAGCGCGGCGCATAGCTATCATCGGCCCAGATGACTGCGGTGCCATCGTCAGCTATCACTTCGGAGAAGAGCCGCAGCTTGACCGTCATATAATTGGCCATATCGCCGTGATAATCGAGATGATCGCGGCTGAGATTAGTAAACGCCCCCGCCGCAACACGCGGCCCTTCGGCGCGGTATTGGTGCAGACCGTGGCTCGACGCCTCATAGGCGACATGCGTCACGCCTTCACGCGCGAGGCCAGCCATATTTGACAGGAATGTTACGATGTCGGGCGTTGTCAGGCCAGTGACCACGCGCTCGTCGGGCGTTGTCACGCCAAGCGTACCGATTGAGGCACCGCGCTCCCCCGCCATGTGCCAAAGCTGGCGGGTAAGCTCGACAGTTGATGTCTTGCCATTGGTGCCTGTGACGGCAACAACGGCTTTAGGAAAGGGCGCGAAATAACGTGCAGCGATCAGCGCAAAAGCCCGCCGTGGATCATCCTCGGCAATATGAACTGCACCCAACACTTTGGCTTGCGGCCGCGCAACAACAGCGATAGCGCCCGAGGCAATCGCTGCTTCGATATAATCCTCGCCGTTGAACTTCGCGCCGACAAACGCGCCGAATATAGTACCCGGCGCGACCTTGCGGTGATCAATCGCAAAACCTGTTACAGGCGTCGCATCATCAGTGCCGATCAGCGTTCCCAGCCTCATTCGCGCTCACCCTTTGCTTTCCACAAGAGCGGCATCATATCAGACAAATCAACATCAACAGCATTGTCGGGATAAATCCCAAGCATCGGCCCGGTGCGCGCAATGACCTTTGCGACCACCGGAGCGGCAGTATAGGCTGCGGTTGTCTGCCCCGATGAGGCGGCACTGCCTTTGGGCGAATCGAGCATTGCGATCACTACGTAGCGCGGCTTGTCCATCGGGAACACGGCGGCAAAGGTCGAGACGTTGATAGTTTTTGAATAGCCGCCGACGCCGGGTTTTTCAGCAGTACCTGTTTTCCCACCAATCCGAAATCCGGGGACATTCGCCTTTTTGCCAGTCCCTTCGGTCACAATCAGGCGGAGCATTTTGCGCATTATGTCACTGGTCTGTCGTGACACGATCCGCCGCCCTTTTGCCGCTTTACCGGGTGCAACTTTGAGCAGTGTGGCAGGGCGCCAAACGCCACCATTGATAATCGCGGCATAAGCACTTGCCAGATGAAGCGGCGTCACCGCAATCCCGTGGCCGTAAGCCACCGTCATATTTGTGACTCGCCCCCATGAGGCTGGCCACAGCGTCCGCCCACGTTCGCGTAGTTCAATATGCGGCGGCTCATCAAAGCCAAGCTTGCGGTAAAACATCTGCGCGCGCTCTGAGCCAAGCTCATCGGCGATCCGTGCTGTGCTGATGTTTGAAGAATGTACGAGTGTTTCGGGTGTATTAAGCCAGCGGCGCATAGGGTGCGTGTCGGTAATCCTGAAACGGCCCACCTGAATTGGCGCAGTTGCATCATAACGACGGGCAAGATTGGTGATGCTGCCGCTGTCAATCGCATCGGCAACGGTCAGCGGCTTGAAGGTTGAGCCAAGCTCATAAACGCTTTGCGTCACATTGTTACGCAGGCTTTCGGCGTCTGCCTGCCCGCTTTTGTTGGGGTTGAACAGCGGGAGCGAAACCATTGAGATGACTTCGCCCGTATCAACATCAAGCACCAGCCCGGTCGCGCCAATCGCGCGCAAATCAGTCATTGCCGCTGAAAGCTCGCTCTCCATTGCCGCCTGCACCCGGCTGTCGATGGAAAGTGCAACGGGTTTTCCCTTGCCAAGCGGATTGCTGAGTTGATCATTGAGGACGCGCTCCATCCCCATTACGCCGTTGCCGTCAAAATCAGTGTAACCGATAACGTGCGCGGCAAGCGTGGTTTGCGGATAAAGCCGTTCGGGTTCGCGCGCATAGGCCATGCCCGGCTCACCAAGCGCGTTCACTGCCGCTACCAGCTCTGGCATTGCGCGACGGCGCAAGTAAGTGAAGCTTTTCCCTGATTTGAGGATCGCAAGATATTGCGCTTCGCTGCGTTCGGGCATCAACCGGGCAAGTTGCGGCGCAAGCAGTTCTGGCTTTCCGAGCAGGCGGTTTGGGTGGACGCCAATTGAATGTGCTTCAATGGTGCGCGCGAGCACTGATCCATTGCGATCAACCAAATCGGCGCGTGTGGCAATGGCAGCGCCGGGTGCCGCAACGGCGGCACTGGCGATATTCATCCAGACGATCCGCCCCGCGATCAAGCATCCAACCCCGAGAAACACCAGCATCAGCAGCATCAGCCGCTGATGTGAAAGCGCAAGGCTTTGCTGGCGCGAACCCGAATGGCGCGCACGCGTTGGTCTGGCGACCAATGTTGTCATGGTTTGGTTATGCCGTCAGTTCGACGGGCACCTGTTTCAACGCTGGCAATGCGTTTCAGCGCGTCACGGTCAACCAACGCAATGTCTTCGCGCTTAGGTCGAGAGACTGGTTTTGGCGCAATTGCCGCCTGTACAGTGCGATCTTGCGCGGTGAGTTTTCGCGGCACTTTGGGTGTGGTGAGTGCAGCAAACAGCGCAGACGGTGTTGTTTTTTCCACTGACTTGGTCGCATCAACAGGAATGACAGCGACCATCACCGGCGGTGGGGCCGAAGGCTTGCGCCCGATCTCATCGCGGTTGAGCGTATCAAGCCCAGCTTCGCCCGAAAGATATTGCCCAGCTTGCGGGGCGCTGAGCGCAAGCACTTCGCCGTTCCACCGCTCAAGCTGACGCAGGCTGGCGCGCGTCCCCATTTCGGTTTGCAATTGGCGAATTTCGCGCTTTGTCGCGGCGATCTTGCGGTCAATTTGTTCAAGCCGCCCGCGTTCGCTCGCAACTTGAAGTGACACAAGGTAAAGCGCCGTTGCGGCAAGTGCTACGCCCGCTACCCATCCAACGGGGCGAAATCTCTGCGCAATCATGAGGCGTCTCCTTTACTTGATGACCAAGCCGGGGCGGCGGTGCGGTGCGCCACGCGTAACGTGGCCGAGCGAGCGCGGGGGTTACGCGCAATTTCATCAACACCCGCGCGAACGGGCTTTGCGACTGAGTCAAAGCTGGCTGCGGGGCCACGCGATGCCTGATCCGGGGCATGGCGCGATACAGCAGGCGCACCGCCACTGCGCGTCCGCAAAAATTGCTTGACCATCCGGTCTTCAAGACTGTGAAACGTCACAACAGCAAGGCGACCACCGGGTTTCAGCACCCGCTCCGCCGCTGCCAATCCGCCCTCAAGTTCATCAAGTTCGCCATTGATATGAATGCGGATCGCCTGAAAGGTACGCGTTGCCGGGTCTTTTTTATCATGCGGTTTATATCCGCAAGCACGGCGAACGATATTGGCAAGATCACCCGTGCGCTCAAGCGGGCGCGCGGCAACAATCGCGCGCGCAATCCGGCGTGATTTGGGCTCATCGCCGTAACGGTAGATGATGTCGGCGATTGTGCCTTCCGGCGCGGTGTTGAGGAACTCCGCCGCAGTTTCACCCGACTGCGCCATCCGCATATCAAGCGGACCATCACTCTGGAATGAAAAGCCACGCTCTGCTTGATCAAGCTGCATCGAGGATACGCCAATATCGAGCGTCAGGCCGTCAACCGGTGTCAGGGCTTCGGCCTCAAGCACCGTCGCCATTTGGGAAAACGCCGTTTCAAACAGACGAAGATGTGCGTGTGGCTTGGCAGCGGCAATCGCACCCGGATCACGGTCAAAGCCGTACACCTCAGCCCCCCCAGCAAGCATCGCCGCGCTGTATCCGCCTGCGCCGTATGTGCCGTCAACATGACGCTCCCCCGGCACAATCGCGAGCGCGGTAATCACCTCATCAAGCAAAACCGGGATGTGCGGGACGGCAGTCATGCCGCCGCCCGCCGCTGCATTTCATAGGCCGCGATTTCTTTGATTTCTTCGTCAATACCCGGCGTTTCGATCAGAACATGGGGATTCCATATTTCAAATGTATCCCCCGTGCCGAGGAAAAAGGCGAGATCGTCAAGCTTGGCTCGGCTCTTGTAAAATGGTGGCAGAACGAACCGACCGCTGGGATCAAACGGCACATCTTCGGTCATGCCGAATGCGCGTCGATTTGGATTCGAGCCAGCAGATGTACCATTTTTGTCAAATTGGATGCTGTCGCGGTGCGTCCGCTGGGCATGGAGATGCGTCGCCCAACCACTGTCATAGCCGATAAGGCAGGGGTCGCTATCATGCTTGCCAATGACCAGCAGCCGACCAGTACCATTTTGCTCAATGATTTGGCGCAGCCCCGCAGGGATGACAACGCGGCCTTTCGCGTCAATCGCGTTCAGCGTGTGGCCCTTATATAGTCCCCTTCCGCTCACCCGCGCCACCCACTCCCATAGTGGCGGAATTGATTGTGCTGACATGGGCATGCGCGAACCGCATCACCCGAATCGACAACAGAATCACTACTCTCCGCCCAAGATTAGAGCGAAGCGATATCAGGGGAAGTCGTGCCTTACAACGGGATTTCGTGCATCAAACGGGGATTTTTAATCTCAGAGGACTTTATATCCACCATTTTCTTTTTATAGACGCTATATGTACTTATTATGTTTCTCATTTTATTTGCTATTATTGCTCTCTTCCTCAGCCGCACCCGGCGCGACGCCAAGTTCAGCCAGCGGTTCATCAATTGAAGGAGGCAGCGCCTGAGCGCTGTTATTCGCGCTGCTGGCTCCGGCTTGATCATCGACGCGTCGAAAGACAGCAGCCGCAAGCGCTATGATAAGGAGGACAACGGCAAGACCAGTCAAACCGACACGAACGCGCTGCATCCGATCGCCTGTTTCAGTGTCGCGGCCCGTCGCCCGAATGGGGTCTTCGCTCATTAAATCCTTATAACGCAAACCATTACGCTTGTCGAATGATCAACTTTTCTGCGCGAGCCAGCCAAACACCGGCAGCCCTCTGGCCGCGAGCCATTCAGCGTTGTAAAGCGTCGACAGATACCGAAAGCCAGTATCGCACAGGATCGTCACCACAGTTTTGCCGGGGCCAAGTTGTCGCGCCAGCGCCACTGCACCCGCCACATTTATCCCCGAAGACAGTCCAAGGCATAACCCCTCTTCGCGCAGCAAACGCTCAACCCAGTGCATCCCCTCCACATCGGAAATGCGGAACTGCGTATCAATCGGCGCGCCTTCAAGGTTTGCGGTAACGCGCCCCTGCCCGATCCCTTCGGCAACTGAGGAGCCCTCTGCGCGCAATTCACCGTGGGCATAATAATTATAAAGCGCGGCCCCATGCGGATCGGTGAGCGCGATCATGATATCCTCACGCTTTGCCTTTAGCCCAAGCCCAACGCCAGCAATCGTCCCGCCCGTTCCTGCCGAGCAAGTGAAGCCGTCAACTACGCCACCTGTCTGCTCCCAAATTTCCTCAGCAGTACCGCAGATATGCGCACGGCGGTTGGCGATGTTATCAAACTGATTGGCCCACACCGCGCCGGGTGTTTCTTCAGCAATCCGACGAGAGGTATGAACAAAATGCCCCGGATTGGAAAAAGGTGCGGCGGGCACCAGTACCAGTTCAGCGCCAAGTGCGCGCAGGGTGTCCATTTTCTCACGGCTCTGCGTTTCAGGCATAACGATGATCGTCTTATAGCCTTTGGCATTGGCAACCAGCGCGAGGCCGATGCCAGTATTCCCCGCTGTGCCCTCGACAATCGTACCGCCGGGGAGCAGCGCCCCGCGCTCCTCGGCATCCGCAACAATGTAAAGTGCTGCGCGATCCTTCACCGATGCGCCGGGATTGGCATATTCGCACTTAGCGAGGATCTCACAACCCGTCTCAGCGGATGGCCCAGACAAACGGACAAGCGGCGTATTACCAATCAGGGCAAGCGGGTTTGGCTGGATCATCATGATCCGTTGTCTAACCCGTTACCAGGCAATCACGCAACCACGTCATCCGATACGACCTTCTTCGGGCGCCCCCGGCGTTTTGGCGCTGCTTCGCTGGCTGCTTCGGCGACATCAACCAGATCAGGGATCGGCGAAATCGGGCCATCGCTGCCAAAGGCTGGCGGCAAAACGCTCACGTCAATCGTCGCAGGTTCGGATTGGCCGCGCGCCTCAGCAAAAACTCGGCGCGCTTGGTTTGTGCGATCACCGCCTCCGCGCTGAACATTTTCACGCGGGACATTCTCTCGCTGGTTAGTCTCACGGGGCGCAGCATCATAGCCGTTACTGTCACGGCCATCGCGGCGCGGCGGGCGGTTTTGGCGATAGCTATCATCGCCTTCTGCACTGCGATTCTCACGCGGGCGGTTGTCGCGTTGATGATTATCACGTTGTTGATTATCACGCTGCTGGTTATCGCGGGGCTGGTTATCGCGGGGCTGCTGCTGGCGTGGCTGGCGGCGCTGCGCCTCATACGCGCGCTCGGCTGCGGCCTGATCATCATCCTGATCGCCGCCATCGGCCATCATCTGATCATCATTGTCGCCCATATCTTGATCGGCATCGCCCTCTTGCCAATCATCACGCTGGCGGCGGGTTTCTTCCTGACGCGCACGCATTTCAGCAACAACGCGGAAATAATGATCGGCAAATTGCAGATAATATTCAGTGATCACGCGGTCACCCTGCATCTGCGCATCACGCGCGAGCGCCTTGTATTTTTCGAGCATTTGCGGCGCATTGCCGCGTGCGCGGTTGTCGATACGGCTGCCCTGTTCCTGATTGCGTCCGCTGTTTCCCTGCGGACGCTGGCCTGGCCGGCCACGACGGCGACCGGGTTGACGATTGTTAAGCAAAGACATTTCCCTCATGCTTGGGGTGGTTGCGTGGTTCCGTTCATTTCCGCTGCCTCAAGCCCCGCAGCGTGAAACGGCTTTGCCATGTCACTGGCCTACCAAAATCAATGCCTATTGACACGATCTCGGAAAACAGAGGGGGCTAGATATTGATCGCTCCGCAATCCCCCTATGGAACCGGCAATCTTTATCCTGTTACAACGTCTAGCGATATAAATGCACGAAACCAAGCCCAAATATGCAGGTAGCCAAGATTTTAGGCTAATTGAACTTTATGGCTCGCCCTTAAGCAGATTTTTGTGTGTGCTCTTGAAGCTCGCCCTCAAGCCAGCCCTTGAGCGCGCTCTTGGGCGCAGCACCGACTTTAGTCGCCGCAGGAGCACCATTTTTGAACAGGATCATCGTCGGAATCCCGCGCACACCGTATTTCGAAGGCGTGTTGGGATTATCGTCAATGTTAAGCTTGGTGATCGTGACCTTTTCGCCCAATTCTTCGGAAATTTCCTCAAGGCTGGGGCCAATCATTTTGCACGGGCCACACCATTCGGCCCAGAAATCAACGAGGACGGGGCCAGAGGCACCGATCACATCGGTTGCAAAGCTCGCGTCGGTAATTGTTTTCGTAGCCATATTAAAACTCCTTTTTCATGATGTAGCCAGCACCGCCGCCGATAACAACCGCCGCACGCGCAAATTGTTGCTATGCCGGTGACAAGCCCGGCTTGTGCGCAGTGAGCAACGCTTCGGGCAAAACGTGTATGACAGGCCCGGCGGTATAAAGCAGCGCCGCCGAAATCTTCTTGTCAGGAAAAATCTCCGCAAGGAGCGCATGATACGCCGACATCTGCCGCAGGTGCGGAACAGGACAAGCAGCGGGTGTTGGCGGAACACGCCGTCCAGTCTTGAAATCAACCACCATCACGGCGTTTTCAGTCACGATCAAACGATCAACGGTGCCAGCGATAACATCGCCCGCAACCACACCCGCAATCGGTGCCTCGGCAAGCGCATCCACACCGAACAGCGCGGCGTAGGCAGGATTGTCAATTACCGCGAGCGCACTCTTGATCAGTTCTACGCGCACTGCTGCGTCCTCAACCCCTGCCGACTGCGCGAGCCAGCGGTCAGCAACCGCAGCGCGATTCCCCGCCACCCCCGGCAACCGTTCAAACAACGCATGAAGCAAACGTCCGCGATCCGCCGCTGCTTTCATCGCTGGTGTCGGCGGTGGATCAGCAACATCATCCTTGCCAAGCGATGATGGCGAAAGTGGTCGCGGTGGACGCGCTTCGACGGGTGCTAGCTGACCAAGCCATGCGGGGCGCTCAATCAGCATAGGCGTTGCAGGCTTTGCAATGGTTTTTACCGTGCGTTTGCCAGTGACGGCATAATCCTTGCGCCCGTCAATCCCCTCAACACCCATGCCCATCAACGCATTATCAACCGCCTGATACCAACTGCCATCGGGCACCACCCCCTTTGCCTTTGGCCCAAGCGCACCTGTGATCACGAGCCGTTCTTCAGCACGGGTCAGAGCGACATAAAGCAGCCGCCAATGCTCGCGCGCCTCCGCCGCATCGCTTTCCTCAGTTGAAGCAAGCAACGATCCCGTCAATTCATCCGCGCTTGGACGCAGCAGTGGGAGTTTGAGGCCGTCTTCATTCACCCAATCGAACAGATCGCCGCCTTTGGCTTTTTTAGGCGCAGCGGTGGCGTCAGCAAGAATTACGACTGGCGCTTGCAAACCCTTCGCGCCGTGAACGGTCATCACCCGCACCGCGTTTGAAGCAGCCGAGGCATCGCGCTTAATCTCAACATCGCCGCGATCAAACCAATCGAGGAATAATTGTAGCGACGGCGGATGCCCCCGGGCAAAATCAAGCGCTGCGTTCAAAAGTTCGTCAATCGGATCACGCGCCTCACCGCCAAGCCGCTCGATCAGTTTGCGCCGCCCATCCATTTCGCCCGACAGGATCATTTCGAGGAAGGCATAGGGCGTCGTGAAATCGGCGTTGTTCAAGAGCGAGTAGAGCTGGTGGAGACGCTCCTCAGGCTGCGTCTGGCGCAGATGCGGCCACAGACGCTGATCACCGCGCGCATGGGCGGCCTCAAACATCTCGTCTTGGCTCCAGCCGAACAGGGGCGAAACCAGCAGTGCCGCCAGATTAAGATCATCAAGCGGCTGGAGCGCGAAACGCACACAAGCGAGCAAATCCTTGACCGCGAGCGGCAAACCAAGCCGAAGCCGGTCAACGCCCGCGACGGGCACCCCTTCCTCATGCAGCCGCGCAACGATCAGCGCCGCCAGTTCACCGCGTGACCGCACAAGGATGAGCACATCCTGCGGTTCAATCGGGCGGCCTTCCTTTTCAATCCAAAGCCCGTCATCAAGCCAGCCCTTAACCTGCTTGGCGATATCCGAGGCGAGCTTGCGCGCTGATTGTGGCACCCAGCTTTCCTCATCTTGACCCTCTTCATCGCCGCCAATATCAACAACTGGCGGCATCAGCGTGACCGCACCACCGCCACCGCCTGCACTTTCATGGCGCGGCGGCGGCGCGGATAGCCCCAGAGCCTGTCTACCAATTCCACTGATCACCTCGTCAACCAGATCAAGGATCGGTGGACTCGAACGGAATGACCGACTGAGCGACAAATCAAGCAGATCGCGGTCAACCGCATTGGCGGCCTCCGCAAAATGACCTTGCGCATTTGCAAAGTGTTGCGGATCTGTGCCCTGAAATCCGAAGATCGCCTGCTTGTAATCACCCACTGTAAACAGCGTCCGGTGGACAGCACCGCGCGCACCGCTTCCGGCGAAAAACTCGCCCGCAATTGCCTTGATAATCGCCCATTGGCGATCATTGGTATCCTGCGCCTCATCAATCAGGATATGATCAGTCGCCTGATCAAGCTTGTAGCGGATCCAATCACCCATCCCAGGCGTTTCGAGAAGTTCAACCGTCTTGCGGATCAGATCATCATAATCAACCAGCCCGCGCATCCGCTTTGCCTGAACATAATGATCAGCAAATTCGCGCCCAACGCTCAGCATTAGCGCAAAATCCTCGGCCTGCCGCGCGCGAAGCTGCATCTCAACCAGCGGCGCGCACCAGCGGTGGAGCGTTTCGCAAAGTGCGACATATTCATCGGCCACAGGCTTTGGCACGACTTTGTGGATCGTCCCCGATTTCGTCACCCATGCCGCCTGAAGCACCTCAAGGCCCGCGATGCGGTCTTCGTTCGATTGCCCACGCCACTCGTCAATAACTGCGTTGCGATCAAGCCCGGTCTTGGTGCCCCATTGCGCGTTATAGCGCACCAGTTGATCAAGCTCACCCGCTACAAACCCGAGCGTTTCAACACGCGCGGTAAGCCAGCCCGCAACATCATCAATCCCGCCGCACAGCGCACGGCGGAGATAGGGCAGCAGTCCGTCGCCTGATGGAAGCTGCGCCATAACATCGGGCACCTTGGCACAGCGAATGAGCAAGCGCTGGATGCGATCCTCATCAAGCCTGTGGCCAAGCGCGCGCAGTTGATCGCCAAAGCCAAGCCGCCCCTCACGCTCCGCCGACACCGCCATTTCAGCGAGCAAGCGCATCGGCAGCGCCGCCTCCTCACGCGGCTCAATCAGGGTGAAACCGGGAGGAAGGCCAATCTCGGCAGGAAAGCTACCAAGCAAGGACTGGCAGAAGCTGTGAATTGTCTGGATTCGCAAACCGCCGCCGCGCGCATCAAGCACGCGCGCGAACAAAGTCCGCGCACGCTTGACCATATCGGGATCAAAATGCTCACCAAGTGATTTTAGGTCGCTGGCAATCTCAGCGCCTGACGCCATCACCCAGCGCGCAAGGCGGCTGTTGATCCGGTCGGCCATTTCGGTCGCCCCGGCCTTGGTGAAGGTCAAGCAGAGGATTGTTTCGGGATTGAAATCGTCCGAACGCAGCAACAGCCGCAACACCCGCGCCGAAAGCACCTGCGTCTTGCCCGTTCCTGCCGACGCCGAGAGCCAGACCAGTTCTTGCGGATCAGCCGCGCGGCGCTGCTCATCGGCCAGCGGTTTGAGGGCGTCATAACTACTCACGGCCGCGCCATTCTTCATAACGCATCAGATGATCATAATCGCTGTAGGGCGCGTATTCGGGGTGTGCTTTGGCGATAAAGGACTCCATCCCGGTGAGCCAACGTGCGGCGGATTCGCTGAAATGATCATAGGCGGCACTGGTCAGGTCAGCGGGATCAAGCCCTTTACCCTTACCAAGCGCCTGCCGGATTTTGCCAAACGTGTTGGTGGTGGTGTCGCGCGACAGCAACCAATATTCAAATGCACTGGCAACGCCGCTGACACCCTTGAACCCTGCATTCTCAGCCATTAGCCCCATCAACCCAAGTTGAAGCGCGAAGCCTGCCTCAATCTGCTTAACCGACGGTGCAGTGCCCGTTTTATAGTCAACAACGGCAAGGCTCCCGTCGGCAAGTCTGTCAATCCGGTCAACCCGGCCTTTGAGCGTGACTCCTGCAATTTCAAATCTACCTTCCGCTTCAGCAACCAGTGGCACACGCCCTTCGCTGCGCGCTAGGGCCACTGACGCTGCGATAAACTCTGCCGCCTCAATAAGCTTTGGCTGCCAGAGTGTGCGAAGCAGCGGGTGCATCTCGGGCTGGGCAAGCAGCGCCTCAATCCGGGCGCGGAGGTGGTCGGGCTGGTACGCGTCAACCTCAGCCCAATCTTGGAGGACACGGTGGATCATGCTCCCGCGCCAGGCCGGGCCAGCGGGCGCATCAATCGCCTCCATCGCTAACAGCTTGAGGATTGCTTGCGCATAAAAGACAAAGGGATCAGCCTTTAACCGGTCAACCGCCGTCACCGCGATCACCGATGGTCGCGCGGCAAGCGGTGGACATGGGGCGGGACGTTTGGCGGGCGTGGTCAGGCCATCGGGTTTGTCGATCAGTTCGGCAAGTGCATCCGCTGGCAGCTTGGGCGGTGCTAGACCGCCGCTCATCGCTTCGATCCGCAGCCAGAAGCGTGAGGCAATCGTCGGCGCACTCGTATCGCGCCGCGCGCGCGTCATAATTACCTCTGGCGCGCCAAGTGCCCCCGCCAAATCATGCGCATCCACCCCGATCCGCTGTTCAAGCCCCGGCAAACTAAGGCTCTTGCGGATTTGCGGGGCAAGCCACGGATCAGGCGCAGGCAGCGCAGGCCACACGCCTTCATTGAGTCCGCCAAGCACCATTAGCTGGGCCGATTGTAGCCGCGCCTCGATTAACCCCCAAATGAAGATGCGCGGATGCCCGCCATCGGGTGGACGCACGGCGATACCATCCATCAACATTCGCAATAACGCTGGCACTGCGTCAATGCTCACATCCTGCGGGCCAAGCGTAGCGTCACGCTCAAGCCTCGTAAACAAATCAGCAGCGGCCCTGCCCGCAACGCCCTGCCAAGCGGCATCGCCCGAAAGCGTGGCCAATGCCTCACGCAAACAGGCAAGCGCTGCGCTAAGATCAAGCGCGGGTGCTGCAAAGCCCGTTTCAAGCGGTGCCAACATTAGCGCTACATTTTGGAACCAATCAAGCGCAGGCGCGCGAATTTTGGTCTCTCGCCGATCACCGCCTGCCAGATACGCAGTCAGGCCCGCTAGCCCCTCGGCTGGGCGCGGCCCACGCAGCGCGCGGTCAAGCACCCGCGCGCCGTCAAGCCAGTCAAGCCGCCCATCCCCCTGCTGCACCAATGGATGTTTGAGCAGCGCAAGCAGCGGCACCGGTGCAAAGCGCTGTGCCACGGCTTCGGCAAGCGTCAGGATCAGCGTTCCCGGCGGCGTTGCTGAAAGCGGCTGCCCAGCGGAATCATCGGCGTCAATACCCCACCGCTTGAGATGCGCTGAGACACGAATTGCCAGCGCACGGTCGGGCGTAACGAGTGCTGCGGTCTTCCCCGGCTCTTCAAGTGCGCCGCGCAAAATGATCGCAATCGCCTGTGCTTCTTCGGCTGGGTTGGCGAGGGTAAGCGCACGAACGCCGCCGACATCACGGTCTTTGCGATCAAGCTCTGCCCATTTTCCGGTAAAGCGTGCAGGCGCCATCGCATTTGAAATTGCGCGTGAACGCGGCGCGCGGGCGTCGGCATCGCTGCCCCAACGCCATGTTCGTACCTCGGCGCGCGCGATCCCCATGCGGTCAAGCTGGCGACGAAGCTGATGCTGCGGATGGGTTTCTATCGGTGGGTTCTCCTCACCCCCGCCAATCGCATCCCACTCCGCATCAGGCATTGCCAGATCAAGCCCGGCCAGCACTACCTGCCCTTTGGGAAGATAGGCGACACATTTCATCAAGTCGGCACTGGCGGGCGCAATAGTGCTAATCCCGGCGGCGATGACAAACCCCGGTGGCGGGATTTCGCGCCAGCGCGCGGTCATCCGCTCAAGCTGAAGATTGCGACGCAGCGCAAGGTCAATCCTGCCAAGCGCTTCAAGCGCTCTGGGCCAGCCTTCAAGAATGATATTGAGCGTATCGAGTGATTTTTGCCAATGCTCCGACAAGTCTTCGGTTGCGGCACCGCGCAGGCTTGCTGGATCAATCCGCTCAATGAGCATCTGATCAAGCACGCGCGCAAGATCGCTTGCCAGCCGCATCGCCTGATCGGCTGCGATCCGCCCGGTAAATGCCGCCTGCTGCTGAATCATTTGTGCCAAGATCAATTGCCGCTGGAGCGGCTCAATCGCGGGCGGGATTGGCTCGGCATCGGCTGGATCAAAGACAAGCCCCGCGCCTTCATCGCCTTCCACATCGCCGACTGTCACCAGCCGAGGAAGCAACAGCCCCCCCTCTGATCGGCGAACGAACGCATTGCGGATCGAAAGCCCGGCGCGGTTATTGGGCACAAGGATGATCCCGCGCGCCATCGCCATCCGGTCATCGCCGTGCGTTGCAAGAATGCCCGAAACAAGCGCGTCTGCAAAGGCCCGGTGCGGGGGTATGGTATAAACGGCAGGTTCACGCCGTTCAGCCATCGGCGAGCATCATCTCAGTCTTTGGAATGGCGGCAGGTGTGCCGACATCGAACCACAGCCCTTGGTGAACAACGCCGTATGCGCGGCCCGCCGCAATCGCGCGATCCCAGAAAATATTGGTCGAGAATTTGTCGGCTGGCGGATCGACGATCAGCCGTTTCGAAAGCATCTGAATGCCCGTCCAGACATAGGGTGCGATCCGCCCGGTCAGCCGCCGACTGATCCGGCCAAGCGGATCCATCAGAAAATCACCGCGCCCTTCATGGTTTTGCGCGCGCGCGAGCGGAATGAGCAGAAGCAGCGCATCCATTTTCGCATCATCCCAGTGTGACGCCATCAGCCGTAGCGCATTGACCGGGCCATCAACCCAATAATTGTCAGTATTAACGCACAGGAAGGGATCATCGGGGATCAAATCCTTCGCCCTGATCAGCCCGCCGCCGGTTTCGAGCAGACCAGCGCGTTCATCCGAAATGATAATGTCAAGACCACCCGCAGTCTTAGCAAGATGCGCCTCAAGCGCGTCGGCCAGATAATGGACATTGACCACCGCGCGCTTCACTCCGCCCTCAGCGAGGTGGCCTAGCACATGATCAAGCAGCGTCGTTCCCGCCACTTCAACCAGCGGTTTAGGCCGGGTGGCGGTGAGCGGGCGCATCCGCTTGCCCATCCCCGCCGCCATTACCATCGCGGTTTCAGGCACTTTGCCCAGTGGTTGCGGGCGCAGTGCGAGCGGTTTTTTGATCTGCCGCATCAGAGATACTCCGCCCAGAAGGCGCCGCGTTTTTCGGGCGGCACATTCTCATCGAACCAGTTTTTGAGTGGGGCGAGTGCAGCACGCTCAAGGTCGCGTTCCAGCAAGCCCCACATGCGCGGCTGGAATGCTCGATAGCGCGGCTTACGATCACGCTTCCAAAGCCTTGAAAATACCCCCAATATCCGGGTGTTCCGCTGCGCACCGAGTACCCAGTAGGCGGTTTCAAATTCAGGGCCAGCACCCGTCATCGCCATATAATGATCAAGCATTGCCCGCTCGACTGATGGGGTCACATCACGCCGTGCGTCTTCAAGCATTGAGACCAGATCATAGGCCGGGTGGCCTGCAAGCGCGTCCTGAAAATCAAGCAGACCGTAGCGCGCGATGTCTTCGCCTCCGTCAATCAACATGATATTTTCGGCATGATAATCGCGCAGCACGGTGACTGGCTCTTCAAGCGCCGCCATCACGGGGGTCAGCACAGCCTCCCACGCCGCGCGGTAGCCTGCCTCATCAACTGACAATCCAACCGTCGGGCAATACCACTCAGTAAACAGCCCGACCTCATCAAGAAACAGGGCAACACTTTGCTGCGCTAGCGACGGCGGCGGGATATGCTGATGAAGCTTAATCAGGACATCAACAACGCCCTCGTAGGTCGCCGTTTCGGCAGAAATATCATTATCTACTGTAATCCGCATCTGCGCGTCACCGAAATCTTCAATGAGGAGCAAGCCCTGCTCCAAATCGCGGTGGAGGATGCGTGGGGCGCTGAGGCCGATACCGCTCAGATATTCAGCAACCGCAATAAAAGGGCGTGGGTCTTCATGCGGCGGCGGCGCATCCATGAGGACAGCGCGCTGATCGCCCTTATGAACGCGGAAATAGCGGCGGAATGAAGCGTCGCCAGCAAGTGGGCGTATCTCACCGCCACCCCAGCCAGCATCAACAAGGAAGGCAGGTGCAGCGGCGGGCGGAATCATTGAAACGGACATCGCGTCTCCCAAGACGGCGGCGCAGCAACTGTCAAGCGCCTGCCGCCCTCAATCACTTCAAAATGCAGCCGGAGCGCCTTGGGCCACAATCTCGCGCGCATCCGTTCGGGCCACTCGATGATTAGCGCGCTATCGATTAGGGCGTCATCAAGGCCGAGTTGTTCAACCTCTTCCGGATCATCAAGGCGGTAAAGATCAACATGCCACACGGGCAATGTGACATCAGGCGGCGCATAAGGGATAACGAGTGCGAAACTAGGACTTGGTGCCTCTTCGAGCAACCCAAGCCCGGCGAGTATTCCGCGCGCAAAACTCGTCTTCCCTGCACCTAGATCGCCCGACAGCGCAATGACATCGCCCGCCCGGAGATACGGCGCGAGCGCGCGTCCGGCGGCATCAGTCGCGGCAGCATCAGCAAGGATCACGCCTTAATCACCGGGGCAACACCACCGAAATCGCCGTCCCTTCGCCGGGTTCGGACATCAGCGTCAATGTACCGCCGTGTGCTTCAACAAATTGTTTGGCGAGCGGCAGACCGAGGCCGAGTGCTGACTCCCCGTTGCGGGCCTCAGTAACTCGGCTGAAACGGTCAAGTGCTGCGGCTTGCGCGGCCACGTCCATGCCGGGGCCATTATCCGAAACGACAATCTGTGCGGTCTTTACATCACCAGAAGCGTGGAAAAGGATGCGTCCGCCCGCAGGCGTGAAGGCAATGGCGTTATCAAGCAAATGGTCGACCGCCTGCCGCAAGCGTTTTACGTCGCCGCGCGTTGCCCCGACGCCGGGATCAATTTCAATCGCGAAATCAAGGCCTTTTGCCGACGCAGCAGGCTTGTGATCGCGCGCAGCGTCAAGCAGCAACACCGCAAGTTCAATCGGCTTGCGCTCCATCGGCAGACTGCCCGCGTCACTCTGGGTTAGGTCAAGCACACGGTCAACCAGCCCCGAAAGACGGCCAGTCGATTCAAGAATTGCCGCGACATAATCTTTCGCGGCAGGTTCAAGCGCCCCGCCAAAACCCTGATCAAGCATTTCGGCAAATCCGCTGATTGAGGTAAGCGGCGTCCGCAGTTCATAGGACATATTGGCGACGAACGCGGTTTTGACTTTGTCCGACTCCTCCAACGCATCGGCACGGTCACGCAAAATGCGCTCAACCTTGCGGCTGTCAGTAATATCAAGCAGCGCGAGCAGCGCATTGCCATCGGGCAGCGGAACGGCGGCAAATTCAAAATGGCGCCCATCCTTCATCGCCAGCCGCCCGATTTTCTGTGTCCGCTCAATCGTGGCTGAGCGCACCGCCTCACGGATCACTGCAGCGCGACTTGATGTGGTAAGCTTCGCCGCTGCCGCTTCTGCAAGCGCATCAACATGCGGATGACCCGCAAAGAACGCCTCTTCAAAGCCCCAAATGTCGCGGAACTTATTGTTCCACAAATGCAGCCGCCCATCAGCTTCAAACACGCCAATCGCTTCAAACAAAGTGTCGAAGGTCGCGGTGCGAACACGCAGCAGCGTATCGCGTGCGCTTGCAAGCTGGGCTTGTTCAGTACGATCCTCAAAGATCAGCAGCAACCCACCATCGGGAAGCGGCTGCGCGACGAGCCGGAGATGCTGACCGCCGCTGATGATCCAGTTTTCCTCAATCGCCCCGTCAGGTGCTGTAAACCACTCGCGCCGCTCAGCCTTCCACCCCGGAAAGTCGCGCGTTTCGGGCACACGCCCCGCCTCACGCATTCGGTCAAGCAGCCGGTCAAAATCGGGCCGCTCGGCAACCCATTCGGGCTTCAAGGCAAATTGCCGCTCAAACGGTTGGTTGCAGAAAATCAGCGAACGGTCTGGCCCAAACTGCGCGACGCCTGCTGAAAGTCGGTCAAGCGTATCGCGCTGGGTTGCTGCGAAACGGCGAAACGCAGCACCCGCGCGCTCAACATCTTCGACATCAATCGCATAGCCAGCCACGCCTGCTTTACCCAGCGGCACATCAACGATGCGCATCGCCCGCCGATCTCCGGCGATTGTGACGGGCGCGATATTGCTTTCGACTTGCTGTTTTTCTGACGCTTTCATTGCGGCGGCGAGCGGGTTTTGCGCATTACCCGCGTCAACAAGTTCAATGCCGCGCGCGATTACATCATCGGCATTTACGCCCTCTACCGCGCGGACATAGGCACTGTTAACAAGCGCCAGTTTCATGTCAGCGCCGCGATACCACATTGGCACGGGTGAGGCTTCAATCAGTGCCGAAAGCCGATTGAAGGCAAGCCCGAGCCGAGCCACCTCTTCACCCAAACGGCCGATTTCGGCCTGGCTTTCGGTTGCGTCAAACCACCAGAGGATCACCGCACCACTCGCCGCAAGCCGCGTTGCTGCAGGGCTGCCGCGCACCAAGAGCGTTCGCGATGATCCCTGCGCCCGCAATGCACGGGTGAAACTGCGTCCGGTTTTTTGAACAGCGGCAGTATCGCGCACAAGCGCTGTGGCATCCTCATCCGAAAGGCCGGTTTCATGGCCCGACAAATCCGAGAGAAAATTGGGAATCTTGGCTAGTCCAAGCCAATCGGCCAGTCGCTCAGGCGCTTCTATCCGCCCGTCATTTTTGACCATCAGTGGGAGAGCTGGCGCAGACTCAAGCAATGCTGCCAATCGGTCAGCCTGATTAGTGGAAAATGCCGCTTGCTTGCGCAGCGTCAAGCCACTCCACACGGCCCAGACAGCGAGAGCTAGCCACAGCGCCAAAAACACGCCGATCAGCACCGCTACAGAGTTGGTTAGGGTCAGCATTGGCGGGCGGGAACAGTCATCCCCCTGCCCTTAAGCCGAGTTAAGGCGAATGGAAACCGTCCACTCGCCTTATACCTCAGCAATGTTTAGTAGCGATAATGATCTGGCTTGAACGGGCCTTCTGCCGCGATGCCAAGATAGGCCGACTGCTTCTGCGTCAATGTGCTGAGTTGGACGCCAAGCTTTTCAAGGTGAAGCATCGCGACCTTTTCATCGAGATGCTTAGGCAAGACATAGACTTGATTCTGATAATTTTCGCCCTTCGTCCAAAGCTCAATTTGCGCAAGCACTTGGTTGGTGAACGAGGCTGACATCACGAATGATGGGTGGCCCGTTGCGCAGCCTAGGTTGACCAAACGCCCCTTGGCAAGGACGATGATTTGCTTGCCGTCAGGAAATTCAACGAGGTCAGTGCCGGGCTTCACTTCAGTCCACTTATAGTTGCTGAGCGCGGCGATTTGGATTTCGCTGTCAAAGTGGCCGATGTTGCAGACGATGCTCATTGGCTTCATCGCCGCCATATGCTCAGCCGTGATAACGTCGGCATTGCCCGTCGCGGTGCAGAAAATATCAGCGCGCTTGACGGCCTCTTCCATCGTCACGACTTCAAAGCCTTCCATCGCGGCTTGAAGCGCGCAAATAGGATCGATTTCAGTGACCATAACGCGGGCTCCACCATTGCGGAGCGACTGCGCCGAACCTTTGCCGACATCGCCGAAACCAGCGACGACAGCAACCTTACCTGCGAGCATCACGTCAGTCGCGCGGCGAATTGCGTCAACCAGCGATTCCTTGCAGCCGTAAAGATTATCGAACTTTGACTTGGTGACTGAGTCATTAACGTTGATCGCGGGGAAAGGCAGTTCGCCTTTCTTGGCGATTTCGTAGAGGCGGTGGACGCCCGTTGTGGTTTCTTCCGAAACGCCCTTAAGCGCCTTGACGGTTGCGGTCAGATAACCGGGCTTTTTCGCAATGAATGCCTTGAGCGCGCGCTGAAATTCAACTTCCTCGTCATTTTCAGGTTCGGCAAAGCTTTCGCCGCGCTCAAGTTTTGCGCCCCACAGCGCAAACATCGTGGCATCGCCACCATCATCAAGAATGATGTTGGCAGTGGTATCTTCACCCCAAGTGAAAATATCGCCAACATAGTCCCAGTAATCGGCGAGGCTTTCGCCCTTGATCGCGAATACAGGAATGTCCTTCGCAGCGATTGCAGCCGCCGCGTGATCCTGCGTTGAGAAGATATTGCAAGTTGCCCAGCGGACGTCGGCACCAAGCGCTGTCAGTGTTTCAATCAGAACCGCCGTCTGGATCGTCATGTGGAGCGATCCAACGATGCGTGCGCCCTTCAAAGGCTTTGACGCGCCAAATTCGCGGCGCAGCGCCATCAGGCCGGGCATTTCGGTTTCAGCGATGTTGATTTCTTTGCGGCCAAAATCAGCCAAGCCAATATCTGCAATTACATAGTCAGTGAATGCCACTTCGGGTCTCCGGGAAAGGGGTTGGAATTTGCCAGCCCCCTAGCCGTCGATTCGTTCAAATGCAAATATAAAGATTTCTTTATATGTTACCGCGCAGCTGTAATCGTCTTGGTACAACGTTCGCCGTTTAACCGTGGCTCAACTCCCGCTGCTGCGGCGAGCCGCGCCAAACCCTCAAGCGAACCATCCTCTGCCTCAGCCGCCGACAGGATTGAGGTCATATCATCGCAACCAAGCCCTTCAACACCCGCGCCGTAACGATTGGCAATTGCAGTAACAAAGCGATCATAGGCGTTAAGGCCGCCCTCACCCGCAAATTGTGTGCGCAGTGTCTGATTAACTGCCGCGAGTGCTGGCCGACTGCGCGTGACGAAGCCATTATATTGATGAAGCATTGCATTATCAGCGGCGCGGCACCGAAGCGCACTCACCATCAGCATCGTTTCAAGATCGCGAATTTTCGCCGCTGACACGGCGGCATCGCTCCAACATGCAGCCTGCGCTGAAGTTACCGAAAGCGCACCCAATGTGAGCGCCGTAATGATACGCTTAAATCCATTCCCCATAGCCATTCCCTTCACCTCTTGTCCCTGTGATGAAGGTCACATAAGTTATTGAGATAAAGGTGAATTTTTCTGGTTTCTCGCCCGTAAACCAAATGATTATTCTGCGCTCCCCACGCAAAAAGGCCGGAGCAAAATATGCCCCGGCCTTTTATGTGCGGAAATTCGGCAATGACGTTATTTGTTGACCGCAACCTGCTGCATCGCAACTGCGCGCGGGGCCGCAATCCGGTTTGAACAGCGCTGACCAACGAGCGTTGGCGATGCCCCTGCTTCATCAGCAAGGCGCGCCATGACAGCAAATGAGCCGCCCTCAGCATTGGCCGCATTCACGAAGGCAGCAAAATCAGTGCAGCCAAGTCCGGACACGCCGGGGCCATAGCTGGTGGTGATTGATGCCAGAAACGTGTTGTACGCACTGAACGATCCAACGAGGCCATTGTCGGCGGCGAAGTGTGCGCGCACTACTTTATTGGCCTCGCCAAAGGCAGGGCGGCTGAGTGTGACGAAGCTGGTGTAAGCCGCCTTAATCTCGGGCGTTTCTTTATTACAGCGTAGCGCAGCCGAACGCAGCATCGCTTCAAAATCGCGCACCTTGGCCGCCGAAACTGAAGCAGGGCTCCAGCACGCGGCATTCGCCGATGTGACGGTCAGCGCTGCCAGCGCAGCCGTTGCAATAAGTTTCCCAATCATCTTCGTCATGCCCAAAGCCTTTTCGCTTCACAATGTCATATTGGTTTAGCGGGCCTGTGTCTGCGAATGGTAAGTGGATAGGGTGGACGCGAAATTAACGCTATTTTGCCTTAGAAAACCGCCACCGCAAAAATCAGGCATGGCCGCTTTCATTCGCCAGCAGGCGCGAATCAATCCCTTGGCGCGCGAAAGCAAGCGGCCATTTCTGCTCAACCGGAGTATCAAAGAGCAAAAGATCATCGCCGTCTGCCATATGCCAGCCGTGGCGCTGCATCTCAGCGTCAAGCTGCCCCGCACCCCAACCCGCATAGCCAAGCGACACGAGCCAGCGGCGTGGCCCTTGCGGTGTCCCGATCACGCGCAGCACATCAATTGTGCCCGTCATCCCCCACCTGCCTGCAACATCGACCGTCCCCTGCCCGCCCCAATCAAGCGAATGGAGCACAAAGCCGCGCTGCGGTTCAACCGGGCCTCCGTGATAAACGGGCGCATCGGACATATGATCGGTTGCCACATCAAATTGTTTAAGGAGGCTATGCAACCCAATTTGCGGGACAATATGGCCAATCCCAATCCCGAGCGCGCCCTGTTCATCATGCGAACAAATCGCAATGACGGAACGCTCAAATCGCGGATCACCGATGCCCGGCATCGCCAGCAGAAGTTTACCCGAAAAGAATCGCGGTTCATCCATTGCCATAACTATAATCGAGAGTGTCCGCCGCTTCTACCCTTGCAATCATTCAGCCAAGCCCCGACATGAGCGGTATCATTCACCCACCGAGAATCTTCAAGAAAAAGGACGATTTATGACAATTTCCGTTGGCGATACCCTGCCCGCTGCCACTTTTACTGAAATGACTGCTGAGGGGCCACGCCCAGTGGCTTCAGCCGAATATTTTGCTGGTAGGCGTATTGCTCTGTTTTCTGTGCCGGGTGCTTTCACACCCACTTGTTCGGCCAAGCATCTGCCCGGTTTTGTAGAACATAGCGACGCCTTGAAGGCCAAAGGCGTTGATGAAATTGCTTGCACCGCTGTCAACGATGCCTTCGTCATGGGTGCATGGGGTAAGGCAAATGGCGTTGAAGGCAAGGTTACAATGCTCGCCGACGGCAACGGCGATTTTGTCAAAGCCATCGGGCTTGAAATGGATGGCAGCAAATTCGGCATGGGCGGACGCGGACAGCGTTTCGCGATGATTGTTAACGACGGCGTGGTTGAGCATTTGTTCGTCGAAGGGCCAGGCGAATACCGCGTCAGTGCCGCAGATTATATGCTTGCACAGCTTTAAGGGCTGCTAACTTCTTGATAATCTATACAGCCTAGATTATTGACATTAGTGTCAGCACAACTCGTTTTCGGAGCTTATCATAATGGCCACCTCTACCCCGCTTGCGACAAGTTATGAAGCCAATCCGCATTGGCTCCACCCGCAAGCGGGACAGCGCGATATCAATCATATTCCGGGCAAGGATGGCTGGCCGGTAATCGGCACCACGCTTGAACAACTTAAAGACCCCCACGCCTTCACCCAGAAAATGTATGCGCTCCACGGGCCGGTTTACCGCGCCAATAGCTTTGGTGGGCGGTTCGTTGCGCTGCTCGGCCCAGATGCGAATGAGCTTGTCATGTTTGATCGTGACAAGCTGTTTTCGTCAGAACAAGGCTGGGGGCCAGTGCTCAACCTGCTGTTCCCCGGCGGGCTGATGCTGATGGATTTCGATAAGCACCGTGTCCACCGCAAGACTTTGTCGGTCGCGTTCAAGCCAGAGCCGATGAAGCTTTATGCGGACTCGCTCAATCAAGGCGTATCGCGCCGGGTAGCCGAATGGGCGGGCAAGCCGATCCAGTTTTACCCTGCAATCAAGCAACTCACGCTTGACCTTGCCGCCGTTTCTTTCCTCGGGATTCCGTGGGGGCCAGAGGCAGATAAGATCAACAAAGCGTTTGTTGATATGGTTCAGGCCTCAATTGGTGTCATCCGCGTTCCGCTGCCCGGCACCGCAATGGGGCGCGGCGTGGCTGGGCGGAACTTCCTGCTCGAATATTTCGGCAAGGAAGTCCCCAAGCGCCGTGCAGGCGACGCGCAGGATATGTTCAGCCAATTCTGCCGCGCAACAAATGATGA
>JAYTPB010000056.1:0-10510 GCA_043747445.1 Sphingomonadales bacterium
TTCGATAATCACGAATGCCTGCGCCCATGGATGATCATCAGTGAGCGTTAGATGAATATGCGCATGATGGCCAGCCGGGGTTATTGCCTCAAGCCGCGCCTTTGCGCCGCCCGTGAGCGCAAGTGTTGGCGCACCAGAAGGCGCGTTAACCACGCCGATGTCTTTCATAAACACCCCGCGCTTAAAGCCAGTACCGACGGCTTTTGAAAACGCCTCTTTAGCTGCAAAGCGCTTGGCATAGGTTCCAGCGGTAGTGAATGGGCGCTTTTCGGCCTTGGCATTTTCGGCGTCAGTGAAGACGCGGGCTTTGAAACGCGCGCCAAAGCGATCAAGTGAGTTTTGGATACGCTCAATATTGCATAGGTCAGAACCAAGCCCAATTATCACCGCGCTTCATCCATCAGCGCGCGCATCCGGCGGATGCTGGCATCAAGCCCAATGAAGATCGCCTCACCAACAAGGAAATGGCCGATGTTCAATTCGGCTAGTTGGGGGATGGCGGCGATTGGCTGGACATTGTCAAAGGTCAAACCGTGCCCAGCGTGCGGCTCAATTCCGTTTTTCGCGCACAGTGCGGCGGCTTCGGCGATCCGCGCAAGTTCAGCGGTGCGCGCTTCGCCCGTGCTGTGCGCATAGCGGCCGGTGTGGAGCTCAACCACCGGCGCGCGCAGCCGCATCGCCGCCTCAATCTGGCGCGACGAAGGCTCAATAAAAAGGCTGACGCGGATTCCGGCATCACTCAGCCGTGTGATCAGCGGGGCAAGGTGATTATGCTGGCCAGCGGCATCAAGCCCGCCCTCGGTCGTGCGTTCCTCGCGCCGTTCGGGGACGATGCACGCAGCGTGGGGTTTATGGCGCAGCGCAATCTCGACCATTTCTTCAGTCGCGGCCATTTCCAGATTTACTGGCAGAGTGACAGCGGCCATTAGCGCGCTCAGATCGCTATCATGGATATGGCGGCGATCCTCGCGCAGGTGGACGGTAATGCCGTCGCCGCCCGCTGCCTCCACGACTGCCACCGCGCGCATGGGATCAGGGTGCGCCCCGCCGCGCGCATTGCGGATCGTGGCGACATGATCAATATTGACGCCGAGGCGTAAGGGGCGGGTCATTTCACGCGACTCCCCGGTTTCACAGCGGGAATGCTCGCAAGTTCGGGGGGAAGGGCGTCGGCTTCATAAGTCGGGATATCAAGCCCGATCAGCGGAAAAAAGGGAACCCCAAGATCGACCGAACCGTTTGACCGGTCGACCAGCGCCGCCGCAGCGATAACTACGCCGCCTTCGGCCTCAATTGCTTTGATGGCTTCGCGTGATGACAGTCCGGTGGTGACGACATCTTCCATCATTAGCACTTTTTGCCCCGGTATGAGCGAAAATCCGCGCCGCAGGCCGAAAACCCCGTCAGGACGTTCAAGAAACAGCGCATCAATTCCAAGCGCGCGGCCCATTTCATGGCCTGCAATAATGCCGCCCATTGCAGGTGATACGACAATTTCAATCGCAGATCGCAACGCTGTGGGTATTTTAGCTGCTACGGCCTGCGCGAGTCGTGCCGCGCGGGCAGGATTAGCGAGAACGCGCGCGCATTGGAGATAACGTGCGCTGTGCAGGCCCGATGAGAGGATGAAGTGCCCCTCAAGCAGTGCGCCAGCCGCCCTAAATTCATTGAGTACCGATGTTTCGTCCACAATCTTATCCAAAAAACCCGTATTTGCGTTTCCCGCATATAAGGGTAGGCGCAATCGAACAAGCGGTCTAAAAAAGTCGCTCGTTGTGCTTGAGCCTGACGAAGCGGCGGCGTATAGGCCGCGCTAAGTTCATGGGGGCAGAGGTCGTTAAGGGGATAAATCCCTCGATTTCCTGTTCTGTAAGGGTATGGAACCAAATATGAAGACGTTGATGTCCGCTGTTGCCGCGTTGGGTGTTTTGTTCGCAGCACAAACCAGTGTTGCGCAGACGCCAGTTGCCACACAAGCCCCTGTTGTTGCGCCGATTGCGCCGCCCGTTGCAGCAAAAGCGACCGAGGCAGCGCCAGTTGCTGCTGCACCCACAACAACGATTGGTACATCGGCCCCAGTTGATGGAATTGGTCAGCCAGTTCCCGGCGGCTACACCATCCAGCCGCAAGTGACTGAGGACGGTCAATATGGGCTGTGGATGCATGATTATCTGCTGATGCCGATGATGGTTGGCATTTCGCTCTTTGTGCTTGGCTTGATGTTCTGGGTGGTTGCCCGGTTCCGTCGCAAAGTTAACCCGGTCGCCTCAAAAACAACGCACAACACGTTTATTGAAGTTGTTTGGACGCTTGTTCCGGTGCTCATTCTCGTCGGGATCGCGATACCCTCGATCAAGCTGCTTGCCAGCCAATATACGCCAGCGCCCGCGAATGCGATCACGCTCAAAGCAATCGGCAACCAGTGGTATTGGTCGTATGAATATCCCGATCTTGGCGTCGAGTTGACCGCAAATATGCTTGCTCCAGAGGAAGCACGGAAGCGTAAAGAGCCAGTGCAGCTTGCAGTGGATAACCGCGTCGTTCTGCCGGTGAATACGCCGATCAAATTGCTTACAACCGCCAATGACGTGATCCATGCTTGGGCGCTTCCTGCGTTTTGGATTAAAATGGATGCGGTTCCCGGCCGTACCAACGAAACCAGCTTCACGGTCACCAAAACGGGCGTGTATTACGGGCAATGCTCGGAGCTTTGCGGTGATAAGCATGGCTACATGCCCATCGGTGTCGAAGTGGTTTCAAAAGAAGATTTTGCGGAATGGGTAAGAGCAAAGGGTGGCAAGATGCCCGGCGATGCTGCCGCAGAAGCGGCGCCCGCTGCTGCAACGCCCGCCGCTGTAACATCGGCCACGCCAGCCCAAGCCACACCAGATAATGCCGCCGCAGCAACACCTGCCGCGCTAAAGAACTGAGGGTCAGATAATGAGTGAAGCCACCGCCACCGCACATGCTTTTGAAGCAGTACACGCACACGGGTCTCATGATGCTGATCACAAACCCGGCTTTGTCGGTCGTTGGCTCATGTCAACCAACCATAAAGATATCGGCACACTCTATCTGATCTTCGCTATTATCGCAGGGATCATTGGTGGCGCGATTTCGGGCATAATGCGCGCAGAGCTTGCAGCGCCAGGCCTTCAATTTCTTGAATCGCTTGTGGGCGTTGACGGCAACGCCCTCCACATGTGGAATGTGCTGATCACGGCACACGGCCTGATCATGGTGTTTTTCATGGTGATGCCCGCGATGATCGGCGGATTTGGCAACTGGTTCGTGCCAATCATGATCGGTGCGCCTGATATGGCCTTCCCGCGCATGAATAATATCAGTTTCTGGCTGCTCGTGCCTTCGTTTATGCTACTGCTTGGCTCGCTGTTCGTTTCGGGTGGCACGGGGCCGGGGGCGGCTACCGGATGGACGGTTTATGCGCCGCTTTCAACGAGCGGTTCTCCAGGGCCGGCAGTCGATATGGCGATCCTCTCGCTGCACTTGGCGGGTGCTTCATCGATTCTCGGCGCGGTCAATTTCATTACGACGATCTTCAACATGCGCGCACCAGGGATGACGCTGCACAAGATGCCACTGTTTGTATGGTCGATCCTTGTCACCGCATTTCTGCTTCTGCTCGCGCTCCCCGTGCTCGCGGCGGCGATCACGATGCTTTTAACTGACCGGAATTTCGGCACGGCTTTTTTTGACGCGTCAGGCGGTGGTGACCCAGTGCTTTATCAGCATCTGTTCTGGTTCTTTGGCCATCCTGAGGTTTACATCATGATCCTGCCGGGCTTCGGCATGGTCAGCCAGATCATCTCAACCTTCTCGAAAAAGCCAATCTTTGGCTATCTTGGGATGGCCTATGCGATGGTTGCGATTGGCGTGGTCGGCTTCATAGTCTGGGCCCACCACATGTTCACGAGCGGCATGTCAGTGAATGTGAAGATGTACTTCACCGCAGCAACGATGGTGATTGCGGTGCCGACGGGCATCAAGATTTTCTCATGGATCGCAACAATGTGGGGTGGCTCAATCAGCTTCAAAACCCCGATGCTGTGGTCGCTTGGGTTCATCTTCATGTTCACAGTCGGCGGCGTCACCGGCGTGCTGCTCGCTAACGGCGGCATCGATAACTATATGCACGACACATATTATGTGGTCGCCCACTTCCACTATGTGCTCTCGCTTGGTGCGGTGTTTGGGCTGTTTGCTGGCTTCTATTACTGGTTCTCAAAAATGACCGGCAAGGAATATAATGAAGTGCTCGGTCAGCTCCATTTCTGGGTGTTCTTCATCGGCGTAAACATCATCTTCTTCCCGCAGCATTTCCTCGGGCTTCAGGGGATGCCGCGCCGCGTACCCGATTATCCAGAGGCGTTTACGTATTGGAACCAAGTGTCGTCATACGGTTATGCCGTGATGGCAGCGGGCATGGTGATCTTCTTCGTAAACCTCGCATGGTCGATGCTTGCTGGTAAGAAAGCCGAAGCCAATCCGTGGGGTGAAGGTGCAACGACGCTTGAGTGGACACTTTCAAGCCCGCCGCCGCATCACCAGTTTGAGACATTGCCGAAGATCACCTGATGGCAAGTGCCGCACCTGAATTGGCTCCAGCCGCAGTCTCTGCGGACTGGCGAGATTTTCTCGCGCTGATGAAGCCGGGGGTGGTGCAGCTTGTCGTCTACACCGGGCTGTGTGGTTTGATCGCCGCTCCGGGCAGCATCCACCCAGTGCTGGGATTTACCGCTGTCTTGTGCATAGCACTTGCGGCCGGGGCAGCTGGCGCGCTCAATCAATGGTATGAGTCAGATATTGACGCAATCATGAAGCGCACAGCAAAGCGCCCGCTTCCCGCTGGTCGGATGGAACGTGATAGCGCGCTCCATTTCGGCGTCGGCGTCGGTGTGTTTTCGGTGTTGCTGATGGGTTTTGCGACCAATTGGTTTGCAGCAAGCATCCTTGCGGTTTCGATTCTCTTTTATGTCCTCATTTATACGGTTTGGCTCAAACGACGGACGCCGCAGAACATCGTGATTGGCGGTGCTGCTGGTGCTTTCCCGCCACTGATCGGCTGGGT
This sequence comes from Sphingomonadales bacterium, assembly GCA_043747445.1. Classification (GTDB taxonomy): domain Bacteria; phylum Pseudomonadota; class Alphaproteobacteria; order Sphingomonadales; family Sphingomonadaceae; genus Aquisediminimonas. The sequence goes on from JAYTPB010000056.1 coordinate 5,090, forward strand.
TGCTGTAACGGGCGATATCTCGACCCTGCCAGTACTGCTCTTCGCGCTAATCTTCCTTTGGACACCGCCGCATTTTTGGGCGCTCGCATTGTTTATGAAGGCTGACTACGCCGCCGCTGGTGTTCCAATGCTTCCAGTGGTCGCGGGTGAACGGACGACGCGTCACCAGATATTCCTTTATACTTTGCCGATGGCGGCGGTCGCCATAGCGCCTTGGCCGCTTGGGCTGACGGGGAATATTTACGGGATTGTTGCGACTGGTGGGTCGGCGCTGTTTCTTGCGCTTGCAACGCTGGTCGGTTTTCGCAAAACTGGCGAGGGTGATACGATGAAGGCTGAGAAACGTTTGTTCGCTTATTCGATTGTCTATCTTTACGTGCTGTTTGGTGCGCTCGCGGTTGATCGGTTCCTGCTCGCATGACCGATGAAGAACTCCGCACAAAGCAACGTTCGCGTTCACGCGTGACAGGGATATTGCTTATCAGTTTCGTTGTGCTGATTTTTGCGATCAGCCTTGTTAAAATTGGCATTGCAGCATCATGAGCGGCGCAGCGTCGATTTCACGCACCGGCATATTGGCGTTTACGATGGCGGGTTCGATGATCGGTGTCGGCTATGCAGCCGTCCCGCTATACAAGCTTTTTTGCGAAGCTACCGGATTTGGCGGCACGATCCAGCGCGTTGACGGTGATATCGCGCCGGGGCAGGGGGTTGCGGGCAAAACCATGTCAATCCGCTTTGATGCCAACCACGCCAATGACTTGCCGTGGACGTTCGCGCCCGAACGCACGGTCGAAAAAGTAACGATCGGTGAACGTAAAATTGCCTTTTTCAATGCGAAAAACCTTTCGGATAAACCGATCACAGGCCGCGCATCCTACAACGTCACGCCAACACAGGCGGGCAGATATTTTAACAAAATCCAATGCTTTTGCTTCGTTGAGCAAACGCTGCTTCCGGGGCAGGAAGTGCGGATGCCAGTGATTTATTATGTTGATCCGGGGATCATCACCGACGCAGATGTCAACAGCGTGCAGGAAATTACGCTAAGCTATACATTTCATACAGTGGACGAAGCCGACAAGCCGAGCTAATTGATCGGTAAAGTACGGACGATATCAGAAGGAAGCGACAACCATGGCCGGTGCCAAAACCCACGATTATCATATCCTTCCGCCAAGCCCTTGGCCAATCCTTGGTGCTTTTGCAGCCCTCGCAATGGCGGCGGGCGGCATTATGTGGATGCACGAACAGCCCGGCGGCGGTGCGATTTTCTATGCGGGTGTGGCTGCGGTTTTGGCAACCGCGTATTTCTGGTGGCGCGATGTCGTGCGTGAGGCTCATGCAGGCGATCATACGCCGGTCGTCTCGCTTCATCTGCGTTACGGGATGATCCTGTTTATTGCCTCCGAAGTGATGTTTTTCGTTGGCTGGTTCTGGGCGTGGTTTGATTTTTCGCTTTTCCCCGTGCCGCTTGCCGTGGTTGAGGGACAGGTCGAGATCCTTACGGATACTTTGGCGCAGTGGCCGCCAAAGGGACTTGAAGTCATTGATCCGTTCGCTTTCCCGCTGCTAAATACACTGATTTTGCTGTGCTCGGGGACGACCGTGACATGGGCGCACCATGCGCTGATCAATGGTGACCGTGAGGGGCTGAAAAAGGGCCTATGGGCAACGATCATTCTCGGCTCAATATTCACAGCGATCCAGGCTTATGAATATGCGCACGCACCGTTTGGCTTCAAAGGGCTGAATTATAGCGCCAGCTTTTATATGGCGACGGGCTTCCACGGCTTCCACGTACTCATCGGCACGATCTTCCTGATCGTATGTCTGGTGCGCACGTACAAAGGGCATTTTACCCCGCGCCAGCATTTCGGTTTTGAGGCGGCGGCATGGTATTGGCATTTTGTCGACGTCGTCTGGTTGTTCCTCTTCGTCGTCATTTATGTCTGGGGTAGCTGGGGCGCGCCAATTCACGGATAATGACATATCTGGCCCCTGATACCGCGCAGGCAGCGCTCAGGGGTCTGTGTCCGCGATGCTCTGCGCCGGGTCTATTTACAGGAGTCATCAGCTTCGCACCCGCCTGTCGCAATTGCGCGCTTGATTATACTCAGTTCAATGTCGGCGACGGCCCGGCGGCGTTCCTGATCATGATTGTTGGCGCAATTGTCACGATTGCGGCGATCACGGTTGAGCTAAAGTTCGGCCCACCGTTCTGGGTACATATTTTGCTCTGGATACCAGTCACAGCAGCTCTGGTCGTCGGCCTGCTGAGGATCGCTAAAGGCGCTTTGCTCGTGCTAGAATATCGCAACCGTGCGCGCGAGGGACGTCTCGTCGAATGAAACGGTTACCTCTTATCGCCACGGTGATTGTCGGTTTAGCTGTTGCAGCGATGATTGCGCTTGGCGTCTGGCAGCTTGATAGGCGAGGGCAGAAAGAAGCCCTGATCGCCCAATTTGCGGCGAATCAATCTCGCCCGTCAATGGCGTTTCCGGTAATTCCAATGGGGGATGAATTGCTGTTCCGCCGTGCCAGCGCATTTTGCCTGGAGCCGGTGAGCGAGACGATTGCGGCGGGCTATAATCTGAAAGGTGAACGTGGCTGGCGGCATTTGGTGAGCTGCCGAACGGGTGCTGAAGGGCCTGGCTTCACGGTCGATATTGGCTGGTCGGCCAGTTTTGAGGCTAGATCTAAATGGAAGGGCGGCGCGGTTGACGGTGTCATCGGGCCAGTGCCTGATCAACGTAGCGTCATCGAACGCAGTGTGGCGGATAAAGCGCAGCAGCAGTTGTTGCTCGTCGCGACAACCGCTAATGGCGGGCTTCAACCAAGCGCGACGCCGTCACTTGAAGGCATCCCCAACAATCATCTTGCCTATGCGGTGCAGTGGTTCCTGTTTGCAGTGATCGCGCTTGCTATCTATGGGCTGGCGCTGTGGCGACGTAATCGCTAATCGCGCAGCGTGATGGAATATATTAGTAGCAGGGGACGCGCACCGACGCTTGATTTTGAAGATGTCACGCTCGCTGGGCTGGCGTCGGACGGCGGGCTTTATCTGCCGCAAGTCTGGCCACAGTTTAGCGCCGCAGAGATCGCTTATCTACGCGGCAAATCCTATGCTGAAACCGCTGTTGCTGTGATGCGACCCTTTGTTGCGGGGTCGCTGAGTGAGGACGAACTGCGCGCGCTGTGCAACCAAGCCTACGGGCGTTTTTCGCACGTGGCTGTCACGCCGCTTGTCCAGCTTGACGCGCAGCACTGGCTGCTTGAACTGTTCCACGGGCCAACGCTGGCGTTCAAGGATGTCGCGCTCCAACTGCTCGGGTTGTTGTTCGAAAAATTCCTCAGCACACGCGATACCCATCTGACGATTATCGGCGCGACTTCGGGCGATACAGGCTCTGCTGCAATTGATGCCGTAGCTGGCCGCGCCAAGATCGACATTTTTATGCTCCACCCGCAAGGGCGGGTTTCCGACGTTCAGCGCCGCCAGATGACGACAGTGCGCGCACCCAATGTTTATAACATTGCAGTTGGGGGCAGTTTTGATGATGCGCAGGCCATCGTCAAAACATTGTTCAACGATCCAGAGTTTTCGCGCAGCTATAATCTTTCAGCGGTCAATTCGATCAACTGGGCGCGATTGATGGCGCAGGTTGTCTATTATTTCTACGCCGCAGTCCGTCTCGGTGCGCCTGAGCGTCCGGTGGCGTTTTCAGTGCCGACGGGGAATTTCGGCGATGTTTTTGCGGGCTATGTCGCGGCTAAGATGGGGTTGCCAGTCGCGAAGCTGATTGTGGCCACCAACGTCAATGACATCCTCCACCGCGCACTGACCAGCGGCGATTATTCCACGGGCAGAGTAACGCCGACCGCGACGCCAAGTATGGATATTCAGGTCAGCTCAAATTTTGAGCGGCTGCTGTTTGACTTGTCTGGCCGTGACGGCGCAGCGATTGCCGCGATGATGCGCGGGTTTGAGGCCGAGCGCGCGATGACGATCCCAGCGGAGATGATCGCCGCTGCCAAGCCCTTGTTTACCAGTGCGCGCGTTGACGGCGACGCGATGACCATGGCGATGCGCTGGGCGCAGGAAAAGGCGGGGCATGTGATCGATCCACACAGCGCAATCGGCCTAGCGGCGGTGCGCACCGCAGGCGTGCCGACGGATGTACCCGTTATCACGCTCGCCACGGCGCACCCTGCCAAATTCCCAGATGCAGTTGAGCGCGCGACCGGGATTCGCCCATCGCTGCCATCGCGGATTGGCGGGCTGTTTGACCGGGCGGAGCAGTTTGATATCCTCCCCGCAACGCCAGACGCAATCAAGGCCTATGTTGCCGAGCGGGGAACCCGCACCACATCATGACGCCAATTACGCTCATCGGCGATCCGTGGCCCGATTACGGCCTGATCGATTGCGGCGCTGGCCGCAAATTTGAACGTTACGGTGACTATCGCTTCATCCGTCCCGAGCCGCAGGCGCTGTGGGCACCTGCGCTTGAAACATGGGACGGGGACGGTGAATTCATTCCCGGTTCGGATGAGGATGGCGGTGGCCAATGGCACCATAAGACCAAACTGCCTCAGCACGGCTGGTCAAGCGAGTGGGAGGGGCTGACGTTCAACACACGGCCAACCCCGTTTCGCCATTTGGGCTATTTCCCCGATATGGCGCCAGTATGGCAGTGGATGCGCGGGCAAGAGCCAACAAGCGCGCTCAATCTATTCGGCTATACGGGCGTCGGTAGTTTGGCACTCGCGGCCAAAGGGGCCACGGTCACCCATGTCGATGCTTCAAAAAAATCAGTCGATCAGGCGCGGACAAATGCGGCGCTGTCAGGCCTTCAAGATGCGCCGATCCGCTGGATTGTTGATGACGCCGCCAAATTTGCCGCACGTGAGGTGCGGCGCGGAAAGCGCTATGACGGGATCATTCTTGATCCGCCAAAATTCGGGCGCGGGCCAGAGGGCGAAGTGTGGCGGCTGGAGGAACATCTGCCGCCGCTGATTGCCGATTGCCGCAAGTTGCTTGATGGCGATTCGGCGTTTCTCTTCCTGACGGTCTACGCCGTGCGGATGTCGGCACTTGCGATTGGCGAATTGGTGCGCCAGCATTTTGGGGGTCTCGGCGGAACAGTCGAGTGCGGAGAGTTGGGCGTGCGTGAGGAAACACGCGGGTTGATCCTGCCGACGGCGATTTTTGCGCGCTGGTCGCGGTAATGCGCGCCAAAGCTTGGCTTGGTCGCCTATAGCCGTCCGGAAGAGACTGCATCGGTAATAAGACGGCGCACGCCCCATTTGTGAAACGGCACGATGAAAAACAGATAGAGCTTTCCAAACAGGTTGTGGACTGAGCATATTGTGGACACCACCACCCTAGGCGCACCTTCCCCTGTGATACGTAGTATC
>JAYTPB010000057.1:0-10718 GCA_043747445.1 Sphingomonadales bacterium
CGCTCACTTCCGAAAGAGACGGGCTGGCTAAAAGGGCTGCCATGTTCGTCTGAAACGGACTTCCAAAGGAGACCAAAATGCCCAAACTGAAAACCAAAAGCGGTGTGAAGAAGCGCTTCACAATGACCGCGACTGGCAAATTGAAGCACGGCGTCGCTGGCAAGCGGCACCGTCTCATTAGCCATAATAGCAAGTATATCCGCCAGAACCGTGGTTCCACGGTGCTTTCCGATGCTGATACACCAACGGTAAAACGTTGGGCGCCTTACGGCTTGCGATAGGAGGATATGAACCATGGCACGCGTCAAACGGGGTGTAACCACCAAAGCCAAACATAAGCGGATTCTGGTTCAGGCGAAGGGCTTTTATGGCCGCCGCAAGAACACGATTCGCATCGCGCGTCAGGCAGTCGAAAAGGCTGGCCAATACGCATATCGCGACCGCAAGGTTAACAAGCGCAATTTCCGCGCACTGTGGATCCAGCGCATCAATGCCGCTGTCCGCGCCGAAGGCTTGACCTACGGCGTATTCATGCACGGCTTGAAGCTCGCTGGCGTCGAACTTGACCGCAAGGTTTTGGCCGACATGGCGATGCATGAAGCCGCAATGTTTAGCACCATCATCGCGCAGGCGAAGGCGGCACTGCCACAGGCAGCATAAGCTTCCACTTTCGTAAAGCGCAAAAGGGCGTGGGCGGCACTTGCCGTTCGCGCCCTTTTGCTTATCAGGCGAACATCATGACAGACATTGCAACGCTCAAATCACAAACCCTCACTGACATTGCCACAGTGGAGACTTTGGAGACACTCGAAGCCGTCCGCATCGCGGCGCTTGGCAAACAGGGAAGCGTTTCGGCGCTGCTCAAATCGCTTGGGGGCATGTCGCCCGAAGAACGGCAGGTTCAAGGCCCGCTGATCAACGGGCTTCGTGAGGCCGTGACAGAGGCCATTGCCGCCAAAAAGGCTGCGCTTGAAGCCGCTGCCATCAACGCCCGCCTAGCGACCGAACGGCTTGATATGACGCTGCCTGCGCCAATTCTCCCACAAGGGTCAATCCATCCCGTCAGCCAAGTGATGGACGAGCTTGCCGAGATTTTCGCCGATATGGGCTTTGCTGTGGCCGAAGGGCCAGAGATTGAGGATGATTGGCATAATTTCACTGCGCTCAACATCCCCGAGACGCACCCGGCACGCGCGATGCACGATACATTTTATTTTGGAGACAATCATAAGATGGACGGGCGGCAATTCCTGCTCCGAACCCACACATCTCCTGTCCAAATTCGCACCATGACGAGCGCAACGCCGCCGATCCGGATTATCGCGCCGGGGCGTGTCTATCGCTCTGACTCAGACGCTACGCATACCCCAATGTTTCACCAGATTGAGGGGTTGGTGATCGATAAGGGCATTCATCTCGGCCATCTCAAATGGACGCTTGAGACTTTCCTCAAGGCATTTTTTGAGCGTGACGATGTCGTGCTGCGACTGCGGCCCTCATACTTCCCGTTCACTGAACCAAGTGCGGAAGTTGACGTCGGCTACACGCTGGTAAACGGCAAGCGCGTGATTGGCGGCAGCGACGGCTGGATGGAGGTGCTCGGGTCGGGCATGGTGCATCCCAAAGTCATCGCCGCGTGCGGGCTTGATCCCGAAATCTATCAGGGCTTTGCCTTTGGCACCGGCGTTGATCGCCTCGCGATGCTCAAATACGGGATGGATGATTTACGCGCGTTTTTCGACGGCGATTTGCGCTGGCTCAAGCATTACGGGTTTGGCGCACTTGATGTCCCCACTTTGAGCGGAGGCGTAGGCTCATGAAATTTTCGCTAAGCTGGCTCAATGAGCATCTTGATACCGGCGCCGATATTACCACGCTTTCCGAAACGCTGACCCGGATCGGGCTTGAGGTTGAATCTGTGGATAACCCTGCGGATAAACTGGGGGCATTTCGGATTGCCAAGGTGTTAAGCGCTGCACCCCACCCGCAAGCAGACAAGCTGCAAGTGCTAGTCGTTGATGCAGGCGACGGCCCGCTCCAAGTCGTATGCGGCGCACCCAATGCGCGGGCTGGCCTGATCGGTGTGTTCGGGTCGCCGGGCGCAGTTGTGCCATCAAACGGCATGGTTTTGAAGGTCGCAGCGATACGCGGGGTCGAATCGAACGGCATGATGTGTTCGACGCGTGAGCTAGAGCTTGGCGATGATCATGATGGAATCATCGAACTCGCCAGCGATGCGCCAATTGGCCAAGTCTATGCCGAGTGGGCTGGGCTTAATGATCCCGTGATTGATGTGGCGATTACGCCAAACCGGCAGGACTGTATGGGCGTGCGCGGCATCGCGCGCGATCTGGTGGCGGCGGGCCTAGGCACACTTAGGCCGCTTGCCGAGGTGTACCGGATGACAGCGCTTGCGCCAATTGCAGGCACCGATCCCGCACCGTTGGTGCGCACCGATGATCCCGAGGGTTGCCCTGCGTTCTTCGCGCAAGCTGTGTCAGGCGTGACCAACGGGACATCGCCCGAGTGGATGCGCGACAAGCTGAGCGCGATTGGCCAAAAGCCGATTTCAGTACTGGTCGATATCACCAATTTCATTTCAATTGACCTTGGTCGGCCGCTCCATGTCTATGACCGTGCCAAACTCACCGGGCCGCTCGTTGCGCGCAAGGCAAAAGACGGTGAGCAAGTCGTCGCGCTCAACGGCAAGACCTACACATTGGGTGCAGGCATGACGGTGATCGCCGATGACGTGATGGTGCACGATATCGGCGGCATTATGGGCGGCGAACATTCGGGCGTGTCCGAAGCCACAACCGACGTGCTGATTGAATGCGCCTATTTTACCCCTGAGCATATTGCACGGACGGGGCAAAGGCTCGCGCTGACCAGCGACGCGCGGCAACGGTTTGAGCGCGGGGTTGATCCAGCGTTTCTTGATGAAGGGCTGGCCATCGCGACCAAGCTCGTGCTTGACCACTGCGGCGGCACCGCGAGCGCGATTGTCCGTGCGGGCAGTCCGCCTGTTGCGCCGCGCACCATTGCTTATGATACGGAGCATTGTTTGCGGCTCGGTGGAATTGATGTCAGCCCCGATAAACAGAAGCAAATCCTCACATCGCTTGGCTTTTCTGTTGATACCGCGTGGCAGGTCATGGTGCCGTCATGGCGTCGTGACATTGATGGGTCGGCTGATCTGGTCGAAGAAGTTGTCCGTATGATTGGGCTTGATAATGTCCCCTCAACCCCGCTGCCGCGCGCGGAGGGTGTGGCCAAACCAACCGCAACCCCGATCCAAAAGGTTGAGCGCAAGGTACGCCGGAGCGCCGCCGCTCGCGGTCTCAACGAAGCGATCAACTGGTCATTCCTGCCCGAAAAAGAGGCTGCTGCTTTCGGGGGAGGCCATTGGAGCCTCGCCAATCCGATCAGCGAAGATATGAAGGTGATGCGACCCTCGCTCCTCCCAGGCCTGCTTTCGGCAGCACGGCGCAATATTGATCGCGGGGCCGAAAGCGTGCGGCTGTTTGAAATCGGGCGGCGTTATCTTGCTGACTCAGAGCCATTAACCGCAGGGGTTGTGCTGGCAGGCAATAAAACACCGCGCGGCTGGGCCGACGGCAAAGCAACCAAATTCGACGCGTTTGATGCTAAGGCCGAGGCGCTTGCGCTGCTCGCAGCCGCTGGTGCGCCGGTCGATAATCTCCAAGTGATGGGCGAGGCCGGCGATCATTATCACCCCGGCCAATCGGGCACGCTGCGGCTTGGGCCAAAGACGATCCTTGCGCATTTTGGTGCGCTTCACCCCGCAACCGCCAAGGCGTTTGATTTGGACGGCGCGGTGATGGCTGCCGAAATTCATCTCGACGCGATTCCAGCGAAAAGGGGAAGCGGATTTATGCGCAGTGCCTATACCCCGCCTGCGCTGCAAGCTGTGACGCGCGATTTTGCATTTCTGGTGCCAGTGGGTTTACCCGCAGGTGATCTTGTCCGCACGGTCAAAAATGCTGACAAAGATAATATCGTTGCGGCACGGCTGTTTGATCAGTTCATCGGCCAAGGCGTGCCGGAGGGGCAGAAATCGCTCGCGGTCGAAATCACGCTTCAGCCAGCCGAAAAAAGCTATGGTGAGGATGATCTCAAAGCCATTGCTGACCGCGTGATTGCAGCGGCGGGCAAGCTGGGCGCTGTCCTGCGTGGGTGAAACCATAACGATTACCTCAGGCAGCCTTACCGCCACAATTGCGCACCACGGGGCTGAACTGCAAAGTTTGAAGGACGCCGTCGGCAACGAATATATGTCGTCGGGTGACCCCGCCTATTGGAGTGGGCGAGCGCCGCTGCTGTTCCCAATCGTCGGGCGGTTGAGCGAGGATCGGCTGCGGTTCGGCGACGCGAATTACACCATGCTCAAGCATGGTTTTGCGCGCAAGTCGGACTTTAGTGTGATCGATCAATCTGAGAACGCCGTGCGCTTCCGGCTAAGTGATAACGCCGAAACGCATGCGCAATATCCGTTCGCATTTGAATTGGATGCGCATTTCAGGATTGCGGGCCAAACGCTCCATATGACCGTCACCGTGCGCAATGCGGGCGGCACTCCTCTGCCGTTCAGCTTTGGCTATCATCCCGCCTTTGCATGGCCATTGCCCGGCGGGGGCGCGCGCGGCGATCACCGCATTCACTTTGAGGCCGATGAGCCTGCTAGGCTCTGCCGTTTGACGCCTGACGGCCTGATCCAGCCCGATCTTGTACCAACACCGGTTCGTGGCAATCAGCTTATGCTTGCAGACGCAATGTTTGAACAGGATGCACTCATCTGGAAAAGCCTTGCCAGCCGCCGTCTGACTTACGGTGCGACGGGGCACACCAGCCTTGATATCGCCTTTCCTGATACTGACTGGCTTGGCATTTGGACGAAACCGGGGGCGGGCTTTGTCTGTATTGAGCCGTGGGCGGGGAGCGCAGATCTCGGTGGCTATCGCGGTGATTTCAATGACAAGCCCGGCGTCATGAAGCTTGCGCCACAGCAAGAGCGCCGCTTTCGCATGGATGTGACGCTGGTTACTTGATGCAATTGACTAAGCACTATGCTTTACTGCAATTTGGCTGGGTGGGAGTGTCGCCAATGCGTAGCGTACAAAAAACCGTTTCATTCCTCGCAATCGCGGCGTTGCTCGCCTCATGCGGTGGAGGCAGTGGAAGCACTGGCGGCGGAACAATCGGGGCCAGCCCGCCGCCTTCACCGCCGCCAATAAACACGACTTGTTCACTGCGTAGCCGTCAAGATTTTGCACTGGGCGCGCTCAACGCCAACTATCTCTTCCCCGAAACGCTGCCCGCCAATACCGATCCCACCCCCTTTGCCAATGTCAGCGACTATCTCAATTTTCTGACCGCAACCGCGCGGGCGCAGCGGCGTGACCGTTTCTTCACCTTCATCACCTCAATTGCCGAGGAAAATGCGTTTAACACATCGGGTGCAACCGCAGGTTTTGGCGTCCGACTGATGAATGATGCGGCCACGCGGCGCACCTTCATCATTGAGGCATTTGAAGGCGCGCCAGCACTTGCCGCCGGGATTGATCGCGGCGCGGAGATTGTCGCAATCGGCATCACAGCAAATGCGCTGCGCAACGTCAGCGACATCATCGCGGCAGAAGGCATCGCAGGTGTAAGCGCAGCGATTGGGCCGAGTACCGCTGGCCTGACCCGGATCTTGCGGATCACAGACGCGCAAGGGACACGTGACCTGAGCGTCACTAAGGCCAATTTCTCGCTCTCGCCGGTTTCGTCGCGCTATGGCTCACGGATTATCGAGGATAGCGGCAGGCGGATTGGCTATCTTAACCTGCGCACCTTTATTTCGTCGGCCGACCCGCAACTACGCGCAGCATTTGACAGCTTTCGCGGTGCCGGGATCAGCCAGTTCATTATTGATTTCCGCTATAATGGTGGCGGGCTGGTTTCAACGGCGGAACTGATGGGTGATTTGCTCGGCGGCAATCGTTCGCGCAGCGATGTGTTTTCAACGACCATATTCCGCCCCGAACGTAGCGCAAACAACGAAACCAAACGCTTCAATCCGCAATCACAGTCAGTCAGCCCAGTCAAAATCGCGTTTATCACTACGGGCGCCAGTGCCTCGGCAAGTGAATTGATCATCAACTCGTTCGCGCCCTATCTTCGGGCTGACCTTGCTCTGATTGGTGGCAATACATTTGGTAAGCCCGTCGGGCAGATCGCGGTTGACCGCGCGGCGTGTGATGATCGGCTGCGGATTGTTGCCTTTTCAACGCGCAATGCAATTGGCTTTGACGATTATTTCAACGGGCTTGCCGCCAGCGTCGGCACGACCTGCCAAGCCGCCGACGATGTCACCCGCCAGCTCGGTGACGCGCAAGAAGCCTCTGTGCGGACAGCGCTTGATTTCCTCGCCGGGCGGAGCTGCGCACCGATTGTGGCTGGCGGGCAAACCAGCCAATCAGCCCGGACACAGCCAACCATCCTCTCCCCCGCTAACCCAACCGTAGCACAGCGCGAAATTCCGGGGCTGTTCTAAACCTAACGGCTGAGCAAAAACACCGCATGTTCGGCGAGCAGGTTCGCGCCCGCTGCTGTGGTCGTCTTGTCGCCGCTTAGGAACCATTGCCCCTCAATCTGGACGTCCCGCTCCTTGAGGAACCCCCGGAAATCATCAATCGTGACGTGATGGATGTTTGGCGTGTCGTACCAGCGCGCGGGGAGTTGCTGCGTAACCGGCATCCGCCCGCCCCACATCAGCGACACGCGAATCCGCCACTGCGCGAAATTGGGGAAGGAAACGAACGCCTTGCGCCCGACACGGAGCAAGTGTTCAAGCACAAGGTCAGGTCGCCGTGTGGTCTGGAGCGTCTGGCTGAGGATCGCATAATCAAACGCGGCTTGCGGGTAATCGGCGAGATCCGTATCGGCATCGCCCTGGATGACGGAAAGTCCGCGCGCCATCGCCGATGAGACATTGCCTGCGTCAATCTCCATGCCGCGCGCGTCGCAGCCCTTATCATCGCGCAGTGCCGCCATGAGCTCACCCGTGCCGCAACCGACATCAAGCACGCGCGCGCCGGGTGCGATATTGGCAGCAATAATCGCAAGGTCAGGGCGAAGCTCTGTCATAGCCCGCCCGCGCGGATGAAGCCGTCAACCACCCGATCAAACTCGGGCACGTCGAGGAAAAACGCGTCATGGCCAAAGGGGCTGGCGATTTCGACGAAGCTGACCGCCGCGCCTGCCGCATTGAGCGCCTTGACCACGATGCGCGATTCCGCCGTTGGGTAAAGCCAATCGGTATCAAAACTGACAAGGCAAAAGCGGGTTTTCGTGCCGCGAAATGCACTCGCAAGGACGCCGCCATAATCTTCGGCCAAATCCCAATAATCAATCGCGCGCGTGATATAGAGGTAGCTGTTGGCATCGAACCGGTCGGTAAAACTCAACCCCTGATGGCGCAGATAGCTTTCGACCTGAAAATCAGCATCAAAGCCGAACGTCTTGGCCTCACGGTTCTGCAACTGCCGCCCGAACTTTTCAGTCAGCCCTTGTTCGGAAAGATAGGTGATGTGCGCCGCCATCCGCGCAACCGCGAGGCCCGCGTCAGGTGTCTTACCGCCGCTATAGTAATCCCCGCCGCGCCAATTGGGATCGGCCATGATTGCCTGCCGGCCAACCTCATGAAACGCGATATTCTGCGCTGAATGACGCGCGGTTGAGGCAATGATCAGTGCAGCCTTAACGCGGTCAGGGTAAGTCGCGGCCCAGCTCATCGCTTGCATCCCGCCCATTGATCCGCCGACAATCGCATGAAGCCGCGCGATGCCAAGATGATCCATCAGCAGCGCCTGCGCGCGCACCATGTCACGAACCGTGATCACCGGGAAGCGCATCGCAAATGGCGTGCCGTCTCCGCTGTCGGTTTCGGGGCCAGAGGAACCCATGCAACCGCCGATAACGTTCGTGCTAATGACGCAAAACCGATCAGTATCAATTGGCTTGCCCGGCCCGATCATCCGCGTCCACCAGCCGGGTTTTCCAGTGATTGGATGGTTTGACGCGGCATGTTGATCCCCCGTCAGCGCATGACAGATCAGAATCGCGTTTGAAGCGTCCGCATTCAAGACGCCGTAGCATTCATAAGCGATCTCAACGGGCGCAAGACTGCCGCCGCCATCAAGCGCGAGCGGCCCGAGCAACTTCACATGGGCGTTAAGGCCGAAACGCTGATCATCTTTCATTGGTTCAGCGGGCTAAGGCGCGCACCCCTATCTTGTCAATCAATCGCGGCCTGCCTAAGGCACAGCATCATGACAGCACCGCAACCAAAACCCTGGATCATGGCGATTGCGCCCTATGTGCCGGGCCGATCCTCAACCGATGATGGCCGCAAGGTGATTAAGCTTTCGTCAAATGAAAATCCGCTTGGCACCAGCAAGGAAGCGATTGTCGCCTTTGCCGAACATAAACGTGACCTTGAGCGCTACCCCGATGCGAGTGCGGCGCATTTGCGCGAAGCGCTTGCTGCCAAATATGATCTTGATCCTACGCGGATTATTTACGGCACGGGATCGGACGAAATCCTTCACCTCATCACTGGCGCCTATGCCGGGCACGGTGATGAAGTAATCCATGTGAAATACGGCTTTGCGGTGTATGAAATTGCGGCACGCCGGGTGGGCGCGACTGTGGTCGTTGCGCCCGACAATGACTATGCAAGCGATGTTGACGCGATCCTTGCGTGCGTGACCGAGAAAACACGGATCGTCTTTATCGCCAACCCCAATAATCCCACGGGCACCTTCACGCCGCGTAGCGAAATCGCGCGGCTTCATGCTGGCTTGCCGCCCTATGTGATGCTGGTCATTGATCAGGCTTATGCTGAATATATTGAGGCTGAGGATGATGATCATGGCCTCGAAATGGCGCGCACACTCCCCAATGTCGTGATTACGCGAACATTTTCAAAGATTTACGGGCTGGCCGCCGAACGGATTGGCTGGGGTTATGGCTCGGCCGAAGCCGTGGCGGCGATGCACCGCATCCGCGCGCCGTTCAATATTACCAGCGCTGGGCAGGCTGCCGCGATTGCCGCAATCAAAGCGAGCGGATTTGTTGATAATAGCCGCGCGCACAATGCGCAGTGGCGTGAATGGCTCGCGGGTGAAATCGCCAGCCTTGGCAATGCCGGCCTGCGCGCGGTACCAAGCAAGGCCAATTTCCTTCTTGTCCTGTTTGAAGGGAGGCTGACAGCCGAAACAGCGTATAAAAAGCTGATGGATCACGGCTATATTACGCGCTGGCTTCCGGGGCAGGGACTTGGCCAGGGATTGCGCATCACCATTGGAACCGAGGCTGAAACGCGCGGGCTCGCTCAAGCGCTAAGAGCAATCGTGGCCGAAACCGCCTGATGCTGCCGTTCGCGCGGATATCAATCATCGGGTTGGGCCTCCTCGGCTCCTCAATCGCGCGGGCAGTGCGCGCAGCAATGCCAACCGTCGCGTTAAGCGGCTATGATAGTGACGCGGAAACGCGCGAAACTGCGCGTGCGCTTGGCCTTGTTGATGATATCAGCGACACGGCTGGTGCAGCGGTGACCGATGCCGATCTGGTAATCCTCTGTGTGCCTGTTGGCGCGATGGGTGAGGTCGCCAGCCAGATTGCCGCTGACCTCCCCGCCGAAGCGCTGATCAGCGATGTTGGATCTTCGAAAGCCAATGTCTTGGCGGCGTTGACCGCTGCACTCCCCAACCACGCTATTATTCCGGCACATCCGGTCGCGGGAACCGAACGCAGCGGGCCTGAGGCGGGCTTTGCCAGCCTGTTTCACAACCGCTGGTGTATCTTAACACCGCCCGAGGGCAGCGACCCCGCCAAAGTCGGGCAGTTGCAGGCATTTTGGGAAAAGCTTGGCGCCAATGTCGAAATTATGGAGGCCGAGCATCATGACCTTGTCCTCGCGATCACCAGCCATTTGCCGCATCTCATCGCTTATACCATCGTTGGCACAGCGTCCGATCTTGAATCCGTTACGCAGTCCGAAGTAATCAAATATTCAGCCGGGGGCTTTCGCGATTTCACGCGCATTGCCGCGTCTGACCCAACGATGTGGCGCGATGTGTTCCTCACCAACAAAGATGCGGTGCTTGAAATGCTCCAGCGGTTTTCAGAAGACTTAACCGCGCTCCAACGCGCCATCCGCTGGGGAGACGGTGACGCGCTATTTGACTTGTTCACCCGCACCCGCGCGGTGCGGCGCAGTATCATTGAGCAAGGCCAAGATGACGGCCGCGCCGATTTCGGGCGCGCGGATCACTGATCAACGATTGAGTGCATTGATCGCGGCGTGAACCCGCGCTTCAACCTCCGCGCGTTTTAACCCCGGTGGGATCGTCTCACCAACCTTGAACGTCACTATCCCGGCATGTTTGATAAATCGCCCTTTTGGCGCGAGCATACCGCTATCAAGCGCCACCGGCACAATCGGCAGGCCGAGTAAGCGGTAAAGCCCCGCCATTCCGGCTTTAAGTTCAGGATGTTCACCGTGGGGGATGCGCGAACCTTCGGGAAACAATATAATCGGCCGATCTTGAGCAATCGCAGCTTTGCCCGCGCTGAGCATTAGCCGCACCGCCGCCGCGCCACTTTCGCGGTCAACCGGAATAACCCCGTGCCGCTCGGCGACAGTCCCC
>JAYTPB010000058.1:0-12294 GCA_043747445.1 Sphingomonadales bacterium
TGGAGTTTATCAAATGGCCGGTACACGCACTTTTTCGATCATCAAGCCTGATGCCACGCGTCGCAACCTGACGGGTGCGGTGACCAAGATGCTTGAGGACGGCGGCCTACGCGTTGTTGCTTCGAAGCGGATTCACATGACGCGGGAACAGGCTGAGGGCTTCTATGCTGTCCACAAAGAGCGGCCTTTCTTTGGTGAACTGGTGACCTTCATGATTTCCGGCCCGGTTGTGGTTCAGGTGCTTGAGGGCGAAAATGCGATGCAGCGCAACCGCGACATCATGGGTGCGACCAATCCTGCGAACGCTGAACCTGGCACAATCCGCAAGGAACTCGCCGAAAGCATCGAAGCCAACTCAGTGCACGGTTCGGATTCGGATGAAAATGCCGCGATTGAGATCGCCTATTTCTTTAAGCCAGAAGAGATTGTTGGTTAATAGCCTTTGCGGCGCGAACAGCCGCCGTTAATCTTTGCTACGCTATATGTCCCGCCACGGAACAGCCCAAGATTAACCGATTTTGGGGGAAGCCGGGCGGGATTTTTCACGCTAAGGGCAAACACGCGTAGGGGCATTGCGCGCTTAATTTGGGGTAACAATGGCGAGAGTAAGCATCAAGCGCGGCGCGGGGCACCTTCGGGTGCCGAACGCTGTGCGCGCGCTCTTCGCCTTTGCTTTGCTCGCGCTCCCGGCGAGTTGCATCCAGTCGCTTGCTGGGGCGCGGACGCCTCTGACGACGCGCGGCGCAGCGATCAGCATCATGCTTGATGCGCCGAGGCCGTTTAACGTGGGCGTTGATCCGATGCAGCTTTTGCAAGCCGCAACCTTCGGCGCAGAGCCGATGATCACGGGCAGTGCCGATTTGATGACGGCTGAAATCGCGAGCGCGTTCGTGATGCCGCAGGCTTCGGCCTATTCGGTTGGGGCGGCCGCCACGCCTTATGTGTTCAAGGGCCGCAACGCGACCGATACGCTCCGCGCCTCGTTGTGCCTGACCGCCGCGATTTATTATGAAGCCGCAAATGAGCCTGACGAGGGCCAGCGCGCGGTGGCGCAAGTTGTCCTCAACCGCGTCCGCCATCCGGCGTGGCCCGATACCGTCTGCGATGTCGTTTATCAGGGGACTGAACGCCCCGGCACTTTGTGTCAGTTTACCTTTGGCTGTGACGGGGCTTTGGCGCGCGCGCCTTCGCTGAGCGGTTGGGTACGCGCACGCCGCGTCGCGCAGGCAGCCCTTGCGGGCTATGTTCACGCGCCTGCTGGTCTTGCAACCAACTATCATACCCTCGCAGTTGCGCCGTCATGGGGCAAAGCGCTGACCCCGGTCGGGATTTACGGCGCACATATATTCTACCGGCTTCCCGGCGGGGCAGGGGCACCAAAGGCGTTTTATGATAGCTACCGTGGGGGTGAACCAACGCCGGGGCCACGCGCAAAGATTGGTGTTCCCGCCGACCCGCTGGTGTTTGCCACGGCGGGTGAGGTGATGCCACAGGGGCTTTCTGTAGTGCCGCCAGTATCTGGTTCAGCAACTGGCGCTGTTGCCGCCACACCGCCCGTCAATATCGCTGCGGATCGTCGCTATGTAACGGGGGCTTTGCCCGAATCGGATGTGCGTGACGAGTATCGCAATTCAGGCCAATGGATCGCGCGCTAAACCTTTGATTTTCATAAAAAACGTCTGCTTCCAACATGCATGCAAGGGGGGGAGGCGCATGTTCGAAGCAGACGTTGAGTCTACGACCCGAGGCTCTTAGCCTCTGTCGTTTTTATACATAGGCTTTTTCGAGTCGGCAAGTGATCGCACGCACCCATTAGCCTTTTTCTGACAATTGTGCCTTTGCTGAAGCACGGGCTGCCGCATAGCATTTGCCCGCGCTTAGCTTGTCTTGAAGCGTTGCTGATGAAGCGCTGCCGCAAACCGTGCGCACCGCGTGATTGATCCGGCGATCCAGTGTCGCGCGGCCGGCTTCCTTGGTCAGATCAAGGTCTGAATAACGAACGATGTGTGTGGATGGCGCAGACGGCGATGCAGCAGCCGGCGCAACAGCGATGATACCAGCAAAAGCCGCAAGCAATGTGTGTCGAATATTCATGGTCAATCTCCTTATTGGCCCGGCTTGGGTAGGGGATGAATACCGGGTGGTGATGACACTTCTAAGGCGATTGCGATAAACCGGTCACGCCGCGTTCGATTGAGTGATCGATGCGTTGGATGAACAGCGCAGATATCGATTAACGATAAGAATTTGACGACGAAGGGGGATGAATTTTGATTTAGCGCTACTTGCCTGTAGCCTTTTTAATCAAATCGCCAACTTTGCTCACCACGCTACCAACGAGCCGAATCCTCGCCGCGAGCGCGACTGCATTCTGATACGCTTTATCGACGTCTGCGCGCGCTTGTCGTGCGGCACTGTAAGCCAATTCAACGCTTGGACTGCTAGTTTCCAGCGCCTGTTTCGCTGCCTGCAGATAAATAGTTTCCAACGCATCAACATTTTTCGCGACAGATTTAGCCTGCGCTACAGTGGTGCATTCCTTCCAATCGATGGCTCGCCGATCATAAGCTTGGCGATAGCTCTCATAAACTTCGAAAAGCCGTTCTTGTGGTGTCGATTGCATATCCTTACTCCGATCCTGTTCCGATTGCACTGTCCAATTCGCCAAGGAGGCGATCAATATCCGCCAATGAAACGCCTTTATTATTGGCTAGTTCGGCATGGGCCTCGACGAGTGCATCAAGCGCCGCAATTGCCAACATGTAGTTAGTCCGAACCTTGGCGATGTCCCCTCGCGACATTGTCTCTACCGTTGCCCTTACCGCCGTTTGAGCACGAACCGATTTCGCGACGATAGCATCTGCGGTTGGAACCAACTTCATATTTAGATTCTGAGCGAGTGGACCAAGAATGTCGGAACTCGACACAAGATTTGCCTCCAGCAGGGCAATTCTGGCGTCCGTGCGCTTTTTGCCCAAATAGCTCGCCAGCGAATCGAAGATGAATGCCTCCCGTTCAAGCGCGTCGCGAAGCAGCTTGGTCGCAGCGCCAATCTGTTGATTAGCTGCCTTCAAACGTTTACGTTGTCGTTGGTCAGCAAATAAACCGGCACCAAAACCTGCTGCAGCCGCTAAAGGTTCCGACAAAAGCGCAAGCGGAGCACCTCCGCTGGCTGCGCTTACGGCTGCCGCAAAATTGTTGACCCCTTTGACGGCATCCTTTGTGGCTCCTGACAAGTCGCCTTTGGCATCATAATCTGCCTCAGCCTTCATTGCGGAATAGGCTTTCCCCAGTCCAGAAAGCGCTGCTGATCGCAACCCAATCACCCTGATAAGTTCTTGGCGCTGGTTGTAATTCGCATCGGACGATATTGAAACAAAACAAGTGCCCAGCTTCTTACAGGCATCCCATGTGCTTACGAATGCTTCGGTCACATCGGCATATTCGAGTTTGGCCGAAGTATCGCGTATTTGCGATCCGAATGAACTGGAGGCCGAAATACCAGCGGACGCAAGTGTTCCAGCTGGACTGCGCGGGGCTGTCGCACAGGCGCTGAGTGATATAAATAAGGTTGGGACAAGGTATCTTGCACCGATTTGGAAAAATCTTTTCCGCATAGCATGATTACTAATTCTAATTCCTCCATTTTGAGCAATTTTGACTAAGCCTCAGGATGAGGAGCAGCTAGGTCATGCTCTGCGTTATAGTGAGCGGCAATTGCTGACTGCGCTTCTGTAATGAATTGAGCCTTCTTAACGTTTTTACCAGGGCAATCGTGCGTCGTCGCTGGGTCTTCTTTATGCAATCGGATTGAGCGTGGATCGAGACCTAAGCAGCGGCTCACGCTTGCTGTTGCTGAGACAGCATTTTTCCGGACAGCAAGTCCACGTCCGGACGTGAACGACTCAGTCTCATAGTTGCCCAACATTTCGAATCCGAGTGCAATGTTGTTCCAGCTTGGTGAATGGCGACCTGTCGTTGTGAGTGGGGTAAACACCCAGATGCTCTTGTCATCGATAAAAAGATGGGGGCCGGCTCGCCATCCTAATCCTTGGTAGTAGCCTTCAAGGTTGGCAATATGCTGGCGTGAGAAACCATTTGGCCGTTGGGCTAGTGATGGCACCGCAGTATTGTGCACCGCGATAAAGCTGGGGCGCCAATTTAACCAATTAAGCCCTTTGCAATAGGCATCGAATCCGGCGGCATCGAAAGCTATACCTACAATTGGTTTCCAGTTTGGCATGGTAATTCTCCCAAGGATCGCCTGAGGTAAGCTGCAAGCAACTTTCTTACGCGTGACCGTCGTCACACCCCCAAAATTCCCACCACGTCGCTTTCCCCCTCTTGCCCTTCCCGAACAGATGTGGAACAGGCTTCTCATGCTGACTCACATCCAAAAGCATAGGTTTACCGTATGCTGACCCACATTAGCGTTCGCGGCGCGCGCGAGCATAATCTCAAAGGCGTGGATGTTGATATTCCGCGTGATACGCTGACGGTGATCACTGGACTGAGCGGCTCTGGCAAATCGAGCCTCGCGTTCGATACGATCTATGCCGAGGGGCAGCGGCGCTATGTTGAGTCGCTTTCGGCCTATGCGCGGCAGTTTTTGGAGATGATGCAAAAGCCCGATGTCGATCATATTGACGGGCTGTCGCCCGCGATTAGCATTGAGCAAAAAACCACCAGCCGCAATCCGCGTTCAACGGTGGCGACCGTCACTGAGATTTACGATTATATGCGTCTGTTGTGGGCGCGCGTTGGTGTGCCGTATTCGCCCGCGACTGGCCTGCCGATCAGCGCGCAAACCGTCAGCCAAATGGTTGATCGCGTCATGGCACTACCCGAAGGAACGCGGCTGTTTCTGCTCGCCCCCGTCGTGCGCGGACGCAAGGGCGAATACCGCAAGGAGCTTGCCGAGTGGCAGAAAGCAGGCTTCACCCGCGTCCGTATTGATGGGCAATTCTACGACATTGAGGACGCCCCCGCGCTTGATAAGAAATATAAGCATGATGTTGAAGTGGTGGTTGACCGCATTGTCGTTCGCGAAGGGATCGCGGCGCGGCTGGCGGACAGCTTTGAGCAGGCGCTGAAGCTGGCTGAGGGGTTGGCCTATGTTGATCCGGCGGATGCGCCAGAGGCAGTGGCCGATGAAAAGGCTGTGCTTGGCGACAACGCTCCCGTCGGTCGCATTATCTTCTCCGAAAAATTCGCGTGCCCAGTTTCCGGCTTTACGATTGCCGAAATTGAGCCGCGCCTGTTCAGCTTTAACGCGCCACAGGGGGCGTGCCCGGCGTGTGATGGGCTGGGTGAAAAGCTCTACTTCGATCCCGATCTTGTCGTTCCCAATCATGATCTAAGCATCAAGAAGGGCGCGATTTTCCCCTGGGCGAAATCAAACCCGCCGTCGCCATATTATATGCAGGTGCTGAGTTCGCTCGCGCGGCATTACGAATTTAGCATAGATACGCCGTGGAAGGATTTGGGCTGGGAGGTTCAGCAGGTGATCCTTGACGGCTCAGGCGGCGAAATCATTCGGCTGACGTTTCAGGACGGCCGCAAAAGCTATGACGTGCAGAAGACGTTCAACGGCGTCATCGGCAATCTCAATCGCCGGATGCTGCAAACCGAAAGCGCGTGGATGCGCGAGGAACTGGCCAAATATCAAAGTGCTGCGCCGTGCGAAGTGTGCGGCGGCGCGCGGCTTCGGCCAGAGGCGCGCGCGGTCAAGATTGCAGGCGAGGATATCAGCATCTCAACGCGGCGCAGCGTGGTTGATGCGCTTGGCTGGTTCAGTACGCTTGAGGAAAAGCTGACCGGCCAGCAGGCGCAAATTGCCAAGGCGATCCTGAAGGAGATCAACGAACGGCTTGGCTTCCTCAACAATGTCGGGCTTGATTATTTGAACCTTGATCGGACGAGCGGCACATTGAGCGGCGGCGAAAGCCAGCGCATCCGTCTTGCCTCGCAAATTGGTTCGGGGCTTTCGGGCGTGCTGTATGTGCTTGATGAGCCGAGCATCGGTCTCCACCAAAAGGATAATGACCGCTTGCTGATCACGCTTAAGCGGCTGCGCGATCTCGGCAATACGGTGATCGTGGTTGAACATGATGAGGATGCAATCCGCACTGCGGACTATATCATCGATATGGGGCCGGGGGCGGGCGTCCACGGCGGCACGATTGTGGCGCAGGGGCAACTTGCCGACATTGAAGCTGCGGAGGGCAGCCTGACCGCCGATTATATGACCGGGCGGCGCAGCATCCCGATCAACGCGAAGCGGCGCAAAGGTTCGGGCAAGAAATTGACCGTCAGGGGCGCAACCGCGAACAACCTTCAGAATGTGACCGCGAGCATTCCGCTTGGCACTTTTACTTGCATCACCGGCGTTTCGGGCAGCGGCAAATCAAGCTTCACCATCGACACGCTTTACGCCGCCGCCGCGCGGACGCTTAACGGCGCGCGCATTCAGGCGGGCAAGCATGAAAAGATCGAAGGGCTGCAATATCTCGACAAGGTGATCGACATTGATCAATCGCCAATTGGGCGGACACCGCGTTCTAATCCAGCAACTTACACAGGATGTTTCACAAATATTAGAGACTGGTTTGCGGGCCTGCCAGAGAGCGGCGCGCGGGGTTACAAGCCTGGTCGGTTCAGCTTTAACGTCAAGGGCGGGCGCTGTGAGGCGTGCAGCGGAGACGGCCTGATCAAGATCGAAATGCACTTCCTGCCCGATGTCTATGTTACCTGCGAACAGTGCAAAGGTGCGCCCTATAACCGCGAAACGCTCGAGGTGAAATTCAAGGGCAAATCAATTGCCGACGTGCTTGATATGACGATTGAGGACAGCCTTGAATTTTTCAAGGCGGTGCCGCCCATCCGCGATAAAATGGCAATGCTCGCCGAGGTTGGGCTTGGCTATGTCAAGGTCGGTCAATCGGCGACAACGCTTTCAGGCGGCGAGGCGCAACGGGTCAAGCTCGCCAAGGAACTGAGTAGGCGCGCGACCGGGCAAACGCTCTATATCCTCGATGAACCGACAACTGGCCTCCATTTCGAGGATGTCCGCAAGCTGATGGAGGTGCTCCATGCGCTCGTCGAACATGGTAATAGCGTCGTAGTGATTGAGCATAATCTCGACGTGATCAAAACCGCCGACTGGATCATCGATCTGGGGCCAGAGGGCGGCGTGAAGGGCGGCGAAATCGTCGCGGAAGGCACGCCCGAGGATGTCGCAAAGGAGCCGCGCAGCTATACTGGGCATTATCTGAAGGGCGTGCTGGCAAAGTCCGTTGCGGTTGCGGCGGTGCCTATAGCAAAGGCGCGCAAGAAGAAGGTGGTGTAGAGTTTGCACTTCATTCGTTAAGCCCGAGCCTGTTGAAAGGTCGCTTTTTGGTTCGCGCGAAGCCGCAAAGGCGCTAAGAAGCTCAGGTAATCGTCATTGCGAGCGAAGCGCGGCAATCCAGTGGCGACGGTGGGACTGGATTGCCGCGCTTCGCTCGCAATGACGATTTTAGTTCAATCCTAAAGCATCACGCGATAAGTATAAGTTTATGTCCCAGCTAACCAAAAAGCCCGTGAAGAAAATCATGACTCTCGACGAGTTCGCCGAGGACATAATGAAGCGCCGCGTTGTCTATGAAGCACAGTACTGCAAACCCTTCGAACTCCCCCGTAACAGCGGCACTCGCCGGACGGAAAGCAAGAAAGCGCTGCTCAAAGCGATTAAGGATGCTGGCGGGAAATGGTGAGGGGGCGGAAGAAGAAGGCGTGAAATTTAGCATGTTAGGAGGCAATGATGGGACTAACAATTGGCGTGGGCTGGCATTCGCGCGACAAACAGGAGTTGGATGCTGACGAATTTGACGATTTCTCGGAGCCTTATCGGGTTTTGAGCATGGAGTTGGTTGGAGCTGGATTGCCACCACACGTAGAGCCAGTCGATTTTCCAGAATCTGAAACATTTGACGCCGAGATGATCGGATACGGGGGATTGCACTACATCCGGCGGCTCGCAGCACATTGGGCGCTGACCGAAAAGCTTCCAAGTCCGGATATTGAATATGAACACGCTATCCAAGATCCAATGATTGAGCGTCTAAACGACAAACTGGCGAAAAATGACTATCGTTCTCGGCCCCGAGGACTCTGGAACTGCATAACTGGAAAACATGAAGAGCTCTTCCCGCACCTGATGCTCCATTCCGATGCAGAGGGATTTTATGTCCCCATAGAATTCGAAGATGTCATCTTCGAGCAAAGTACTGATACTGGCCTAGGCGGAATGATCGGTTCATCCCAGAAACTGCTTCAAGAATGCGAAATTTTGGCAAAGCTGATCAAACTGCCGCCTGATATTGATTGCGAAGATGAGAGACTGTGGGATGTGTCTGAAGATCCGAAACCCGAAGGGCCGCTTTGGCACCAATATGGAAAAGAGGCTTTCGGATTAGCGCGTTTAATAACTGCCTGCCGCGTTTCAATCCGCAATAAAGCGGTAGTAGTTTTTGGCTGAATGCTTCACCACGCCCGCCCATCAGGAAATCGCACCTCGACACCTTCCACTGCTTCCACCGCGAACAGGCGCATGTTGATGCCCATTCTTGGGGGCATGTCGGGATGGGTGGCGGCGAATGTCTCAAGTAGCCGCCAGTGCGTTGTGCAGCCGCAGGTGCCGCAGAAGTGGGTCGCCAGCGCGGGCTCTGGTAAGTCTGCGCGGGTGTAGGATAGGGTCTCGCCGCTGATGCTGACCTGGGCGGGGTCGTAATAGCCCCACAGGCCAGCGTGTTTTGTGCACAGCGTGCAGTTGCAGTCGTTCACATAATCGGGCTTGCGCGGGATCGTGAGGTGCACAGCCCCGCAGTGGCAGGTGGCGCTATACGACATCACCGATCAGCGCATCCGCGATCACGGGCTGGGTTGGTGTTGAGCCGTGACAGTGCTGTAAACGCCGCCGCCGTCGCTTGGCTGGTGATTGCAAAGCGGATCGCCTCAATCAGCTTATCGCCCTCACGCCGCAATTCCTTGGGGATTTTGACGCCGCCGATATCCTTGGGCACTTTGAACTTCATTTTTTTGTCCGCAGCTTTTGCCTTTGCTGCTTTTTTGCTTTTGCCTGCCATGTTGGGTTCCTTGTGATTGGTGTAATGCCGATATAATACAGCGCAGCGTGGCATTCAAGGGATGCTTGCCACATCAGCCTATACACGGCTAACCCTTAATCATGCTCACCGTTCGCAGCGCTACACTCTCCGATATTCCTATGCTCGGCCTGATTGGCCCCGCCGCATATGGCGAAGCTTATGGCGATTGGTGGGAAACACCAGCGGCCTATTATGCCTATTTGCAGGGGTTTAGCGCGGCTGCGTTTGAGGCTTTTTTTGCGCTGCCCGAAGCGCGCGTTTGGGTGGCGGAGGTTGACGGCACTCCAGTTGGCTTCCTTACGATGCGGCTCGACACGCCTGATCCAATCAGCGGCGAATCGGGTGGGGCGGAGGTTGGCAAAATCTATATGCTTAGCATGGTACGCGGAGCCGGGGTTGGTCGTGCGCTTATTGACGTTGCGGAGGCGGAGGCGCGTGCAACAGGTGCGGCTTATCTGTGGCTTGACTCTATGGAACGAGCCGAATGGGCGTGGCGCGCCTATGAACGGTGGGGATTTGTGCGAATAGGTGAGATTATGCTCGATAATGGCCTGAAACCCGATCGCACCACATTGCTGGTGATGAAACGCGCGCTGCGTTAACGCATTCGTTCAACGATATCCTTGGCGGTTTTGAGATCAACGTCAATCCGCTCGCGTAGGAGTTTGACAGCGCTGATCAGTTTCCCCTCGGCGCGCAGCTTAAGCACAGCGCTATGGATTTCGGGGGGAATCTCTGGCAGCGGTGCAGGCGGCGCGACCAAATCAACCCGCTTTGCCTCACGCCGCCGTCGCCGGAGCGTCAGCACAAGCATCAGGACGCCGCCAATCACCGCGCCGAATAAGAAGGAAGGCCAGTCGTCCACGTTTTGTGATTAAACAGGCCGCGGGGCAGCGTCTACCCTGTCAATTAGCTGTCATCAACGCAGTCGAAAGCCGGGGCGATAGGTGTTGGTTTCGGGGCGGAAGCGGTCGGCGACACAATGGGCGGTATGGCCATTCGATACATCGCCCCATGATTTGGCAGCGAAGTTGAAGCTTTCTGGATCAATCTCCTCTGCCAATGTGACGCCAAAAAGCCGTCCTTCGACCCAGCGAACGCGGGCGTTTACGTTTCCGTAATGGCCAAGGGCGAGGATGATCATAGTACCAATCGGCGGCGGCTTGTCTGAGCGCAGGCCAGCACCGCTGGGTGACAAGTTTCGGATCGTAACAGGCCGCTCACCAAGGCCGGGTATGCCCATGGTAGAGCTAAACAACCGCCCCGAACGCTGCTCACGCGACGGTATTCTGGAAGCATGATCTTCCTGCAACGAGGTGGAGGCTTCATCTTGCATAACGTGAGACATGTCCGATTCGAAACGCAGTGTCGCAATGAGCAACGACCCACAGGGCAAAAGATTAAGCAATCCGCAGGGTTCTCTTTGGCTTCCGCTACGGAAGCTGTGGCCGGTTGCTTCACCGCTTGAAGCGGGGCACGGCCTATGCCATCGCATAATCTGACAGAGAAATTGGCGAGAGGATACAAGCCACATGAATTTCCAATTTTCCGAAGATGCCGAGGCACTTCGCGATGAGGCGCGCAAATTTCTTGCGGCTGAGGCGGGCTATGACAAGGCGCGCGGGGTGATGGATGGTGATGCGCCGCATGACGCAGAATTGTGGGCCAAAATCGTTGCGCTTGGTTGGACTGGCCTTCGGATTCCCGAAGAGCACGGTGGGCTAGGGCTTTCAGTGCTTGAGCTATGTGTGCTCGCAGAGGAGCTTGGCCGCGCGCTTGCGCCAGTGCCGTTTACATCGTCAGTGCTGATGGCGACTGAGCTTTTGATCGCGAGCGGCCATAGTGAGGCACAGGCGGCGTGGCTGCCAAAGCTTGCCGATGGCGCGGCAATTGGTACGGTTGGCTGGATTGAGGGCACGTCGGCCAATCCGATCGCTTCGCCTAAGCTTCGGTTCGATGGCGGTAAAATCAGTGGGGCCAAGCGTCCGGTTGCTGACGGCATGATCGCCAATTTTGCGATTGTCACGGCGAGTGATACCAGCGGTGGCCTCGTGATTGCGCTGGTTGATTTGTCCGCACCCGGTGTCACGCGGGAAGCCTGCGAAACGATTGACCTTGTTCGCAAATCAGCGACGCTTAGCTTTGCAGATGCGCCGTGTACCGTGCTTGCAAGCGGCGATGCGGCTGTCACACTTCGCGCAAAATTCTTGCACAGCAGCGCGGTTCTCCTCGCTTTTGAAGGCGTCGGTGGGGCCGATGCGGCGATGGATATGGCGGTTGCTTATGCAAAAGACCGTATTGCATTCGGCAATAAAATCGGTGGATATCAAGCCGTGAAACATCGCTGTGCTGACATGTATATCAAGAACCAACTGGCACGCAGCCATGCCTATTACGGGGCATGGGCGCTTTCGACGGGCGCAGCTGAATTGGCACAGGCGGCCGCCGGCGCGCGCGTTGCCGCCGTTGACGCGTATCAATTTGCCGCTGAGGAAAATGTTCAGCTTCACGGCGGGATTGGTTTTACTTGGGAAAGCAACTGCCAGTTTTTCTATCGCCGGGCGCGCACGCTTGCGCTCAGCCTTGGCTCGCGGGGCTTCTGGTCAGACGCCCTCGTCCGTGCGCTTGAACAGCGCAACACCGAACTTGCTGCTTAAAGGATCAACTGATGAACTTTGATGATACCCCCGAAGAAGCTGCCTATCGCGCGAAGATCAGTGCCTGGCTTGCGACCGCCGCTGCCACCTACCGTGAGCCTGTCACGGGCGGAGACGGTGTGGCGCGTGCCAAGGCATGGCAGACAATCAAATATAGCGCGGGCTATGTCGGTATCACATGGCCAAAGGCGCTCGGCGGGCAGGGCGCAACGCCGATGCAGCAGATCATTTTCAATCAGGAAGAAAGCAAATATCATGTGCCAACCGGGCTTTACGCCATCGGCCTTGGCATGTGCATCCCAACGGTTTTCACCCACGGTCAGCCAGAGGTGGTCGCGCGTTATCTTGAGCCTGCGATGCGCGGCGATGAGGTGTGGTGCCAACTTTTCTCCGAACCATCGGCAGGCTCTGACCTTGCGGGCATCCGCACCAAGGCGGAACGCGACGGCGATGATTGGGTGATCAACGGCCAGAAAGTCTGGACAAGCGGC
>JAYTPB010000059.1:0-8789 GCA_043747445.1 Sphingomonadales bacterium
GCGCCGAGCATCCCGAGTTCCTGCGCCAGCGCCTGCCAGATGCCAGGATCGCGCCCGGTATCACTGGCGATCATCTTGCCGCGCTTATCAAAATCATAAGTGTCGGCCAGAAAACGCGCGAGTGTATCGCGGATCATATCCTGCGTTTCGGTGTAGCTGAAATCCATCTTGGTTCCGTATCTTAAATGGTCACCCCGGCAAGTGTCGGGGTGACGTATGTGTTAAAGCCCCAACACCATTTTGGCGATGATATTACGCTGGATCTCATTCGACCCACCATAAATTGTCGTCTTACGCGTGTTGAAATAGGTTGGGGCAACGCGGTGGGCATGATCGGGGCCGATCAGGTGTTCATTATCACCTTCACCAAAGCCACGGAAATATGGTGCGCCGTAATGGCCGACGGCTTCGAGCGCGAGTTCAGTAATCCGTTGCTGAATTTCCGAACCCTTGATCTTCAGGAGGCTCGCCTCAGCGCCCGGCCCCTTGCCCGCCGCTTCGCCCGCAAGGCTGCGCAATTCGGTGTATTCAAGCGCTGTCAAATCAACCTCAAGTTCAGACACTTTGCGCCGGAAAAACGGATTGGTATAAAGCGAACGATCACCGTCAAGCTCTGTCCGCGCAATCTCCTTGATCCGCTCCACCCCACGCTTCGATCCAGCAATCGCGGCAATCCCAGTGCGTTCATGCGCGAGGAGGAATTTGGCGCATGTCCAGCCCTTATTTTCCTCATAGATGCGCTGGCTGATCGGCACACGGACGTCTTCAAGCCACACCTCATTGACCTCATGTTCACCGCCAAGGGTGATGATTGGGCGAACAGTGATGCCCGGCGATTTCATGTCGATCAGAAGGAAGCTGATCCCCTCCTGCGCCTTGACCTCTTTATTGGTGCGGACGAGGAAGAAACCCCAATCGGCGTGCTGCGCCATTGTCGTCCATGTTTTTTGGCCATTGACGATATAATCATCGCCATCTGGCACGGCCATTGTTCGCAGGTTCGCGAGATCAGACCCCGCACCCGGCTCTGAATAGCCCTGACACCACCAATCCTCACCCGACAAGATGCGCGGCAGGAAATGTGCTTTCTGCTCTGCGGTGCCGAAGGTATAGATCACGGGGCCAACCATTGTAATCCCGAACGGCATGATCCGAATACAATCGGCGCGCGCGGTTTCTTCAGACCAGATAAACCTCTGCGTCGGCGTCCAGCCGGGGCCGCCATACTCAACTGGCCACGCCGGCGCGATCCAGCCCTTTTTGGCAAGAATGCGATGCCACGAGAGGAAATCCTCCTTGGCTAGCTCATCGCCCTCATCCTGCTTGCCGCGCAATGATTTGGGATAATTTTCGGCTATAAAGCTGCGCGCTTCGGCGCGGAAAGCCAAATCTTGTGCAGTAAATTCCAGATCCATCGAATCTCTCCTGATCAATAGCCACCAAAGCTAGTAAAACTTTACGTTAACGTCAAGTGCGGTAAAAGTGACGCCCTAAAGCCACATCATGTGACAAATTGATGTTTAGTCGCGTTTCTCCCCTTTGCGTAATATGGCAAAAAGGATATGCGAGCCAAACTGTTATAACTGTCTGGAGATAAGACGATACCACCACTTGCCCCCCGTCGCCCCAATGGGCCGACGCCACCACCGATCAATGGCCCCCGGTTTAACGAATATATCGTTTCGCCCAAGGTGCGTGTAATCGACGAAAACGGCGAAAATCTGGGCGTGATGTTCACGCGAGAAGCCATGGAGCAGGCCGCAGAGCTCGGCCTTGATCTGGTTGAAGTCTCGCCAAACGCTGATCCGCCGGTTGCCAAATTCCTAGACGTTGGCAAATATAAGTATGAGGCGCAGAAAAAGGCGAACCTCGCGCGCAAATCGCAAAAGACGCAGGAAATCAAAGAAATTAAGATGCGCCCCAACATTGACGACCATGATTATGAGACGAAGATGAAGGCGATTCACAAATTTCTGGGTGAGGGGGATAAGGTCAAGGTCACGCTGCGCTTTCGCGGACGCGAGCTTGCCCACGGCCAACTTGGCATGGTGCTGCTCCAGCGCGTTCAGACTGACACCGCTGAAGATGGTAAGGTTGAGGCCTATCCCCGCATGGAAGGGCGTCAGATGCTGATGGTACTGAGTCCAAAATGATTTAATGGCTTTGGTTTTTTATAATATTCTTATAAGATTAAGCGAATTAACAAATATAAATACAGGAGGATAGGATTATGCGTAAATTTTCATTGCTAATGTCGGTTGCCCTTGGCAGCCTAACCACGCCAGTCTGGGCGCAGGAAGCGACCCCGCAAACCGAGCCACAGGCTGAAGAAGCGACTTTGGACGCAGGTGAAATCATCGTCACCGCAACGCGCCGTACTGAGCTTCTTTCAGACGTGCCGATTGCCGTGTCCGCAGTTTCGGGTGAAGCACTTGCCAATACGGGCGCGACTGACGTGCGCGCGCTCAATCAGCTTGCGCCATCACTGCTTGTGTCGGGGGCGACCAGCGAAGTGAATTTTTCCGCGCGTATTCGCGGCGTTGGCACGGTTGGTGAAAACGCCGGGCTTGAGTCATCAGTCGCGCTCTTCATTGATGGCGTCTATCGCAGCCGTACAGGCGTTGGCCTTTCTGAGCTTGGCGATATTGAACGTGTCGAAGTGCTGCGCGGGCCGCAAGGTACGCTTTTTGGCCGCAACGCCTCGGCGGGTCTGATCAACATCATTACCAAAGGCCCGTCATATGACTTTGGTGGCTCATTCGCCGCAACCTATGGCAATTATGACTATATTCGCTTTGATGCTTCAGTAAGCGGGCCAATCATTGCCGATAAGGTTGCATTCCGGCTCGACGGCGTTTCGCAACAGCGCGACGGCTTTATCAGAAATGCAACGCCTGGCGAGGCCGATATCAATGATCGTGAGCGCTATCTCATTCGTGGGCAGTTGTTGATTGAACCAAGCGATTCGCTCAAACTACGCTTGATCGGTGATTATTCGAAGCGCAATGAAATTTGCTGTGGTGCTGTCAATTACGGCCCAAATCAGAATATTACGCGCACAGCGGCAACGGGAACGCTCAACTTTTTACCCAACAGCCTGCTGCCAGTGCTCAATGCACTCGGTGCGAATTTTCAGACCGCAAATCCACCTTCACGCTTCGTGCGCAGCCAATCGACCACACCCGGCTTCAACTATATCTCTGACTCAGAAGACTATGGCATTTCAAGCGAGGGCACTTGGTCGCTTGGTGATGTCACGCTGACCGGTATCACATCATACCGTGATTATAAAAATCGGCAGGGACAGGATTCGGATTATAGCGCACTCGACATTTTGCGCCGCACCGCACTTGACCGCCAATTCCGCACCTTCACGCAGGAATTCCGCGCGCAGGGCGAAGCCTTTGATAAGCGGCTCGACTGGCTTGTTGGCGGCTATTTCGCCAATGAAATCCTGAACGTCAGTGATAACCTGCGGTACGGCAATGATTTTCAACGCTTCTCAAACTGTGTTCTCGCAGAGGGGCAGGCACGAGGAATCAACAATCCAAATCTGATCAATACTGCCGACTCAAGCTGTTTCAACCGTACCGTTGCAGCAACCCAAAGCGCAACGATTCGTGGTCTTGCTGGTTTATCGCCTTTGGGCGCAGGTGGTTTTAATCCACTTGGTGGGTTTTCCAACATTGCAGCGGCAATTGGATTTGTTCCGCCAGTCGGCACTAACCTCCTCAACGGCACTGGCGTTGTTAGTAACAGTTTCCGCCAGAAAAGTGTTAACTACGCTGTCTTCACACACAACGTGATCGACATCGTTCGCGACAAACTCTCGCTTACACTTGGTGGGCGTTATACCAGCGAAAAGAAGACGCTCACCGGATCTTTCAACACCAATAATAATTTCTGTGGTGCGCTCCGGGCCAGCGGTTTTGCGGGTGGCGCGTTTAATGGTTTGCCATGCGTTATCAACAACACATCGGGTGCTGGGATCGCGCTGACCGATCCGAACCGCAAAAAGAAAGAGAGCGAATTTACTGGTACAGCGGTGCTCTCATATAAACCAAGCAAGGATTTCTTGGTCTACGGCTCCTACTCGCGCGGATACAAAGCAGGCGGTTTCAACCTCGATACTTCGGCACTTGATCTTCCAAACGCGGTTCTTGCTGGGACAACGCCGATCAACACAGTTCGCAATGGTCGCCCAGATGCGGCTGATCTTCAGTTCGCGCCCGAAATCGTTAATGCCTATGAAGTGGGTGCAAAATATAATGGTCGCAAGTTCAACCTGAACGCAGCGATCTTTTATTCAGAGTTTGATAACTTCCAGCTTAACACCTTCAACGGTGTAAACTTTGAAGTGACCAACGTGAATTCATGCCGCAATGATCTGGCGGGTGCTGATCGGGATATCTTGCCAAATAATGCTGCCGCTGCCCTCACCGGAGCCTGTCCGGCAGATCGGCTTGGGCCTGGCCTGATTACCAAAGGACTTGAGCTGGAGGCGTCCATTTTCCCGGCGCGCTTCTTCTCGGTCAATCTGGGCCTGACGTATGCCAAGACTGAATATCAGGACAATCTGGTTGGTTTCCGAGGAAGCGCCTTTGCTCCGACTTCATTCCAACTGCCCGAACAGCAGCTTTCAAACGCACCGGAATATGTTGTGACGGGTGGCCTAGCTTACTCACCTGACATCGGCAGTTCAGGACTTTCGGGCCTCGCCTATATCGATTTCCGGTATCAGGGTGATGTGAACACTGGTTCTGATCTTGATCCTGAAAAGGTTCAGGATGGTTATGTAGTCTTCAACGGTCGGCTTGGTCTTTACGGCAAAGACAAGCGCTGGGGCGTTGAAATCTTCGGTCAAAACCTGCTCAACAAAAAATATCAGCAGATTGCCGCTGATGCCCCGCTTCAAGGCGGCAGCACAATTGGTGCCGTCAGCCGTGGTGGAGCAACCGCCAACCAGTTGTTCATCGCATTCCCCGGCGAACCCCGCACTTACGGGATAACGCTCAAGGGCAAATTCTAATAAGATGATATCCGCGCCTGCAGATATGCGGGCGCGGATTATCCCCGCTTAGCGCGGGTTTCGGCAATCGCTTTTTTGAGCGCATCATAGCCAACAGCACCATTCAAAACCGTATCGCCAACAACCCAGCTTGGGGTACCCGTCAGTTGCAACTGACGCTGCAAATTCAGGTTAGCGCTAATCTCGCTCGCGATTTTATCAGCATTAACTGACTCCGGATTGGCTCCAGCACGTGCTGCCGCCGCATTGATTTCCGCCGCATCCGAACGCGCCATCCCATAAAGTGCCCGATGGAACGTCGTGTAATTGCCGCCAGCTTGTGCCAGCGAAAGGCTTGCGCGCGCGGCAATATCGCTTGCTTCGCTCAGGATTGGTAATTCGCGGTAAACAATTTTGAGTTTTTTATCCTCGGCAAGCAGCCGATCGATATCAGGCAATGCCGTCCGGCAATATCCACAATTATAGTCAAAAAATTGAACCAGCGTTACGTCTCCGTCTGCTGCTCCCTGCCATGCGCTGCCAAAAGGCGTTTCAATCTGCGCACGATTGGCATCGACCAATTTCTTGGTTTCACGCGATTGTAGTGCGGCCATCGCCTCGGGCAGAATTTCAGGATGCGTTAGGATATAGTTGCGGACAGTTTTTTCCACGCCAGCCTGTCCACCAACTCCACCTGCTGTAAATGCAACCGCCATTCCGCCTGCGCCGAGGATTAGAGCAGCCCCAGCGATCATCCCTTCGCGCGCAGTAAAACTCATTTGCGTTTTTTCCGGTCACCCACAGCGGCTTGCGATACAAGCAATACGTCCTGCGCGCGCAACCAATCAGCCGAGCCTGCGGGCAGAGTCCGCACCGCAACCTCAGCATTGGCGAGCGCAAGCCTTGGCTGACCTTGCAAATGAAAACGTTCAGCACTCGCCATCGCGGCGCGCGCGTTATCACCAGTGGCACCGTACACGACACCGAGTTGATACCAAGCATCGGGGTTTTCATTGTCGCGCGAAACTGCCGCCTTCAGCACCTTTTGCGCTTCGGCCAAATTGGCCTGATCTTCGGTCGCAATCAGCGCATGGCCAAGCAGCGATGCTATCAAAGGCTGGGCATTGGTTTTATCAACAGCAGTACGCAGCACTGGCACAGCTTCGGCTGGCTTACCCGATTCGAGCAAAATCTGCCCTTTAAGTTCAAGAAAATAGGGATCACTTGGCGCAGTGGTCAGCAGGCTGTTGACCTCCGAAATCGCTTTGTCGGGATAGGCAGAACGGTGCCAAGCATAGGCACGGGCATAACGTGCGGGAATTGATCGATTGGTTTCGGGATATTCAATGAGCGTCTGTGTAGGCGCGCCCGAAAAGCCCTTGAGCTTAGCTTTGACCCGCTGAAATCGCGCTTCAAGCGATTGATCACTTGGTTTTTTCCAAGCAGCATCCGCTTTGAATTTTTCTTCAAGCCGCGCGACGCGTTCGCCTGTCAGTGGGTGGGTGCGCGCATAACCATTGTCCTGCGGGATCGCGAGGCGGAATTCGAGGTTTTGCAGTTTTTTGAAGAATGACAACATGCCTTCGCCGGTAATACCAGACTCGATCAGGTAGCTTTGCCCGGCGGCATCCGCACTTGATTCCTGTGTGCGGCTAAACCCCAAGAAACGGCTCACCGCAAGTTGCTGACCAACGCCGAGGATACCCGCCCCCGCTTCGCCCGCACCCGCTGCAATCGCGGCCGCGCCCAGCACAAGGCTAAGCAGCGAAATCCCAGTTGCCTCTTTAATGCCTTCACCGCTGCGAATGACATGACCGCCTGCCACATGGCCAAGCTCATGAGCGATCACGCCCTGAACCTCGTTGGCATTGTCAGCCCGCGTTACGAGCCCTGAATTGATATAAACGATCTGACCGCCCGCAACGAAAGCGTTGATCGAATCATCACCGACCATCACAATCTTAACATTCTTTGGATCAAGTCCAGCCGCACGGATCAACGGGGCCGACATGTCATCAAACAAAGCTTCGGTTTCTGCATCGCGCAATATTGATTGTGCTTGGCCCGTTTGCGCGAACAGCGGCATAAGCGCGAGCGCTGCGATGGTCGCTTTGAAGCGCTTACCAATTTTGATCATGACAGCATTTATGCCTTCCAAATATGAACCGGGCATGAAAATCGCGGTGTAAAAAAAGGCCCGGTCATCAAATAGATGACCGGGCCTGAACATATGCTTTATTCGTCAGCGCCAAAGGTACGCTGCCACCAGCCTCGCCTTGGCTTGCCGTCATCATCATCGGCCAAAACCGTTTCGACCTGCACATCTGCCGGCGGGCTGGCCTCTGCCGCTTTGGCACGTGAACGCCGTTTCGGCTTTTCCTCGACCACAAGCGGAGCTTCCGGCAAAGCGGTCTTAACGGCGGGTTCCACCACCGCCTCAGCAGGCACAGCCTTCTTGCGCGAACGCTTGGGCTTTGCTGGTGCTTCTTCGTCGGCAACAACGTCAACCACAACCGCAGCCACCGGCTCAACCACAGCAGGTGCAGCCTCATCCTTGCGAGCGGATGGGCGGCGACGGCCTTTTTTGACTGGCGCTTCGACATCTGCGGCTGCTTCAACAACAGCCTCCTCTGATGTCGCTTCGACCTCATCGGTCGCAACAGCGCTGGTTTCGCCACTTGCGCCGTCTGCGCGACGACCGCGACCGCCGCGTCTACCACGACGACTGCGTTTGCGTTCGCCACTCCCCGCTTCACCTTCGACAGCTTCGGTGGAGTTAGCCGTTACAGCCTCGCTTGGCTCATCAGCTTCGCCAGCGGGTTCACCTTCGCTACCTTCGCTGCGCTCATCGCCCTCTTCACGGCGGCCACGACGACCGCGACGGCGACGCGAACGCTTGCGCGGCCCATCACCATTTTCGCGGCCACCGCCGTCGCGCGCTTCGCCGGCAGCTTCTGCGACTTCATCTTCATCTTCGATATCGTCATCGGGAAGATCGCTGTCATCCTCCTCAATGAAGGCAATTGGTTCGATCCTTGGGCGATAGGCAGGCGGCGGGCCGCTGGCCTCA
Organism: Sphingomonadales bacterium; assembly: GCA_043747445.1. GTDB lineage: Bacteria > Pseudomonadota > Alphaproteobacteria > Sphingomonadales > Sphingomonadaceae > Aquisediminimonas. The sequence continues at coordinate 8,079 of JAYTPB010000059.1, forward strand.
ACCGTCATCCGTGCGCCTTCGGTTTCACTATCGGGGAAAATATCGATGGCAACGCCGTAACGTTCTTCGATTTCGGCAAGTTCGGCGCGCTTGCGGTTAAGAACGTAAATCGCCGCTTCTTGGCTGGCGCGTAGCAACAGCCGACTGCCCTTGCCTTGTGCGGCTTCATCCTCAAGCATCCGCAACGCTGAAAGTGCCGATGATGATGCGGTGCGGACAAGGCCTGTCCCTTCACAGTGCGGGCATTGGCGTGTTGAGGCCTCAAGCACGCCTGTGCGCAGCCGCTGGCGGCTCATTTCCATTAGGCCGAAGCTGCTAATGCGCCCCACCTGAATCCGCGCACGATCATTGGCGAGTGCCGCCTTCATCGCCTTTTCAACCTTACGGATGTTAGAGTTATTCTCCATATCGATAAAGTCGATCACGACCAGCCCAGCCATATCCCGCAGGCGGAGCTGGCGTGCGATTTCCTGCGCGGCTTCAAGATTGGTGCCAACCGCCGTCTGCTCAATCCCATATTCGCGGGTTGAACGACCTGAGTTGATGTCAATTGAGACAAGCGCCTCAGTCGGGTTGATCACCAGATAGCCGCCCGATTTAAGCTGCACCACCGGCTGATACATCGCGTTCAACTGATCCTCGACGCCGTAGCGCTGATAGAGCGGCACCGCGTCGGCGTAAGGCTTCACCTTCTTGGCATGGCTCGGCATC
>JAYTPB010000060.1:0-2563 GCA_043747445.1 Sphingomonadales bacterium
GAGCGAAGCGCGGCAATCCAGTTGCGATGGTGAGACTGGATTGCCGCGCTTCGCTCGCAATGACGGGGGGTGACCCAGTCTTCCCAAATTCCACCCAACTCATCCCCACAAACTTGCGCTTTTGCGTCGGTTTCGCCAAAGGGGGCCGGGGCATTTAGGAATTGACGTAATGACAATGAGTTCGGTTGATTTTGCAAGCCTGCTATGCTCGCGGTTGTGCCATGATTTGCTTAGTCCGGTGGGGGCGCTCAATAACGGGATTGAGCTTCTTGCCGATGAGCATGACCCCGAAATGCGCGCGCGGGTGCTTGAATTGCTCGCCGATAGCGCACGGGCCTCGGCGAATAAGCTCAAGTTTTTCCGGCTTGCGTTCGGCGCAGCGGGTGGCTTCGCTGATCAGGTTGACGCGCGTGAGGCCAAGGTCGCGATTGAGGGGCTGTTCAGCGGCGGCGGCAAGGTTGAGCTTGGCTGGATGGTCGGCGATGCGACGCTGTCTAAGCCTGCGATTAAGCTGCTGCTCAATCTCGCGCTGATTGCGGGCGATGCGCTGGTGCGCGGTGGGCGTCTTGACGTTGGTGCGGAGACGCGCGGGCACACGACCGAGATTGTTGTCCGTGCCGAAGGGCCGCGCCTCGTGCTTGATCCAGAGCTGCGCAAGGCGCTGCTTGGTGACGCGGATGAGGCCACACTCGCCCCGCGCGCGGCGGCGGCGTGGCTGGCGCACCGGCTGGCGACGGATACTGGCGGTTCGATCCAGATTTCGGATGTGTCCGATCCAGTGCTCCTGTTTGGTGCCACGATCAGCACGTCTTGAGCGCGGCCGATATGGCCGATAATCTGCCCAAGCCTACCGGTTTTACCGCGCGTGATTTGGCAATCGCGGCGGCGATGAACCTGATGTGGGGGCTTAATCTGATCGCGGTCAAAATGGGGGTGGATTTGATCGCGCCGCTGACGGCGGCATGGCTGCGTCAGATCATGGTGCTGATCATCTGCCTGCCTGCGCTCAAGATTATTCCCGGCAAGATGCGTGAGCTATTACTGCTCGGTGTCTTATCTGGCGCGCTTTTTTATATCCTCATCAATTTCTCGCTCGCGGTGAGCGATAATGTCAGCGCGCTGGCGATTGCGGGTCAACTCGGCGTGCCATTCTCGCTGATCCTCGCGATCATTTTCCTTAAAGAACGCATTCACAAAACCCGCGTGATCGGGATGGGGCTTTCGTTTGTTGGCGTGATCCTGATCGTGTTTGATCCCTCCGCTGCGAGCGAAGGTGCGGGCATTGCGTTGACGGCGGCGGCGAGCCTTGTCTGGGCGATCTGCTCGCTGATCCAGCGGCGCTTGATTGGGGTGCCGGTGCTCACGATTTATGCGTGGGTTGGTTTGATTGGCAGCATTATCTTATTGCCAATCGCTTATGCCTTTGAACCACAAGCACTCAAGACCGTGCCGCAACTGCCGCTGTCCACCTTTGGCTGGATCCTATTTTCAGCACTTGGCTCAACAGTGATCGGGCAGGGGGCGATGAGCTTGTTGCTCCAGCGCCACCCGGTGAGCAGTGTCGTCCCGCTCACATTATTAACGCCGGTCATTTCAGTGATTGTCGCGGCCTATTACTTCGGAACGCCGCTTACACCGATTATGATCATCGGGGGCTTGATTGTGATGGCGGGTGTCGCCATCGTCACGATCCGGACAGCGCAGGCAAAAGAAGGAACACGCGCGGTATGATCGACATGATCGAAACGCCCTCGCCCAATTTTGACGAACGCACGCTGCCGATCAGCATGATCGTGCTGCACTATACCGGAATGCAGGATGCCGCCTCTGCCATCGCGCGGCTGAGCGACCCGGAGGCCAAGGTTTCGGCGCATTATCTGATTGCCGAAGACGGCCAGATCGTCCGCATGGTGAATGAAGATAAACGCGCGTGGCACGCGGGGCGGTCTCACTGGCGCAAGATCAATGACGTCAATTCGGCTAGTGTCGGGATTGAGATTGTCAATCCGGGGCATGAATTTGGCTACCGCCCGTTTCCAGTGGCGCAGATTGATGCGCTGATCCCGCTGATGCAGGCAATCACGCTGCGTTATAAAATCACACGCGGCAATGTCGTCGGCCATTCCGATATCGCGCCCGCGCGCAAGGATGATCCGGGAGAGCTTTTCCCATGGGAGCGGCTTGCCAAGCTGCGGCTTGCGCTGCCCAGCCCGACCAAGAATTTGATGGATCCGCACTGGACGGACGGTGGCTTCCTGCTGGCGCTTGAACGCTTCGGCTATGACGTGACTGACCCGCTCGCGGCGATCCGCGCATTCCAGCGCCGCTTCCGCCCAGAAACGATTGACGGCATTATCGACGGCGAGTGCCGATCAAAACTGCTTGCGCTGCTCTTGCCAAGACCGATGGGCGACGACTAGAGCGGTTAGGCCAGAGGGTCGGGCGACCGCCGCTGCTTGGGGTACCGGGCAGGGGAGGAAAGTCCGGGCTCCAGCGAGGAACGGTGCCGGGTAATCCCCGGCCAGGGTGACCTGAGGGAAAGTGCCACAGAAAACAAACCGCC
>JAYTPB010000061.1:0-20602 GCA_043747445.1 Sphingomonadales bacterium
GGCAGTGCCCGCCAAGGCCGATGCGCGCGGGCTTAGCTGGCTTGATGCGACGTGCCCACTGGTGTCAAAGGTGCACCGTCGCGCAGAACGGCTGGTTGAAGCGAACAAGCATATTATTTTTGTCGGCCACAAAGGCCATCCAGAAGTGATCGGCACCTTTGGGCAAATACCCGAAGGCACGATGTCGCTGGTTGAAACGCCAAGCGATGTCGCGGCGCTTGAGGTTGAAGATCCTGATAGCCTCGCCTTCCTGACGCAAACAACCTTGTCGGTTGATGACACTGCCGAAATTGTTGCAGCGCTTCAGGCGCGCTTCCCCTCAATCGCTGCCCCGCGCGGTGAGGATATTTGTTACGCCACATCAAATCGTCAGGCGGCGGTCAAGGCAATTTCGGATAAGTGCGAGGCGATGCTGGTAATCGGCGCGCCCAATTCATCCAATTCGCAGCGGCTGGCCGAGGTTGCAACGCGCAGCGGCGTCCGCGCGCGGCTCATTCAACGCGCAAGCGAAATTGATTTTGACTGGCTCGGTACACCTGCGGTTCTTGGCATTACGGCGGGGGCTTCGGCACCTGAAATCCTCGTGCGCGAAGTCGTTGATCACCTCGCAACACGCTTCACCCTCACCGAACAGGAAGTGGCGACCGCGACTGAGGATATGATTTTCAAACTGCCGCGAGAATTGATGGGTGTGGTGCCAGCCTGATGGCTGACGCCGACGCCGAATTTGACGGCACTGGCCACCGCGCGCGCCTGCGCGGACGATTGCTTGAAAATGGCGGTGATGCACTGCTTGACCATGAACTGATCGAATATCTGCTTATACTCGCAATTCCGAGGCGTGATACCAAGCCGCTCGCCAAGCGGTTGCTTCATGATTTTGGCGGGATATCGGGACTTTTAAGCGCTGATCCGGTTGCAATAGGCCGTGTCGAGGGCGTGGGCGATACCGCCGTAGCCGCGCTCAAGATCGTGCAAGCGGCTTCTCTGCGGATGTTGCGTGTCAAGGCGAGCGAAGCGCCCATTTTGGCAAGCTGGCAATCACTGCTTGATTATCTCCGCGCCGATATGGCGCATATCTTGATTGAACGCGTGCGCCTGCTCCATCTCAACGGTAAGAATATGCTGATCCGTGATGAGGTGATTGCGCAAGGTTCGGTTGATCAAGCCGCAGTTCATGTCCGCGAAGTCATTGGCCGCGCGATGCAGTTGGGATCAAGCGCGATTATCCTTGTTCACAATCACCCAAGCGGTGATCCAGCACCGAGCCGCGCTGACATCACCCTGACGCGTGAGATTGCCGAGGCGGGTAAGCGGCTTGGCATCTCCGTTCATGATCATGTCATCATCGGGGCCGAAGGGCATAGCTCTATGCGGGCGATGGGGCTGTTATGATTATTGCATTGGCCATGCCGATTGGCTGCGCTATGCCCTGTGCAATCCGCTGCCTCACTTAAGAAAGTAGTCTCGCTTCATGCAAACATCTATGCGGCTTTTGCGTGAAAAGCGATTTGGGCCGCTGTTCGTCACGCAGTTTTTGAATGCGTTTAATGATAATCTGTTCAAGGCGGCGATGGTGATCCTCGTGATCTACACCATCTATAATGATCCCGCCAAAGAAGCAGGTTTCAGTGCGCTTGCAGGTGGTCTTTTCATCCTGCCGTTTTTCCTATTTTCAGCGCTTGCCGGGCAGTTGGCCGATAGCCGCGATAAGGCGCTGATGATCCGTATCGTCAAGACCGCCGAAATCGCCATCATGGTATTTGGTGCGGCTGGGCTGCTGCTCCATAATATACCGCTGATGCTGGCCGCGCTCTTTGCGATGGGGGTGCATTCAACCTTTTTTGGCCCGATCAAATACGCGATTTTGCCGCAACATCTCGATTCTGATGATGTCTTGGGTGGCACCGGACTCGTTGAGGCGGGAACATATATTGCGATCCTTGGGGGCACCATTGTCGGCGGGATCATCCCGAGTGAGTGGGCAGCAATTGGCGTCTTATTCGTCGCGGTGATCGGGCGGATTAGCGGTGGCTTTGTCCCCGCCGCGCCGCCTGCGCCCGATGCGCCTACGTTTAAGGTTGATTTCCACATCATTCGTTCGTCAATCGCACTCGTCAGTGCGACTATGCACATTCGCAGGCTATTTCTGGCGATCATTGCGATCAGCTTTTTCTGGTCAATCGGCGCGATCCTCGCCGCGCAATTCCCGCCACTGGTTAAGAATGTGCTTGGTGCGGATCAAAAGGTTGCGACGCTGTTTATGGCGATCTTTTCGGTTGGCGTTGCGATCGGCTCTATTGCGGTCAATCGCTTGCTCAAAGGCACGGTTTCTGCGCGCTATTCGCCAATATCGGTGATTGTGATGGGCTTGTTCGTGCTTGATCTCTGGTGGACGGTGAACCATTGGCCGCCCAACCCGCCAGAACTGCGGGGGCTGGTTGCATTTATCTCGCTTGGCGTGGCTGACCGGGTGCTGTTTGATTTGCTCGGGATTGCAATCGCGGGTGGCATGTTCGTTGTCCCGCTTTACGCGTTTTTGACCACAACCGTCGCCAAAACAGAGACCGCGCGCACGGTTGCTGCGAACAACATCGTCAATTCAGGCGCGATGGTTGCTTCAGCGCTGCTGCTTGGGCTTTTGATCAAGCTTGGCGTTACTGTTGCTGATTCGTTGCTGCTCGTTGCAATCAGTTGCGTTATTTCGGCGTGGATCGCTTACCGGCTTCACCGCGCGTGTGATTGAGCGCTAGCTCGCTTCAATATCAACCTTTTCAACCCATTCAGGAAAAAAGCTCGGTTCGCGTGCTGACCATCCTGGTGCAGTCGCTACGGCTTCACTGATTGATTGGAGCAAAGCGCGGCGCCGTCCAGGATGAATTTGCGGCAAGAGCGCGGCTGCACAAAATGCGGCTGGAAGCCAAGGCCTGACATTTGCACCAAGCAACCGTTCGTAAAGAAAGCGGTATGTGCCAAATGTTGTCAGCCGGTCTTGCCCTAGGTCAAACGCTGAGACACGGATCAGCGTGCCGATAAATCCATCAAGTTGATCAAGCCCGTTCACATTGGGTGCCCGGCGACGCAGCTCAGGCAATATCTGATACACGCGTGATTGTGCGCGGATGCTTGCCGACTCGACGATATCGCGTGACCACACCGCAAGCGCATCAGCGCGGTCAAACGCCACATCAAGCGAACGGCGAATATAACGCTGTGCGCCAGCATCAAAGCTCGCGAACTCCTTAAGTTCGGACAGGGTTGTTTTGCCTTCAGGCGTTTTCATGTGCGTTGACATTATTAGAAACCTGTAATTTTCATCCATATCATAATCGCCTGATATGGTTAACATCACGTTAGAACGCTGCTGTGCCCGGCATCATCCCCGCTTTGCCGCCCAGAGGCTTCGATAAAACGCGGATTCGCTTCGATCAGAGGCAATGTCGGAGGGTGCAAATTTACGTGAGGGCACTAGACCAGTGCAATGGATAGACAGCCCTACAATCTCGGAGACCGCCATCTCAACTGGCAGATTGCGCTGTTTTCGATTCTCGGCTTCTGGTTGCTGTATGTTTTGATCGTCACGCTGCGCGCCTATGTCGTTGATTTTCCCGCACAGGGCGAAATGGCGATACGGCGTGGTATTGTCACCGCGCTTGGCATCGTGATCACAATTCTCTTGTGGCAGGCACTGCGGCGTTTTGATCGCAAATCGCTCGAAACCCGGATATTGGCGGCGGCGCTACTCGCTGTGCCCGCAGCGCTCTTGGTTGCTGCTGCAAACTATTATGCGTTTCATATCCTCGTGCCGTGCAACTGTGATGAAATCACGCCCGATGTGTTTGGCAATAACGCCAATTCAAGCGTTGCAATGGAGATTGGCTCAGTCGCGATTGACCGTTACTTCTTTCTCGTCGCTTGGTGCGCGGTGTATCTGGCGCTTGGTTTTGCGGGCGATGTCGGTCGGGCCGAACGGCGGGCTTCGGATTTTGCGCGCGCTGCGCAGGCCGCCGAACTGCGCGCGCTACGCTATCAAGTTAATCCGCACTTCCTTTTCAACACGCTTAATTCGCTGAGCGCGCTCGTTATGCGCGGGCGGCGTGATGAGGCCGAAGCGATGATCATGAACCTCTCAACCTTTTATCGCACCAGCCTTTCGGACGACTCAGTCGACGATGCGCCGCTTCGTGATGAAATCGCGCTTCAGCAGCTTTATCTTGATATTGAAATGATCCGGTTTCCTGAGCGGCTTTCAGTTGATATTGATTTGCCTGATGATCTCGCCAGTGCGGTGGTGCCGAGCCTCATCCTGCAACCACTGGTTGAAAATGCGATCAAGCACGGGGTTTCGCAAACCACCAAGCCAGTGACCCTCAGGATCAGTGCACGGCGTGATGCGAATAAACTCATTCTCAGGGTACACGATAACGGCCGTGCCAAGTCAAAGTCTCCTCCTGAAAATGGGCATGGTATCGGGCTGACCAACGTGCGCGACAGGCTGGCGGCACGCTTTGGCGCTGCGGCGCGGCTTGAAACCGAGGCAGATGAGAATGGTTTCACAGTCACGCTGACACTGCCTTTGGACACTCACAATGACTGACGCCGTAACGCTCCGCACCTTGATCGTTGATGATGAGCCGCTCGCAGTTGAACGGATGCAACTCATGTGCGCTGGTCAGTCTGCGATCCGCTTAGTCGGTACAGCCAATGACGGCGGCACTGCGCTCCGTTTGATTGAGGCGCTATCGCCCGACCTGATCCTGCTTGATATCGCGATGCCTGAAGTGGACGGGATCGAAGTTGCGAACCAAATTGCCGCGCGCGGCGGCGCCATGCCAGCAATTATTTTTGTGACTGCGTTTGATCGGTTCGCGATTGAAGCGTTTGATCTTGAAGCGGTTGATTACCTCCTCAAGCCCGTGGCAGCAGACCGCCTAGCGCGCGCAATCGAGCGCGTGGTTGAGCGCCGCAGCGGCAAGCCACCCGAGTCGAGCAAGAGTGACTACACGCAAGAATTTTGGGTGCCCTACCGCTCCGAACTCATCCGAATTGCAGCGCTCGATATTGAACGTATTGACGCCGAGCGCGATTATATGCGGCTCAATTTGGGGACGCGCAGCTATTTACTCCATCAAACGATTGGTGCGCTGGAGGCGCGGCTTGATCCAACGCAGTTTATCCGCCTCCACCGGTCAGTGATTGTCCGGCGTGACCGGATCAAATCGCTTGGCCATGATCGCGGCGGCGCATGGTATGCTGAACTGGTTGACGGCGAACAGGTGCGAATTGGCCGAACCTATCTTGCCAATGCCAAACTGATGGCGGGCCGCGCGTCCAGTTAAGGGCGGTGGCGAAACAGGTGGGCAGGGATGAAGGCCTCTGCTCCGCCACACAATTCTTTCATATCGCGGTTTTCGCGCGGCGCTTGGGTCATTCGATCAACGGCGGGTGCACTCGGTTAACGTGCAATGGCCTTCGACGAACGGCACCGCGCCTTTACTTAAAGCCCTAAACCACCAAGCGCTTTCTGCTTGAGGATTGATTTGCCCGCCTTGGTCATCGCCTTCATCAGGCCCGATTTCTTTTTCTTGGTCTCATTGCAGAACGTCGGCGTTGCGGCCGCCGTGGTGGCGTCAACTTGGCTGGCCTTATCAAGTGCCAAAAATTGTGAAATCGGCAGTGACTGTTCAACTGCGCTGCGCGCGAAGGTCATCGCGAGCGAATCTTTTTTGGTAAGGCCAAGCGAGGTTCCGCATTTCTCCTCACCTTTTTTGAGAACAGAGCCATTGCCAAGTACGACCTTGGCAAGATCGCCAATACCGAGCGCCGCCGCTGGCGTTGCCGCCACCGCAAATACCGTCACAGCAACGCTATATTTGATCAAGATTTTACGCATAACTAAACCCCCACATAATGGAGCGATGAAGCTATCACAGTCCGGTCGTGAGTCCAAAACTAATAACCGGCTTGTCACTTACGCGTCAAAACGGCATAGGCTCGCGCGACACTGAAACCTACCCTGCGAAAGCCGATCATCATGAAATTGCGCATTATCGTAACGCTCAAAAACGGGGTGCTTGATCCGCAGGGCAAGGCGATCCACCATGCGCTTGAAGGGCTTGGCTTTGGCGGCGTCAATGATGTGCGCGCTGGCAAATTGATTGAGCTGGATGTCGCGGATGATACCAGCGACGCTGCGCTTGATGAGATGTGCCGCAAGCTGCTTGCCAACACCGTGATCGAAAATTACCGGATTGAGCGGGTCTGAACCATGAAATCGGCGGTCATCGTTTTTCCGGGATCAAATTGTGACCGCGATCTTGCGGTTGCGCTGAGAAGCGTGAGTGGTAACGCGCCGACGATGGTGTGGCACCGTGAAACTGAACTGCCTGACGGGGTTGATCTGATCGCAGTGCCGGGCGGATTTTCCTACGGCGATTATCTGCGTTCGGGCGCGATGGCGGCGCGTTCACCGATCATGCGTGCGGTGATTGAGGCCGCAAATCGCGGCGTGTTCGTCCTCGGCATTTGCAATGGCTTCCAGATTTTGACTGAGGCCGGGCTGCTTCCCGGTGCGCTGATGCGTAACGCGGGGATATCCTTTGTCTGCCGCGATGTGTCGCTCACCGTCACCAACACTCAATCAGCCTTCACCAGCCGCTATGGAGCAGGTGAGGCGGTCAGTTTCCCCGTCGCGCATCATGACGGCAATTATTTCGCCGAACCCGAAACGCTTGCGCGGATTGAAGGCGAGGGCCGCGTCGCTTTTCGCTACGCAGCGCCCGTCAACGGCTCAGCCAATGACATTGCGGGCTTGCTGAGTGATGCGGGCAATGTGCTTGGCATGATGCCGCACCCCGAACGCATGATTGAACCAGCCCACGGCGGCAGCGATGGCCGCCGCCTGTTTGAAGCGCTGCTTGCGGCGTAACGGTCAGTGAAGCTTAAGCGCTTCCTTGATCTTCAATTTCTGCTTTTTGAGTTGCGCAAGTATCGCGCTATCGGGTGATGGCCGGCGAAGCTCATCGGCAATACGCTGGTCAAGTCCGGCGTGTTTGGATTCAAGGGCAAGAGCATGAGACGATTCCATTCACAGGTCTCCTTGAGTTATGACATTTATATTAAATCACATGTTACAGCCTATGTCTCGTTAAGAATTATAAAATTGCGACCAAATGGGATAGAAAATTTCGGCAAAGGGGCACGCACAGGGTTATGAATATTGAAACCAGGGACATAACGCTGCGTCTGGCGCTGATCAGGAGCGAGCACGGCGATCTTGATGCCGCAATTGCCGCGCTTATCGATCAAGGCGTACCCGACCAATTGCAGCTTGCGCGCCTTAAAAAGCGCAAATTGCGGCTCAAAGACGAAATCATGATGCTTGAAAACCAGCTCGTCCCCGATATTATTGCGTGAGTCCCATAAAAGAGCATTAACGCGGCACGGATTGGTTTTCGTTACCAACACATTGTGGCATAACGCTGCATAATGTCAGTCAACCCGGCCCCTGCGGTTACCGCCAAGGTGATCAACGCGCTGTATATCGAGGCGATGGTGCTGGCTGACGAAGCGCGCGCCTATTTCGATTTGCACAGCCGCGATAGCCGCAACCAGATGACGCCACTCCAGCGCGTTGGCTTTTCGTGCGAGTCGTTGAAGGTAACGACCCGGCTAATGCACGTGGTCGCATGGTTACTCACCCAGCGCGCGCTAGCCGAAAATGCCCCGACGGTTGAAACCCGGCGTTCGCAGCAGCTTGGCGATGTGGCGCAAAGCGAGGCTGACAGCCTGTCGCAACTGCCCAGCGAAGCCCAGCAACTCATTTCAGCAAGCGTTGAACTTTACGCCCGCGTCAAATGGCTCGAAGATCAGTTGGTCAAAGAAAACGCGCCACTCAGCCCCGCGCGTGGATTGCAGTCGCGGTTGCTGGAGGCGTTTTAATCAATCACCCTCGCCAGGCTCCGGCGAGAAATATTTGTCAAACTTGCCAGCCTCGCCCTTATGCTCATCGGCGTCGGCTGGGGCTTCGCGGCTTTTGGTGATATTGGGCCAGTCAGCGGAGAATTTATTGTTGAGCTCAAGCCACTGCTCAAGATTGCTCTCAGTATCGGGCAGGATCGCCTCGGCGGGGCATTCAGGCTCACACACGCCGCAATCGATGCACTCGCTTGGGTTGATGACGAGCATATTCTCGCCCTCATAAAAACAGTCGACCGGGCACACTTCAACACAGTCCATATATTTGCATTTGATACAGGCTTCAGTCACCACATATGTCATCGTGTGTTGCTCCAGAGGATCTTTGATCCGGGGTTATAATCAGTATGCGTCCGCGTCAATCACCTCTGATGGGTAAAGATGCGTATAACAGGCCTGTGCTTCGGCAGACAGCCCACGCCGTAACGGAAGTGAGATGACTTGGATAACGCACACGCGGCCCGCGATCGCGATGGTCAGCACCGAACCAACCGCAACGTCTTGATGAAGCGTCGTCACAGGACGGCCATCGATGCGCGGGCTGCCGCCAAGGATCAGCGCTTGCGCCTTGCTCCGGCTCTTGGCGAAGCGCGTGAAATAGAGGAATTTATCAAGCCTCAGACGCCGCTCCGTTTATGGCTGTGTCGCTAACAAATAGGTTTGGCGCAGGACGTCAATGGGTTTGAGGCCTTCGGCGCTTTCATAATGCCAGAATGTCCAGCCGTTGCAGCTTGGCGCGCCCTGTACTGTGGCACCAAGCTTGTGGATTGATCCCGAATCGTCGCCGATCAAGACCGAACCATCGGCGCGAATCTGTGCCTTCCAACGGCGCTTAACGTCGCAGATGACGGTGCCAGGCTGGATATAACCCGTTTCAACTAGCGTGCCGAATGCAACCCTTGGTGCGGCAGTTGGCGATTGCATTGTTTTGACCGAAGATTCGTCGAGCGGCAGAGCAGCGGCAATCCGTTCCTTGGCAACGTCAACATAGGCCGCCTCACGCTCAATCCCGATGAAGTGGCGTTGAAGCCGCTTGGCAACCGCCCCGGTTGTTCCTGTTCCAAAAAACGGATCAAGGACGATATCGCCGGGTTTGGTGCAGGCGAGGAGGATGCGGTAAAGCAGCGCTTCAGGCTTTTGCGTCGGGTGCGCCTTGGTGCCGCCGCGTTTGATCCGTTCAGCGCCACCGCAAATCGGGAAGCTCCAGTCCGAACGCATTTGCAATTCGTCATTGAGCGTTTTCATCGCACGGTAGTTGAAGGTGTAGCGCGCATCCTCGCCCTTTGACGCCCAAATCAGTGTCTCATGCGCATTGGTAAAACGCGTGCCCTTGAAATTGGGCATTGGGTTGGCCTTGCGCCAGATGATGTCATTCAAGATCCAGAAGCCTGTATCCTGAAGCACAGCACCACAGCGGAAGATATTATGATAGCTGCCGATCACCCACAAAGTGCCGTTGGGTTTGAGGATGCGCCGCGCCTGCTCCATCCACGCCTTGGTGAAGGCGTCGTAAATCGCGTTGCTGTCAAACTTGTCCCAATCATTATCAACCGCATCAACGCGGCCGCCTTCGGGGCGATACAGGTCGCCACCGAGTTGGAGATTATAGGGCGGGTCAGCGAACACCATATCAACGCAGGCATCGGGGAGCGACGCCATCGCCGCGATACAATCATCCATCAGAATCTGGTCAAGCGGCAGCGGTATTGTGCTGGTTAAATCCGCTTTTTTGACGCGTTCCAAAACACCCATAACCAACCCCGAAATCAGACATTACCCCTGACCTGAGTCAAGGTGCGTTCACAGTCAAGTCATAGGGTTAATCAAAATAGTTAACAAAACCGTTAACCTTTTGAGAACGAAGCGAGTCCCCTACGAGATATGGTTTTGATTTGGCGTGCTGGACTCAATTGCTTGTGGTGTGGCGCGTTTGACTCACCGCCCAAAAAAATGTTGCGCGACGGGCGCAAAGCTCTTCCGGTGGAGCGGGGTTGGCCCCAAAGCCTTGAGCGCGGCCATGTGAACCGCAGCACCGTACCCCTTGTTTGAGGCCCAGCCATATCCGGGATAATCCGCATCCGCCGCGATCATGATCCGGTCACGATATTCCTTCGCAATGATGCTCGCCGCAGAAATGCAGGGGTGGATCGCGTCGCCGCCGATTATGGCTTCGGCGTTGTAGCGCCACTTGGGCAGGCGATTGCCATCGACGAGAATGTGGAACGGGTGGACGCCCTCTGCTTGCTTGCACAGCGCCTCAACCGCGCGCGTCATCGCGAGGAAGGTCGCTTGCAGGATATTGATTGCATCAATCTCCTCAGGCGAGGCCATACCAATCCCCACCTGACACGAGGCAAGTATCTCCGCCTCTAGCACCGCGCGCCGCTTGGCCGAAAGCTTCTTGCTGTCATCAAGGCCAATGATGGGCACCGACCCAAGGATCACCGCCGCCGCGACGACCGGCCCCGCAAGTGGCCCGCGTCCGGCCTCGTCTACGCCTGCAATCACGGGAGACGAACGCTTTGATGCCCCATCGGGCCGTGGCCGCTCCCAAGCCCAGGCGCATTTTGCAACGCCAATCGAACGAACTGTCGCGCCTGCGCGATAGCCTCCACCAATTCCACTTTCTGCCCCATCAGGCAGGCAATTGCGCTCGCCAGCGTGCAGCCAGTGCCGTGGGTGCTGTTCGTGTCGATCCGGCTGCCCGACCAGCGCGCGATTTCCCCTTCTGGGCCAACCAGCCGATCAATGATCGTATCACCCTCGCCGTGTCCGCCTTTGATTAACGTCGGGCCGATCAGTGCGCCCTCATCGCCAAGTGCTGCAAGCTCAGGCAGATTGGGCGTGGTGAGCGTGGCAATCCGCATCAGCCGTTCAAACGCTGCGATGGTCGCTGCATCGGCCAGTACTGAACCGCTTGTCGCAACCATCACAGGATCAAAGATGATTGGTAGGCTCAATCGTTCAAGCTGATCCGCCACCGCGTTCGCGGTTTCCGCCGATCCAATCATCCCGATCTTGATCGCATCAACGCCGATATCGCTCACCACCGAGTCGATTTGCGCGATTACCATTTCGGTAGGGATCGCGTGCACCGCCTGAACCCCGAGCGTGTTTTGCGCCGTAATCGCAGTCACTGCCGTCATCGCATGGCCGCCGAGCATCGTGACGGTTTTGATATCGGCCTGTATGCCCGCCCCGCCGCCGCTATCCGAGCCTGCGATAATCAGGATGCGCGCGGTCATCCCTTGAATGATCGGATTTTTGAGGCGGGAAATGCCTCAAGCTTGTCCTTCGCGCGCGTTGGGCGGTCAGTGAGTTCGCCGCCGCAATTGGGGCAACGTTCGTTTAGCGCATCAGTACACTCAGCACAGAAGGTACATTCAAACGAACAGATAAACGCCCCGCCCGCCTCGGCGGGCAAGTCGGTGCCGCAGCGTTCGCAATCAGGCCGCATTTCCAGCATTAGATGATCGCCTCAAGCCCTTTATGTTTAATCAGGCTCAAGAGTTTGAGCGATGGCCCGCTTGGTTTTTTCTCGCCGCGTTCCCACTGGCTGACAAGGCCGGGGGTGACATTCAAATGGCGGGCCAGAACGGTTTGGCTAATCATCTCCTGATCACGCAATGCTCGAATGTCCTCGGGGGCGACTTGAGGGATTGGGGTGAGGCAAGACTCGTCAAAGGCGCGCATAGTTTGTTTACTAACGGCTCCTGCGTCATGCAAATCTTCCATCGCACGGTGAACCACACCCAGAAGCCGACTTTGATACTCGCTCTTCATCTCATTTGACCTCAATCCATATATCATTTTTCAGCAAATTTTCGACAACCTCATCATGAAGCCCGAGCATTTCTTTCGCAGCATGTTTAAGCGCCTGTAATTCCTTGGTTGACACATTCGCACTTTCATTCTTTGCAAATACATCGATAAAAATACACCGATGTGCATGACGGAATGCCAAAATCATGCGAGCACCCCCAGATTTTCCCATTCCCGACCGAGCGACTCTTTGTTTAACAACCTCACCACCAAGCATCGCGTCTGGTTTACCAGCTTCAATCTCTATCAAAGCCTTACGAAGGGCTAAGTCGTCGATACCGAGTTTGCGGGCCGCTTTGGCAAACTCCCTAATCTTGAATATGCGCATATACTAACACCCGGTGTTATAATAGGCAAGGCTTGAAAGGAGGAGTGTCATCAAAAACAAGATCAATATGCTACAGACGAATGTCAAAGATTTTCGCGAAAGGAATCAATATCAGAATTGGAATTGCAAGCGTTAGGAGAACAAACACCCAACCACGATCACCAGAAAAGAGTTTCCGTTTTTCAAAAATACTCACCAGCCAAATTGGTAAAATAAACATAATACCAACAAAAAAAACTGCTAAAATTGCGCTTTCAAGCCAGCCTCTCACATCGCCGCCGCCTTCACCGCATCGCATATCGCATCGACGACGCGCGTTACTTGGGCGGCGTCATCACCCTCGGCCATTACGCGGATCACTGGCTCGGTGCCTGAAGGGCGGATGACGAGGCGGCCAGTGCCATTGAGTTCGGCTTCAGCGTCGGCAATCACGCTTTTGACCGCCGCCACTTCAAGCGGTTTGCCGCCCGCGAAACGGACATTTTTGAGCAGTTGCGGCACGGGCTCAAATTGGTTGAGCACTTCGCTTGCTGGCTTATTCTGTCGCATAATCTCTGCCAGCACCTGAAGCCCGGCAACCAGCCCGTCGCCGGTCGTCGCATAGTCAGAGAGGATGACATGCCCCGATTGCTCCCCGCCGACATTGAATCCGCCCTGCCGCATCCGCTCAAGCACATAACGGTCACCAACCGCTGTTCGTTCAAGCGTAAGGTCAGCCGCCTTCAGACAGCGCTCTAGCCCAAGGTTGGACATTACCGTCGCGACAACGCCGCCGCCGCGCAAACGCCCCGAGGCGGCCCAGCTTTTGCCGATCAGCGCCATGATCTGATCACCGTCAATCACCTTGCCATGTTCATCAACGATGATCAGCCGGTCAGCGTCGCCGTCAAGCGCGATGCCAATATCGGCGCCGCTTGCGACCACGGTTTCCTGAAGCAGTTCAGGCGCGGTTGATCCGCATTTGTCGTTGATGTTGGTGCCGTTGGGGGTGACGCCAATCGCAATCGTCTTTGCGCCCAATTCCCACAGTGCCGACGGCGCAACCTGATACGCCGCACCATTGGCGCAGTCGATCACGATCTTGAGGCCGTCGAGCCGCAAATCTTCGGGAAAGCAGGATTTGGCAAAGTGAATATACCGCCCGCGCGCATCCTCTACCCGGCGCGCGCGACCGATCTTGGCTGAGGCCGCGAGTTCGGGTTCACCGCCAAGCAATGCTTCAATCTCACGTTCATCCGCGTCGGAAAGCTTATAGCCGTCGGGGCCGAACAGCTTAATACCATTATCATAATAAGGATTGTGGCTCGCCGAAATCATTACGCCCAAATCAGCCCGCATTGACCGCACGAGCATCGCCACCGCAGGCGTCGGCATCGGCCCGACCTGAACCACATCCATCCCCACACTGGTAAAGCCAGCGACCAGCGCATTTTCAATCATATAGCCCGAAAGCCTTGTATCCTTACCAAGGACAATGCGGTGGCGGTGATCACCGCGCACGAAATGCGCGCCCGCCGCCATGCCGATCTTCATCGCCATTTCCGCCGTCATTGCGCCTGTATTGGTGCGCCCCCTGATCCCGTCAGTCCCGAAAAATTTGCGGCTCATACTCGTCCTCACCCTTACGCACTACTTGGTGATGCTTTGCGCCAAGCTGCAACAAAACGGAAGCAAATTAACCATTAACCGCCAGTTCAGTGCGCGGTTTCTAACAGTCACTGCATATTAGGAAAGGGAGTATCACCATGTTCAAATCCACCCATCGTTCGGCCGCATTCTGCGCAGCGTCAGCACTGTTGCTCAGCGCCACTGCTGCAAACGCAATTGAGGCTGGCAAAACCGCCGCCGTGCAAGCGCCGATCTTGGCCGCGCAAGACGATGGTGAGCGGCGCAGTGGTGGTGGTGGCTTCCTTGGCAATATCTTTGGTTGTCAGTCGAGTGGAAGCAAGCAGGAAATCGGTGCAGCCATAGGCGGCGTTGCGGGCGGTCTTCTGGGCAACCGGATCGCCGGGCGCAACAGCCGCACACTTGGCACCGTCCTTGGCGGCGTTCTCGGCGCGGCGGGCGGATCAGTGCTTGGCTGCAAGCTTCAGAAAAATGACCGTGCCAAGGCCGAACGCGCGCTTGAAAACGCCGTTGCCACCAACCAGAGCCAGTCATGGGAAAACCCCGAAACCGGCGCGTCAGGCCGCGTTGAGGTTAATCAATCCGCCAGTGGTGCCGCACTATCGGACATTAAATTCGCAAACGGGGTTGAGCCAGCCGAAGGCTATGACCGGGTGAACGGCGCATTCGTTTCGACAGGCAGCGCCAATATCCGCAGCGCGCCGGGCACCAATGCAAAGATCATTGGAAAGCTTGCCAGCGGTCAAAATGTCTGGGTGCCCGCCTCGGTCAGCGGCTCGCCGTGGATGCTGATTTCAAGCGGTGGCGTTGGCCAAGGCTATGTCTCGTCAGCTTTGCTCAAGCGCGCCGCGATCAACACGGCGGCGGCAGGCTGCAAATCGATCCGCCAGACGGTCTCAACGGCGAGCGGCGCGACTGAATCCGAAAACCTCCAAGCCTGCAAAGGCAAGGACGGCCAGTGGGTGGTGACGCGGGTTTAGAAATCTAAAAACCTTCTTGGCGGCTTGGCGATCTTGGCGCGAACCAACCCACCCTCCCCGCGCATAGCGAGCCGGGGATCAATCTCACGCCAAGGCCGCCAAGCCGCCAAGAAGAAGAAGGAAGAAAAGTTTATACGGGCCACGCCAGTTCCAAGCGCGGCCCAAGACTCCCTTTCTTCTCCGCGTCTCCGCGCCTCCGCGTGAGAAAATCCGGGGCCCGCAACATGCGGTGAGGCTGGATTGGTTCACGCGGAGGCGCGGAGACGCGGAGAAGAAGTGAGTATAATCAGGGCGACGCCCTTACTTCCCCCGTAAGCGCGCGATATCCCTGCGCACCTGTGCCAGATCGCGGGCAAAGCCAGGATGATCCCCCACCCGCGCGATCAGCGCGACGAGGATCGCCTCCCCTGCCTCAAATTCACGGATCGCCCCGGCAATATCGCCTGAGGCTTCGGCAAGAAGCCCCAACCGATCGTGACATGCAGATACATCATGTTGCCACTGACTATTGAGAGGGTCGTTCGCTGCGAGCTGCTGAGAAATGGCGAAGGCAATCATATATGCCTGACGTGCCGACTCAAAATTATCTTCGTAGCGATCCAAATCTCCGAAGCTGTTATAGGTAAGTGATAAATCACGTTGCCATCGCGCGTTTTGAGGGTCGGTAAGCGTAAGATTTTTGATGATTTGAAACTTTTTATCATAATTTATTCGCGCAATATCGTTGATACTATTGCGCATCGCAACATTCCCGAGTCGCTCGTAGCTCATTGCTAAATCATGCTGAAATTGATTGTTAATCGGATATTCGACGGAGAGTTTTTCAGATATTCCTAGAGCTGATTCATAGCAAATCCGAGCTCTATCAAAGTTTGAAATTTTGTGTAAAAAATAATCACCCAATTTATTGTAGCTAAGTTCTAAATCACGATTCCAATCAATATTATTTATATCATATGATATAAGCTGTAGGAATACCACAATAGCTTTTTCATAGGACATTTTTTGCAATTCATCATGGCCGATAGTGCCGTATATATCTCCCAGTTTATTATGCACCACACCGATATCTCGCAAAATATGCACATCACTTGGCGTATCATTATAGATTGAATTGGCTAGCGATAGAGCATTGCTGTAGCAATTCTTGGCGTCATCATAACAGCCAATACCAGAGAATATGTTCCCTAGCTCACCATAAGCTACCATAATATCTCGATCACATTTAGCCGTTGCAAACCCGTTTTCCGCCGATTTTTGGGCTTGCATTAGCGAGCCTGTTATCTGTTGGAGTCGTGATATCTCGATCCAAGCCGCGAAATCATCAGAATCAAGTTCAACCGCGCGGGCATAGGCGGTGATGGCCTTGGCGAGGCTGTAGGGGGCTGCGATCCGCGCGGCTTGGCGGTAGCGCTCAGCAGCGCGGGTGACATCGTTTTGCGCCTCGGCGATCAGTTGATCGGATGCTGTGAGTGGATCACCCTCAACCACCTCACGCGCCACCGCCTGATCGGTGGCGCTCTCCGATTGGGCAAGGTCAGTCGCGGTGGTGGCGAAGCTTTCGATCTGCTGTGCGTTGCCCTCATTTTTGGCGAGCCGTTCGAGGCGCAGCTTCTCAATTCCAGCAAGAATGTCGCCGATTCCCGCTGCTAATTGGCGCGAGACATGCTCCAACCCCTCACGCGTTTTGCGACCGTCCTTCGTCAAATCTTCCTTTTTTGCACCTGACTTATCAATGAATAAGCGTTTGAATGCCGTCACAGCGCTAAGCGTCGCTGCCAGCGCTAAAATTCCGACGGCCAAATTTACGCCATTTGACAACCAATCAAATAACGTCATCGGCCAAAGATCGACTGGCAGTTTAATTGGTGGGTTGGCGGTTTTGACGGCTGCAATAAATACTGCGCCGCCAAAGATCAGCAACGTCAGTGATTTCCACGCCGATTTGATTCGTTGAAGGATAAATGCCTCCCCTGATCAAATCAGTATGAATAGATTGGTGCTGTTGGCAATCGAATATTTGCCGCGTCGCCATCTGCTGCCGTCATCCCCGTGCAGGCGGGAGCCCATCTCCTGCCCTCTCAGATGCCGCGACAGCGGGAGATGGATCCCCGCCTGCACGGGGATGACGGTCGCTGGGGCGGGCGTCATATACTCCGAAAACTTGGCAAAGTGCTTGGCCATGTTTACGGTGATTACTTGATGACCGATCCACTCCCCCAAAAGTACGCAAAACGCGGCTATCACCACGGGGATTTGCACGCTGCGCTGATTGAAACCGGGATGCGGCTGATTGAGTTTAGTGATGCTGATCAGCTCAGCCTGCGTCAGGTCGCGCGTGAGGTGGGGGTGAGTGCGGCGGCCGTTTATCGCCATTTTCCGGATAAGGATGCCTTCCTTGCTGCGTTAGCCGAGGAAGGGCTCAACCGTTTGGGCGCGGCGCAGCGGCAGGCGGCGGCAAAGGCTGGCTACGGCGCGCAAGGGTTCAACGCATCGGGGCGAACCTATGTGCGGTTCGCGCTCAAGCATCCGGCACTGTTCAAAATGATCATGTCACACACGCCGCAGGTTGATCATTTCGCGGCCGATGCGACAAGCGTATCAAGCCCGATGCGCTGGTTGCGCAGCAGCGTTGCTGCGCTCGCGCCTGAAGATGCGAGCGCTGAGGAACTGCGCAGCGCGGCACTGCGCGCATGGTCAAAGGTTCACGGCCTCGCCATGCTGATGCTTGACGGACAGGTTGCCGCCGATGACGATCTGATCGACGCAGTGCTTGACGGGCGCGATATTTGGCCTGCGCCTGTCTCAACCAATCTCGAAAATTGAATAAATCGGCCCCTGCGCGGTTTGTTCGCCCGTGCCAACCGCGATGACATTGTTAAGCCACGCATAGCGTTCGTCGCCGCATTCAAACCGCGCTGAGATGGCCAGTGAATATTCGGAAGCGTTTAGCAGCGCGCCCTTGCCAAAGCGCGCCATTGCCTCAGGTTCAGCCATAAAACGCCCCTGATAGGTGAGATAGATCAGCGCGCCGTCATCGGTTTTGAGCGTCAGGCGCACATCAATCACCATCACCCCGTCGGGGCGGTTGATTACCCAATCCGCGCCGGGAAGGACGGTTCCGTTCAAGCGCTCGCCCGAAAACGTGCCGCCGCTGACGGGCGCAATCCGGCGCAGCCCAGCGGGCGTCTTGCCGATTATGGCCATGCCCGCAAAATCGACGGTCAGCGAAAGCGTGATAAGATGTTGGTGGCGCAACTCAGTCATTGCAATGGCGTTAGCAGGTCGCCAAGATACGCGCAAAGGGGAGGCGTTATGGACATAATCGCGCGCAGGCCGGGGCCATCAGTGCAGGAGGTTTATGCGAGCGACAGCAATCCGGCACCCGCTGCGCTGCGCGCGGAATCGCCCGCCGCTGGCCAAAGCAGCGATGACATTTCAATCGAACGCTATTTCGCCAAAGACTGGCATGACCGCGAAGTCGAGAAAGTCTGGCGAAAAACATGGCAACTAGCGTGCCGGGTCGAACAAATCCCCAATGTCGGCGATCATATGCTTTACGAAATCGTCCACGATTCACTAATCGTGACGCGCACTGCGCCCGACGAAATCCGCGCTTATGTGAATAGTTGCCTCCACAGGGGAACGATGCTGCGCACTGAAGGCGGCTGCGTGAAGCAATTTCGCTGCCCCTTCCACGGCTGGACATGGGCACTTGATGGCTCACTCAAAATTATCCCCGGTCAGTGGGATTTCAGCCACGTCGATAAGGCGAAAATGAATCTACCCGAGGCTAAGGTCGGGACGTGGGGCGGGTTTGTCTTCGTCAATTTCGATCCAGAGTGTGAGCCGCTTGAGACCTATCTCGAAAACCTGCCCGAGCATTTTGCCGCGTTCAATCTGGAGGATCGCTACCTTGCCGCGCATGTGGCGAAGATCATGCCGTGCAATTGGAAACTGGCGATGGAGGCGTTTAACGAGGCTTATCATGTCGGCATCGCGCACCCACAGGTGCTTGGCTATTACGGCGATACCAACACGCAATATGATGTTTGGCCCGGCGTGCGCCACGTTAGCCGGATGATCAGCGTTCAGGGTGTGCCATCACCTGCAATGACCGGAATCCCGCCCGAACGCACGATACAGGAAATGCGCCGCGATGTGCCCTTCTTTGCGGGAAAGCCGATTGAAGTTGGTGAAGGGGAGAGCGCACGCGGCAAATTGGCCGAACGTGCGCGTGAAAAAATCTCGCGTTCGATTGGCCGCGATATGTCTGATTTGTCGGATACCGAGTCGCTTGATCTGATCGAATATATGCTCTTCCCCAATATGGTGCCGTGGGGCGGCCAAGCGCTGCCGATCACCTATCGCTTTCGCCCTTATAAGGATGATCCCGAGCGATCCCTGATGGAGATTATGTTCCTTTTTTCAAAGGCACCCGATGGCAGTCACCCGCCACCCGCCGCAATGAACCTGCTGCGCGAAGACCAAAAATGGGCCGATGCACCTGAACTTGGCTCTGCCGCGATGGTTGCCGATCAGGATACCGATAATCTCATGCGGATTCAAAAAGGTTTACGCGCCTCAAAAAAGCCCGGAGTCACACTCGCGCGCTATCAGGAAAGCCGAATCCGCCATTTCCACGAGACTTTGGATGCCTATATGGCGCGGTGATTTATGAAACAGCGCCGTTGAGTGTCTCCACTGCCTCCACATATTCTTCCATGAAGTTCTGGACGACAGCGCGGGCTGAGGTAATGCTTTCGACCAGCCCGACACCCTGCCCAACAAAATAAGTCACCAGTTCGCGCGCGGCGGCGTTGCCGCCTGCCGCCACCTTATCCGCGCGGCGCAGGGCGGGTTCGCTGATCAGCGATTGGAACGGCATGGGCAGTGCGCCGGGTGAGTCTGGCCCTTCCCACGCGTCAGTCCAAGCCGACTGCAACTGGCGCGAATATTTGCCCGTTCGGCCTTTGGATCGCACGGTATCGCGAGAGCGCGCGGCAACCATTTTCTCGCGGAAAATTTCAGTCGTTTCGCTTTCGGTGGTGGCAAGCCAGACCGAGCCTGTCCATGCGCCCGCCGCCCCCATCGCCATGCACGCCGCCATTTGCGCGCCCGTCATGATCCCGCCAGCCGCGAGCACTGGCACATCATGGCCAGCAGTTTTCAAAGCGCGCACTACTTCGGGGATGAGGACAAGTGTGGAAACTTCGCCGCAGTGCCCGCCTGCCTCACCGCCTTGGGCAACGATCACGTCAACGCCTGCGGCTGCCAGCCGCAGCGCATGTTCCTTTGCCCCTGCCAGTGCGCCAACAGGTACATTATGCTCACGCCCCATTGCAATCATCGCAGGCGGCGGCACACCAAGCGCGTTGACGATCATTCGGATCGGGTGGTTGAAGGCAACGCGGAGCAGCTCCATCGCCTCTTCAGGCCAGAAGGGCGGCGGCGCATCATCATTGCGCCGCGCGGTTGTGCCCGCTGGTTCAACGCCGTATTTGGCGAGCAGGTTATCAACAAAATCCTTATGCGCCTGCGGGATACGCTTTGCGAGGCTGCCCGACGTCACGCCCTTTTCCTGAGCAATTCCCAGGTTTTCGGGGATGAGGACATCAATCCCGTAAGGCTTGCCATCAACATGCGCGTCGATCCATGCAAGCTCTACCTCAAGCTGCTCAGGGTTGAATGCGGTTGCGCCAAGTACGCCAAAGCCGCCCGCCTTGCTGACCGCAGCCACGACGTCGCGACAATGCGAAAAGGCGAATAGCGGAAATTCGATACCTAATGTCTGGCAAAGTTTTGATGTCATGGATTGTCTCTCCCCAATGTCTGTGTATCACCGCAGGCGAAGAGGAAAAGCGTAAAT
>JAYTPB010000062.1:0-34336 GCA_043747445.1 Sphingomonadales bacterium
TCGTCTGAAGTCAAGGCAGTCTCGGTTACGCTCTACCGCGATCCAGCGCGCGGGCAGGGGGCGATGAACGCGGCGAACCCCGGCGGTTATGCGCTGATCACTGAAACGCGCACGATCACCATTCCGGCGGGCGAAAGCAATATCCGGTTTGAAGGCGTGGCCGAGGGCATGTTCCCCGAAACCGCGATCATCACTGGCCTGCCCGGCGGCGTGCGTGAGAAAAACCGCGATGCGCGGCTAATCTCGCCTGCTGGTCTGGTCGATGCGTACCTCGCGCGCAGCGTCCACTTGAAACGCACCAACCGCCAAACGGGCAAAGTCACTGAGCAAGACGCGATCCTGCGCGCCGGGCCATATGGCGGGGTCGTGCTTGAAACGAGCGAAGGCGTGGAGGCCCTCGGCTGTTCCGGCCTGCCCGAACGGATGCTGTTTGACGGTGTGCCTGACGGGCTTGCGGCCAAGCCCACGCTCTCCGTCCAGACGATCAGCGAGCGCAGCGTCACCGTCACAGTGCAACTGAGCTATATCGCGCAAGGCTTTGATTGGTCGGCAAATTATGTGGCGGAGGTCAATGAGGATGGCAAAACGCTAGACTTGTTTGCGTGGGCGACGATCGCCAATGGCGGCGCGCAAAGCTTCATCGCGGCGAACACGCAGGCCGTCGCGGGGCAGCCCAATAAGGAGGCCAATCGGCCGCCTCCATCAGCCCCTGAGCCACAGCTCAATCTCCAATGCTGGCCGCTTGACATCACCAGCACCCACCCGCGCCAATATCTCTACCGGGTGCCTCCGCCGCCGCCGCCTTCGCCCATTATGCTGGAAGCACCGATGGCCATGATGTCGGACAATATCATCGTCACGGCATCGCGCGCAAAGGGCACGCCCGTCGCCATCCAGGCGGTGCAGGAGGAGCTTGGCGATCTCAAGCTGTACCGCATTCCAGAACCCGTCACCATCGCCGCGCAAAGCCAGAAGCAAGTCGCGATGCTCCAGAAAACCGGGGTCAAGTTTGACCGGATTTACACCGCCAGCGTCGATGAATTTGGTGATGAGCCAAGCGCTGTGCCCTTCCTGCTGCGGATGAAGAATGTGAAGGACAAGGGGCTTGGCCTGCCAATGCCTGCGGGCGGCGTCGTGCTGTTTGAACCCGTCGGCGGCAATCTGCTGCTCGCGGGGCAGGACGGCGTGGCCGACCGCGCGATTGGCGACGATGTTGAGTTCAAGGTCGGCAGCAGCCCCGATGTCCGCGTTGCGGTCAAACCCGTCATCAACACGCCCACAAAACGCAGCTTCCGCCTGACCCTAACCAACGCCCGCGCGGCGGCGATAACGGCGGAAATCCTCATCCCCTATGAACTGGCCAACACCCCCAAAGACCTGGTGCGCAAAAACGGCGGCTGGATGTGGCGCACAGTGGTGCCAGCGGGCGGCGCGGCGGGGCTGGAGTATGAATTGAGGGTGGAACGGCGCTAAATTCCTCCCCGAAACGGGGAGACGATTCGATTTAATGCGTTCCTGCTCAAAATACGTACGATCCAATAATCTGTCTTCTTCGTGGTCTTCGTGGCTTCGTGTGAGTCAATCAAGGCCAGCCACACGCGGCGCGCTAAGAATGTTTCACACGAAGACACAAAGCCACGAAGGGGGTGCGCTTGTAACAAACGTGGCGCTATAATCACTTTTCTCCTTGGCGGCTTGGCGATCTTGGCGTGAACCAAATCCAGCTCTGCCGCGCGTGGCTGTCCGGGGATCTATCTCACGCCAAGATCGCCAAGCCGCCAAGGAGGCACGGGGAGACGATTCGATAAAACCCCTCTCCCCTTGCGGGAGAGGGAGGGAGCCGCGTTAGCGGCGGAAGGGTGAGGGGAATTCAGAGCGACGCGTTAGCGAGCGTGGTCTCCCCCAACAACGCGTGCCGTCTTTCAGCCTCAGACGCGGCTGGCCCCTCACCCGGCACTTCGTGCCACCCTCTCCCGCGAGGGGAGAGGGTAATGCGGCACAATCCCACCCCCCCAAAAAAACGCTGTCCTATTGTTCCCGTTATGTGCTTCACTGCGATTCGCAATTTCATAGGAGCCTATCATGACCAAACCCGCCGCTGACTATCGCACTGATGCACCCCGCGTTGATGGCTGGACGCCGGAGCGGCAGGCGGCGTTTTTGATGGCGCTATCGCAGACGGGGCTGGTCAGCCGCGCGTGTGAGGTGGCGGAGATGAGCGCGAGCTCGGCCTATGCGCTGCGGCGTGAACCGCGCGGGCGCGTGTTTCATCTGGGATGGCAGGCGGCGCATCTGATCGCGCGAGACCGGCTTGAGGATGTGCTGCTTGAGGCGGCAATCAGCGGGGTTGAGAGTGTCACCACGCGGGTCGAAAAAACCACGCACCGGCGAGTGTTAAACGGTGGACTGTCGATGGCAATGCTCAACCGGCTTGATCAGCGTTTGGCCGCACTTGATGATGTCGGCCTCGCCGCTGCGCGATGTGTCGCGTCGGCGTTTGAGGCGTTTATCTGCCTCGTGCTTGAAAGCGGCGATGCAGACGCGGTTGCGGCGTTTTTGGAAGCGCATCCCGATCCGCTTGGCGGCCAGAATGCGCGTGTTACCGCAGCCGTGCATTACGCACCAGTGCCTCAACTTGTTGAGAAATCCGCCATTTCTGTGCGTGGCTCGGTCATCACCCTACCAATGAATGCGCGGGCCGTGGGAATGGTGGCGGTGAAGCTGGGCAATGCCCCCGAAATGGCGCTGCGCAAGGCCGCTTAAGGAAAAAATCGTCATTCCCGCGAAGGCGGGAATCCATAATCTACGAACTTCTGAGTATATGGATTCCGGCCTGCGCGGGAATGACGGGCTTATTCTTGGGTAGCTTATTCTAAACTTATCGCTTCAGCACGCAGCTTTCCATCCAGGCAATAATCTCGCTGCGCCGCCGTGTGTCATCTAGGATATCGGCATCAATCCCCAATTGCCAAGCCGTCGCCGCATCATCCGGCGCACCCGCAAGCGTCAGCATTTGCGCGGTGTAACGCTCAAGCGCTTCGGCGTCGGCGAAGAAGCCTTGGCCGATCATGTCATCACCGTAGAGCGTGTAAAGCTGGGCGAGGTGGCGGAGGTCAAATTCGGGGTGATATTGCGCCGCCCATACCTGCGACCTTCCGACGGGGATGATCGCGGCTTGGATCGCGCTATGGGCGTTTGAGGCCAACAATGTCGCGCCTTCGGGCAAGCGGGTGACTTCGTCATAATGGATGCAGGGCGCGTCGTAACTTAGGCCCTTGCCGCTGACGAACGGGTGCGGCACGAGGGGCACGATCTTGCGGGCAAAGCCAACCTCTCGACCCTGCGGGTGGTAAGCGACTTCGCCGCCCGCCGCCATCGCCGCGATTTGCAAGCCCCAGCAGGAGCCGAGGATTGGAATGCCCGTCTCACCCGCAGCTTTGACAACCGAGATCTGGTTGGTCACCGCGAAATCGGGGTCATAGGCGTGGAGCGCCGAACCGCTGATCACCATGCCGCCATAATCGGTAAAGTCGCGGCCATAAGGTGTCCGCGCTTCGGGGTCGGCGGCGTGGAGGATGTCTATCTCAACGCTTGGGAAATGCGCAGTGATCGCCTCGGCATAAATCCCGCTGGCGGTGCGCAAGCCCTTTGCCGTGGTGCCGTCGCGCCGCTCTCGCGGGTTGCCCTCAATGATCAGGAGGCGGGTCATGCGTTAGAAACCAAGTGCGTCGGCGACCGCCTTGTGCATGATCTTTCCGCCCATCACGTTGAGGCCGTTGGCCAAATGCGGATCAGCGGCCATCGCGCTTTCTGCCCCGTGTTTGGCGAGGCGAAGCGCGAAGGGCAGCGTCGCATTATTGAGCGCGAAGGCCGAGGTGCGTGCGACCGCGCCGGGCATGTTGGCGACGCAGTAATGGATCACGCCTTCCTCAACGAACACAGGGTTATCATGCGTCGTCGCGTGGCTGGTTTCAAAGCAGCCGCCTTGGTCAATCGCGATATCGACGAGGACTGAGCCGCGCTTCATCGTGCGCAGCATTTCGCGGGTGACAAGCTTTGGCGCGGCTGCCCCTGGAACGAGGACAGCGCCGATGACCAAGTGCGCGCGCGCGACGGCGGCGGCGATTGCAGCCTTTGAGGCATAAGCGGTTTTGATCTGGCTAGAGAAAAACATATCAAGCTCGGCAAGGCGATCATTGTTGATGTCATAGATCGTCACATCGGCGCGCATCCCAACCGCCATTTGCGCGGCGTTAACGCCTGATACGCCGCCGCCAAGGATTGCGACGCGTGCGGGCGGAACACCGGGAACGCCGCCGAGGAGGACGCCGCGTCCGCCTTGTTCCTTCTCAAGATAATGTGCGCCAACCTGAACCGACATACGGCCAGCGACTTCGGACATTGGCTTGAGCAGAGGCAGCGAGCCATTGTTTGCGGTGACGGTTTCATAAGCGATGCACGTTGCGCCTGATTTCATCAGGCCCTTGGCTTGCTCCGGATCAGGCGCGAGGTGAAGGTAAGTGAACAGCGTGTGGCGCGCCTCAAGCATCGCGATTTCTTGTGGCTGGGGTTCTTTGACCTTAACGATCATGTCAGCCTTGGCGAAAGTATCGGCGGCGGTCGCGACGATGGTTGCGCCGGCCTCAACATAGTCGGCATCACTGAAATCAATCCCAATTCCCGCCTGCGTCTGGATGAAAACCTGATGCCCAGCGGCGGTCAGTTCAGACACTGAGGCAGGGGTTAAGCCGACACGGTATTCGTGGTTCTTGATTTCCTTGGGGACGCCTATGCGCATATTCCGCTCCTTATATGGTGGTTGGCTTTGACATACGCTTGGCGCTGGGCGGCGTCCATATCTGCGAAGGGGATTTCATTTTGTGCTGGCATTTGGCGCGCGGCTGTGGCCAAATAAACACGTGAGGAACAATTTGTTAACCATGTGAGCCGAAAACGGCCCGTGTTTTGGAAAAAAAGGGAGCAACGCCATGCGCGCGTCGATTACACGTTTTATTGCCACTACTGTTCTTCTACCACTTGTCGTCCTCGCGAGCCCAGCCTTCGCTGCTGAAGAAGCGGCTGAAGGCCCGCCCGATCCGCTGTCGATTGATTTTACGCTTGCGGGCTATTCGGATTATCGTTTTCGCGGCCTGACGCTCAGTGACAAGGATTTTGCGATCCAACCAACCGTGACGGCAACGCTGGCATCGGGCATTTATTTTTCGGTGTTCGCATCGAACATCGCTGATAGCCCCGGCGATGATATCGAGATTGATTTGATTGCTGGTATTTCCAAGGAAATCGGAAAAGTGACGGCCGGGATCAACGCCACATATTATCTTTATCCCGGATTTTCGAGCATCAACTATGTCGAATTTATCGGCACGCTTGGCACAGCGGTAGGGCCGGGCGAAGTTGGCTTGACGCTTGGATATTCTCCCAAGCAGGATAATATTGGCGATCAGGACAATGTCTATGTCGCGCTTAACGGTTCAGTGCCGATCAAGGGCACGCCGTTTTCGCTGGCCGGTTCTGTCGGCTTTGAAGACGGTGCCTTTGGTGACAAGAAAAAGGACTGGTCGCTCGGCGTGACGGCGGATGTTGCCGGGTTCACGCTTGGTGCGTCTTACATTGATACCAAACGCGGCGGGCCTTTGGGTGATGCCACTGCGGTCTTTTCGATCAGCAGAGATTTTTAATATACGGAAAGGATGTGCCCGCCACGGCGGGGACATAAAACTGCATGTCGATCAAGCTGGCAACATGGATCACCGAACACGGCGTCGGCGAGGTTGAGTGCATTATTCCCGATATGAACGGGGTGCAGCGTGGCAAAGTCTTGCCTGCCAAGAAATTTCTTGGTTCAGTCAAGGATGGCACGCTGCGCATCCCCGGCAGTATTTTTACAGTGACGATCAACGGCGAATATCCAGAAGATATTGGCCACATCATTCCCGAATATGATCCCGATCAGATCATGGTGCCCGATGCGAGCACCATCTGTGAGGCACCGGGTTTCTCCACGCCAACGGCTTACGTCATCTGCGACGCGTTTGATCAGGCGGGTGTCCCAATTGCGATTGCGCCGCGCATGATATTGAAGCGCGTGCTCAAGCTTTATGAGGATAAGGGTTGGAAGCCGATTGTCGCACCCGAGGTTGAATTTTACCTCGTGTCCAAGAATATCGATCCCGATTTTCCGCTCGTCCCCCCGTCAGGCCGTTCGGGTCGTCCCGAAACGGCGAGCCAACCTTACGGGCTTGAAGCGCTTGGCGAATTTGAAGAAATCATCGATCATATTTATGATTTCTGCGAGAAAGCCGGGCTTGATATTGATACGATGATCCATGAGTCAGGGGCTGCCCAGCTTGAGGTCAATTTCGTTCACGGTGATCCGCTGCGGCTCGCCGATGAGGTGTTGCTGTTCAAACGGATCGTCCGGCAAGTGGCGCTTGAACACGGGGTCTACGCGACCTTCCTTGCCAAACCGATGAGCGATCAGCCGGGCAGTGCGATGCACATCCACCAATCGGTGCTTGATGCGGCAACGGGCAAAAATATCTTCAGCTTGAGCAACGGTAAGGATAGTGCGCTGTTCCGTAGTTACATTGCAGGGCTGGTTAAGTTATTGCCACAGGTTGCGCCGATGTTTGCGCCCAATGTCAACAGTTTCAGGCGAATGCGCCCCGATTCCGATGCGCCTATCAACGTTCAGTGGGGCAGCGATAACCGATCATGTGGCTTACGGATCCCGATGTCTGATGGTAAAAACCGCAGGATTGAAAACCGTCTGCCTGGCGCTGATTCGAACCCCTATCTCGCAATGGCGGCGTCGCTCGTCTGCGGCTATATTGGCATGGTTGACCGAATGGTGCCGCCCAAAAGTGTGAGCGGCAGCGCGTATAATCGGGCACGCACCTTGCCGCGCACGCTTGAAGCTGCGCTCGACCGTTTCTCACACTGCAAGCCAGTCAAGGCGCTGCTCGGCGAGGATTTCTTTGAGGTGTTTTACGCGATCAAGGAATGTGAGCTGTTCAATTACCAATCGGTGATCAGTTCGTGGGAGCGCGAGCATCTCCTGCTCCGCGTATAAGGCGTGGGCGATCCGCTTAATAACAGTTACTACCGCGCGACCGCCAATCCGTTCGTAGCGCAACCATCGCTCGTCGGTGATCATAAGGCTGACGTCTGCGTTATCGGCGGTGGCTTTACAGGATTATCGGCTGCACTCGCGGCCGCAGAGGCCGGTTATTCGGTCATCCTGCTTGAGGCGGAGCGTATTGGCTTTGGTGCATCGGGGCGCAATGGTGGGCAACTGATCCCCGGGCTTCGCTGGGGAATGGGGGATATCCTCTCCGAATTCGGACCCGAGCGTGCGCGCGCTATTTACAATGTCGCGGCGGACGCAGTGGCCAGTGTCAATGCCCGCGTCGCAAAACATAGCATCGCTTGTGATCTGAAATCAGGCCATCTTGAGGCGGCGTATAAGCCAGCCCATTATGATGCGATGCTGCGTGAGCTTGACGTGCTGGCAGGAGATTTCGGCCATGCGACATGTGAGGCGGTATCGCCAGCAAACATGGCGAAACATATCGACGGCGGCAATTATCACGGCGGGGTTTATGAGCGCGCGGGCGGTCATTTTCACCCGCTCAACTATGCGCTTGGGCTGGCGGAGGCGGCGCTTGCGGCGGGCGTGCAGATTTTTGAGCAGAGTCGGGTCGCTTCGCTGACAGAGGGCAAGCAGGTCATCGTGCGCACCGCCAATGGCCGCGTGAGTGCGGCCAGCGCAATTGTCGGCGCGGATGGCTGGACAGGGGATATCCTACCGTCGCTTGCATCCTATACCGTGCCGATCATGAATTATAACATAGCAACCGCGCCGCTCGGAAACCTCGCTAACCTGTTGCTACCGAGCGACGCAGCCGTTGCCGACAGCCGCTTTGTCCTCAACTATTTCCGTCTTTCAGCCGATGGACGGATGATCTTTGGCGGCGGCGAAAAATACACCACCCGCCCGCCGCGCGATATCGCCGCCTTCGTCCGAAAACATATGGTGCAAGTGTTTCCGCGCCTTGTCGGAGTGCCGATTGACTACGCTTGGGGTGGCGCAGTTTCAGTCTCAATGAACCGCCTTCCCCATTTCGGACGACAAGGCAATATCTGGTTCGCCCACGGCTTCTCCGGCCACGGCGCGCTAATGACGACGCTTGCGGGCGAACTGATGGTAGAGGCAATGCGCGGGACGATGGAACGGTTTGACGTGATGGCAAGCTTGCCGCACCCGCGTTTTCCGGGCGGACGACGCTTCGCCAAGCCACTCGCGACGCTTGGGCTGATCTGGTATGCGCTGCGGGATCGGCTGTGATCGACCGAGCACGGATTTCCAGCCTTCGCACTGATGAGGAGGCGCGCTTTGTGGCCGCCAATCCAAAATCTGCGGCTGCCGCAAATGTCCGTGCAAAGCATTGGCATCAGGGCGTTCCGTTCCATTGGATGCGCGATTGGCCAAGTCCGTTTCCGCTTGTCGCGGCAAGCGCGGCTGGCGCAACACTGACGACGATTGATGGTCATAAGCTGGATGATTTCTGTCTCGGCGATACTGCCGCAATGTTCGGCCATGCCCCGCCCCCGCTGGCCCGCGCTATTGCCGAACAGGCCGAGCGCGGGCTTGGTTATATGCTGCCAGTGGAGGGAGTTGAGAGGGTTGGCGCACTCCTCGCCGAACGTTTTGGCCTGCCTCTCTGGCAAGTAACGACGACGGCCAGCGAGGCCAACCGTGCCGTCATCCGCTGGGCACGGGCGATTACGGGGCGTAGCAAGATACTCATTTTCAACGGTTGCTATCACGGTGCTGTTGATGATGTCTTCGTTGACATGCGCGGAGGCGTGGCGGAAACGCGGCGCAGCTTGGTTGGGCAAGTTTATGATATCATTCAGCATACGGTGGTGGTCGAGTTCAACGATTTGGATGCATTGGCAACAGCACTGGTGCGTGAGGATATCGCTTGCGTGCTGGCTGAGCCGGTGATGACCAACGTCGGCATGGTTTTGCCGCAGCCCAGTTTTCTTGAAAAGATGCGGCGGCTGACGCAGACGCATGGAACGCTACTAATCTGGGATGAAACGCACACCCTCTCGTCAGGCTGGGCTGGACATAGCGGCACTTACGGCCCGGCGGGTGATGTGATGGTGATCGGCAAGTCAATCGGCGGCGGTGTGCCGTGCGCGGTTTATGGTTTTACTGATAATGTAGCGCAGGCGATGATCAAGGCGCGGAGCCAACTCCCGCCGGGACATTCAGGGATTGGCACAACGCTCAGTGCCAACGCGCTTGCCATTGCTGCAATGGAGGCAATGCTCAGCACGGTGATGACCCATGAGGCCTATGATCATATGCTGTGCCTCGCAGTGGAATTGGTGGAAGGTCTAAACGGCGTAATAACGCGCCGTGCGCTGCCGTGGCACGTAACGAATGTCGGCGCCCGCGTCGAACTTATCTGCACGCCCGAACCGCCGAAAAATGGCAGCGAAGCCCGCGCGGCAATGGATCATGAACTTGAAAGCCTGCTCCACCTGATGCTGACCAATCGAGGAAGTCTTCTTGCGCCGTTCCACAATATGATGCTTGTCAGTCCGGCGACGGCGGTAGACGCGTTAGAACGGGTTGTCGCTAATCTTGACGATTGCGCGCAAACCTTGTCAGAATGAGTGTCATGACCAAAACAGCCTCCCACCAGATCGCTTCTCTTGCCGAAGCTGAAGCCTTTTTCGCGGCGCATCCTGATATCGATGCGGTCGATATCATCTTTACCAATATGTGCGGGGTTCCGCGTGGTAAGCGGTTGCGCGCGCATGAGGCGCTGGCGGTGTATAAGGCGGGGCGGTTTCTGCCCGGTTCGGCAGTGATCGTCGATATTACCGGGCGCGATACCGAGGAGACGGGGCTGGTTTGGGAGGACGGCGATGCTGATCGCCAGATCTGGCCAATTCCGGGGACGCTGGTGCCCACGCCTTGGGCGGGGCCGAATGCCGCGCAGTTTTTGACTGGCTTTTATGAACTTGATGGCACTCCCAATGATCTTGATCCGCGCCATGTGCTGGGGCGGGTGATCGACCGGATGGTAGGGCTTGGTTACACCCCTGATGTCGCGGTTGAACTTGAATTTTATCTGGTTGATGCAAAGCGCGGACGTGATGGGCGGCCAAAGCCTGCGCGCACGCCGCACACGGGTGCAACGCCGCACGATATTCAGGTCTACGGCCTGACCGAGATGGAGGATTTTCGCGCCTTCTTCGATGATCTTTATGCCTGTGCTGATGTACAAGGCCTCCCGCTTGAGGCCGCGATTTCGGAATATGCGGCAGGTCAGTTTGAGATGACACTCGCGCACAAGGCCGATGCGCTGCGGGCGTGTGATGATGCGATCATGCACAAGCGGATGGTCAAGGCGATTGCCGCCAAGCACGGCATGGAGGCAACCTTCATGGCCAAACCGTTTGAGGCAAGTGCTGGCAACGGGATGCACCTTCATGCCTCGCTGCTTGGGACGGATGGCAAAAATGCGTTCGCGAGCGAAGACCCGGCAGGAACGCCATTGCTGCGCGAATGTATCGCGGGGATGCAGGCGACGATGGCCGATGCGTTCCTGATCTTCGCGCCCAATGCAAATAGCTATCGCCGTTTCAAGGCCAACAGCTATGCACCTGTTGCGCCGACATGGGGGGTAAATAACCGTACAGTGAGCTTTCGCGTAACCGCTGGCCCGCCAAATACGCGCCACGTCGAACACCGGATCGGTGGGGCGGATGCTAATCCTTATCTCGCGATTGCAGCAATGCTTGCTGGGATGTGTCACGGGATTGAGCATAGGCTTGACCCCGGCGCGCCAGTGGTTGGCAATGGTTACGAAGCCGAAAGCGATGCGCCGGGAATGCCGGGTAACTGGTTTGCCGCTGTTGAGCGATTCGCAGCGTCAGACGTGATGAAGGATCATTTGGGCGAACGCTTCGTCAAGATGTACAGTATCGTCAAGCGCACCGAGCAGGAACGCTTTTTCGCGACGGTGCCGACGCTTGATTATGATTGGTATCTAAGGACGGCCTGATTAGCGGCGTTTTGACGCGCGAGGGGCAAAGAGTGCGTTGATCAGGCTGAGGAGTGCAAAGGCACGCATTATTGTCTCGATATCATTGGTTAAATGTGCAAAAAACGACACATATCGAATGTCGTATATGTTGCGTTGCACAAAATATCAACTAGCTTTGGTTTACGTGATCGTCATCACTGACGAGAACGTGGCTTATAAATAGTAAAGAAACCAAGACTGCGGAAACTGCCGCAGACACTCGGTGATCGCAAAAGGCAATTTATGGCAAATCAAACGATAGAAAGCGGAGATACGCGTCTGTCCGACACGGGAAGTTCAAATAATCCGGCGCTGCCTATGGCAAGTGCTAACTTGCGCTACCATTCGGCAGGCGAGGATCATTATTTCCCGATCCAACGCGTGAGCATGTGCACAATTGGCAGAAGCATTGGCAACAACATATCGCTTGATGATCGCTTGCTCTCACGTGATCACGCTATGATCCGATGTTCCTCGTCAGGTGCGTGCGAGATTGAAGATACCGGCAGCAGCAATGGCACCAGCGTAAACGGCACGCTGATCTCGACGGCGGTGAAGCTTAAGGACGGCGATGTTATCCAAGTTGGCCAGCATGTCATGACCTTTATTCAAAATAGTCAGACCGCCGGGCTTATTAGCGACGCTGATTATGATCGCGCAGTTGATGTGTTCCCACCAAATTCGCTGATAACAGCGTTGTCGCTCAATATTCGTGGTTACGCCAATCTCACCCAAATCCTTGGGGCTGAGCAGCTTGGTCTGCTCATGGCTGATATTACCACGATTGCGGGTGATGTGTTTACGCGCAGGCACGGCTGGAAGCATCAGCACGATGGGAGTGCGGTTCATGCAGTGTGGGCCCATCATGATGATTGGCTATCGGCCCGCGACCTTCTCAACATTTTTGATGCTATTGCGGAAATTCAACTCGGCGTGCGTCCTTTGCAAAAACGTTATCACTTGCTGCGGCCAATCGCATTTGGCTGCGGGGTATCAACGGGTCATGCGATGCTTGCAAATGTTGCTGAAGCAGCCGAAACTGATTTTGATGCGCTGTGCAGCGTTGTGCGTAAAGCGCATCAGCTTGAAATCGCAACGCATGCAACAGGCTGTGATATGCTGATCAGTGAAACCGGTCTGTCTTTGCTCTCTCCTCAGCTTGAGACTAGGTATCTGCCAGCGCTATGTTCTGTTTCTGCCAAGGATATGCCGCAGATGCTGCATGCTTATGCGTTGCGCTTTGATCAGCTTGGCACGCTTTCGGCTGCGCTTGCCGGGGCTAGTCCCAAGACCGTCAGCGGTCGCTGAGCGCGCGTTGGAGATAGTCTATGAGCGCTAGCGCAATTGACGTCCGCGAAAGCGCGGCAACGCATGTCGGGCTGGTGCGATCATCCAATCAAGACAGCTATTATTGCAACCCGGCGGCAGGCGTCTGGGTCGTGGCCGATGGTATGGGTGGTCATTATGGCGGAGAATGGGCATCGGCGGCCATCATCGAGCGCATTGGCAATTTTCCCAAACATGGCGACTTTGCAAAGCGACTAGACGCAGCGCGACAAGCCATTGCCGATTCTAATCGATGCATATTTGATGAAGCTCAGACACAAAGTCGCCAAATGGGATCGACCGTTGTAGCGCTCGTGATCGGCGACGGCCGTTATGCCATATTATGGGCAGGCGATAGTCGCGCTTATTTGAAACGGGGTGATGCTTTCCTACGTCTCACGCGCGACCACTCACAGGCGGAGGAACTGGTTGACGCCGGATTGCTGGATCGCGGTGCGGTGGCAGGGCATCACTCATCGCATATCTTGGTGCGCGCGATTGGTGTTTTGCCAAGTGTCGAAATCGATGAGATCGCGGGCGAGTGTTCAGAGAATGACGTCTTTCTGCTGTGCAGCGACGGCCTTCACAACCTAGTGAGCGATGCCGAAATTGCCGAAATGATTGATCGGGGGGCGTTTGACCGGGTGAGCGAACAACTGGTCGAACTCAGCCTTGAACGCGGCGCACCCGACAATATAACCGTGTGTCTGGCTTGGGTGGGCGGCAATGACTCATCAGCAGGCCGCTCATTGGGAAGTTTTCAGAAGTGACAATAACATCAAATCCGTCAGCGGCGCATAAGTCGTCGGTTGGAATCGGCGATGTGCTCAACGGCATTTTTCAGATCAAACGCTTCGTTGCGAGCGGCGGGATGGGCGAGGTTTTTGAAGGCGTTAACGTTAACACCGACGAAATTGTCGCGATTAAGATCATGGCACCCGCCTTCGCCCAAGACCCACAGGTTGAAGCGATGTTCCGCAATGAAGCGCGAATTTTGACCAAGCTCGCGCATCCGGCGCTTGTTCAGTACCGG
Organism: Sphingomonadales bacterium; assembly: GCA_043747445.1. Taxonomy (GTDB): domain Bacteria; phylum Pseudomonadota; class Alphaproteobacteria; order Sphingomonadales; family Sphingomonadaceae; genus Aquisediminimonas. The sequence goes on from JAYTPB010000062.1 coordinate 13,489, forward strand.
GTGCTCGCGCGTGAGCCGAGCCTGAATCTACTCTACATCGTGATGGATTATATTGACGGCGTCAGCCTGTCCGATGTGATCGACAGTATCGGCGCGACCACCAACGAAATTACGGCGCTGTGCCGCAGGCTCGCGACGGGCTTGCGTGAAGCGCACAAACTTGGCGCGATCCACCGCGATCTCTCACCCGATAATGTCCTCCTTGAACGCGGGCGGCTTGAGCGCGCCCGGATTGTTGATTTCGGGATTGCCAAAAATTTGAACCCTGCCGAAGGGCTTGTCACGATTGAAGGGTTTACCGGCAAGATTGGCTTTGCCGCCCCAGAACAATTAGGCGATTTCGGCGGCAGCGTTGGGCCGTGGACGGACGTCTACGGGCTTGGGCTCCTAATCCTTTCGCTTTCGCTTGGACGTAAGTTCAACTTCGGGAATGTCGCCGAAGAAGCGATTGCACGGCGTCGGGCACCGATTGATTTGTCATTGGTTCAGCCTGAACTGCGTCCATTGTTGCAGGCTATGCTTGTTGCTGATCCAGCCGCACGGCTGCGGTCAATGGATGCTGTGCTTGAGGCGCTTGATGAGGCCAATTATCAAAAGACGCTATTCGCCCTCCCCGGATCAGCATTTTTACCTGCCGGGCAGTGTGCACTGCCCGAAAGGCCGATTGAGGCGCGGCCGGTATCGTTAGTTCAACAACTTACCGAATCCTCTGCGGCTGCTGAAAAAGCAAGAATTGCGCAGCGTCGGCTGGTGTTGGCTGGAGCGGCAGCCGTAATCATCGCTAGTGGTGGATGGTGGTATTATTCAGGCGTTAATACTGAAAAGAATAATCTGATTGCGGCGAGAACAGCAGTTGCAAGCGAGAATTGCGCTTGGCTTAGTGTCGAAGGCGGATCAGGTGACGCAAAGTCCAAAACAATCATGGTAATGGGTGCGGCTAATGATCCAGCAGCCGTTCGCGCTAATGTAACATCAGCGATCGGTGGAAACGGCACAGTTGATGTTGCTGCTGTTGGCCCGCTTGATCCTGCCGCATGCCCTCTGGTTGATGCGGTGCGGACAATGCGTAGTGATAAGGGATTGCTTGCAACCGCACAGCCCAATTATCAAATGCGGCTAGACGGTGCGCCGACAATGCCAGGCAAAGTTGCCGCGAGAACATTGGAAACGGTTGACATTGGCGGTGGTGGTCAGCCTTTCGCTGTCTATGCTGTGTTGCCTGACGGTAATTTAAGCTGGCTAATGGATCGCGGTTCGATCCCATCAATGGTGAAGGCGGAGAAGGCCGAAATGCTTGGCGCTGATCGTATTCGGCTCAAGCTTGATATTGCGCGTGAAGGTTGGACGGGCTTGCTCGTAATCGCTGGTCAGGAGGAAACCTTGACCAAGCTTTGGACTGTGCCAATGGAAGGGCGCACCAAGGCTTGGTATAACAAACTCTCCACTGAAGCAGCCAAAAACGGTTGGCGAGCCGACATGGTCTGGTTTTCAACCAGCGGAACCACCAAGACCTAATCCTATTCGCGGAATGCGGTTTCACTGAGCCGCGTAATTGGCGTCAATATATAGCTCATTACCGAACGCTTATCACCGAGCAGGTTGACAGTTGCGATCATGCCGGCACCGATGGGTAGACGTGTGCCGCTTCGATCAGTCAGCGCTGATTTTCCGGTTCGAACACGCACCACATAATGCGTCTCGCCGGTGCGTTCATTGAGCACCGCGTCGGGTGAAATCGTCACCACTTGCCCCTCAAGCGAGCCATAAACCGCTGGATCATAAGCCGTGATATCGACCTTGGCGCGCTGGCCAATGCGCACTGAGCCGATGTCCTTTGGGCTAACCAGCGCCTCAACCTGCAAGGCTTCGCGCGACGGTACAAGTTCAACGAGCGGCTGCCCCGGTGAAACGCTGCCGCCAACCGTTGTCACCAGCACGCGGTTAACCCGCCCACCAACCGGCGCGCGAATGACTGTTCGGTCAACCCGGCTTGACAGTGCAGGCAGTGTGCGTGCGCGGGTGGAAAGTTCAGCCTGCGCAGTCGCGAGTTCGGTCGCAGCGCGTGCGCGCCAATCTTGGTTGGCTTGGTTCAATTCCGCCTGCGCTTCAGCGAGAGAAGCGCGAGCGCGCGCGATGGCCGCACTTGCTGCGGTTGCTTCATTGGCGGTGACTGTTGCGGCATTCTGGCTTTGGATCAGCGCGATTTGGGGCTCAATTCCGCGTTCTACTAGTGGGCGGATCATATCGCGTTCTGCTGCCGCACTGCGCTGCGCCGAGGCGCGCGCGCCGTAGTTCGCTTGCGCTTCAGCCAGCGCGCGTTCGGCTTGGGTAATCCGTGCGCGCGCGCCAGCGGCAAGGCTTGCGAGTTCGGCCATTCGCGCATCATGAAGCGCGCTTTCGATTGCAACCAAGCCGTCGTCCGAGGTTGGGTAAACTGGCGTCCGTCCCGCCACCTCAGCGCGCAACCGTGCAATTTTGACCGCGAGCGCCGATGAGGCGGCATAGCTGCTGCCAAACTCGGCATTGCTGAGCGTTCCGTCAAGCCGGATCAGCGGCGCGCCAGCCACAACATCCTGCCCTGACTGGACGAGGATATCGGCGACAATGCCACCCTCAAGGTTTGAAATCACCTGAAGTCGCGAGCTTGGCACCACCTTACCCTCACCCCTAACCGTCCGGTCAATCTGTGTCAGCGATGCCCAGATAATGAACAGCAGGATGAACGCGAGTATCCCCCACAGCAGCAGGTTGGATGCAGTGCGCGGTTCAAATCGGCGGAGGCGGTCTTCAATCATCTCGCTCATCCTGTCGTCCCGCCTTTGCCAAGCACTTTGTCACGCGGGCCATCTGCAACGACGCGGCCCTGATCAAGCAGGATTACGCGATCAACTAGGCGCAGCATCGTTGGGCGGTGGGTAATTAAGATCAATGTGCGGCCCTTGGTTTCGGTCTCAAGCTGATTGAGCAAGGCTGCCTCGGTCTGGGCATCCATTGCGCTGGTCGGTTCATCAAAGATCAGCACAGGCGGACGTCCGGCGAGCGCACGGGCAAGTGCGATCGATTGGCGCTGCCCGCCTGACAGGCTCTCACCGCGATCAGCGAGCTGCAGATCGTAGCCATTGGCAATCCGTCCGATAAAATCATGCGTGCCCGACATGCGCGCAACACGGAGCAACTCATCATCATCAATATCGCCGCGATCAAGGCGGATATTGTCCCGGATTGAGCCGCTGAGCAGCACATTATCTTGCAGCGCAACGCCGTAGTGCCGCCGCATCAGGCCGAGATCAAATTGATGCAAGTCAGTCCCGTCGAGTAACACTAGCCCATCTTCGGGCGGATAAAGCCCAAGGATCAGCCGCGCGACAGTCGATTTGCCTGAGCCAACCCGGCCAAGCAGCGCGACGCGTTCCCCTGGATTGATCGCGAAGCTCACCCCCGCCAGTGCTTTCTCCGATTGGCCGGGATAGCGGAAATCGACGCCGCGAAATTCAATCCGTCCTTCAACCTTGGCAAGCGTCAGCGGGGTTGTCGCTTCGCCCTCGCTCGGCGTCGCCATTAGGCCGTTGATCTGGCGGTAGGCAGTGCGGGTCTGATTAAGCCGTGAAAGCAATTGCGCAATCTGGCCAAGTGGAGCCACTGCGCGACCGGCAAGGATTGAGCAGGCGATGAGGCCTCCAGTTGTTAAGTCACCCGAGGCGATCAGGCCAACGCCCACAATGACTACGCCCGCATATGAAATGGTGTTGGCAATGACAGCAGCGTTGACCGAGATCGCCGAAACGAGCCGCTGCCGCAGTGAAATTTCCGAATGGCGCGCCATTGCAGCACTCCAACGCTGAGAGAGTAAACCGCCCGCGCCCGTTGCCTTAACCGTTTCAAGCCCGCCGATCGTTTCAACCAGCACTGCTTGCTTTTCCATTGCTTGCGTCATTGAACTCGCCGCAAGCCGGTCAAGCGCAGGCTGCGTCGCCCAAGCGGCCACGATCACGAGCGGCAGCATCAGTAGTGGCACAAAAACTAGCACTCCGCCAATGATCGCAATCACAATCAGGGTCAGCACAATGAACGGCACATCAACCAGCGCGGTAAGCGTGACCGAGGCAAAGAAGTCACGCAGCGTTTCAAGTTCGCGCATTAGGCTGGCAAGCCCGCCCGTCGATCCCGTTTTGCGATCCAGACGGAAGGCGAGGAGCTTGGCAAACACTTCGTCGCCGACATCCTGATCAATTGATGCACCCGCTACGTCGGCGAAATAGGCGCGCAGCGTGCGCAGGGCAAAATCAAAGATGATCACAATGCCAAGCCCGATGCTCAACGCAATCAATGAAGCCGTGGCATTGTTTGGGATAACCCGGTCATAGACGGTCATCGTGAAGAGCGAGGTTATGATGCCGAATAGATTGATCAGCGCCGCCGCCAGTGCGACCTTGATATAGACGCTGCGGTTCGCGCGCATCGGTGCGGCAAGCCAGCGCCCAAAACGTGGTTCTGGTTGATCTGGTGCTTGCATCACTTCCCCCCAACTGCCAGCACATCAGCCAACCCGCCAGTGCGTGCGAGCAGAACATAGCGCGCGGTATCAAGGTCAGTGATGGCCTGTAAGTAGCTTGCGGCGGTTTCAAAATAGCTTTGTTCGGCGGCAAGCAAGTCAAATAATGATCCGCGCGCCACGCGGAACCGCTCGGCGATTGTATCGCGCGATTGGCGGCTCGCGACATAGCTAGAGCGCAGCGCGCCAAGTTGATCGGTAAGCGCGTTTACATCAGCCCAGGCAATCGCAGCATCGCGGCGTGCCTCTTCCCGAACGCGGTCTGCCCGTGCTTGGCCCGAGCGCGCGCGTGCAGCAAACTGTTCGGCACGCGCATCGCCGCCACCGAATAAGCGGTAACGCAGGGTGAGGCGCGCGCGGATGTCGTAATCATTCTCGGTTTCAAACACGCCGTAGCGACCAGCATCAATGCCAGCGGTGACGGTTGGCAATATGTCCGCCCTCGCAGCCTTCGCTTCGCGTTGACCGGCGGTAGCGTCGGCGTCCGCCGCGCGGACAATTGCTGCGCTTGCCGCGCGCAGTTCGGCGGCGTCGCGGCTGAGTGCGGGCAGATTGGGATAGGGCGCACGGCGCAGATCAACGGGCGGAGTAACACCGAACAGTTCAGCAAAGCGCGCTTCAGCACTCGCGAGTGATCGGGCAATGCGCGCGCGCTGGCTATCGGCGGACGCCATGAAACTGGTGACGCGCGCCCGGTCGCTACGCGGCGAAAGGCCTTGGGTGATCCGTGCCTCAACTGATTGACCGAGCTGCTCTTGATCAGCGGCAAAACTTGCGCCAAGTTCAGCAAGTGCGCGGAAGGCAAAGACATCATACCAGCTTGCCACCGCGCGTAGCCCGATTTCATCGACGGTGGCATCGACGCGTGCTGCGGCGGCGTTGATCCGCGCCTTGGCGGCTGACGTGCGCAGCGCGCTCGCACCGAAATCAAACAGTGGCTGCTGGATTGACGCAATCGCATCAGTGCGCTGTTTGCGGCGGGATCGTTCGATGATGTTATTGGGATCACTTGAGAAATCACGCGCCAGAGTCCGCGCACTGCTAAACGATACATCGCCCGATGGCAGTTGTGCTGCACGGGCAAGATCGCGCGCTGCGTCAGCTTCGTCTGCGCCGGCTTTGGCCTCGCTGATTGCTGGGTGGCGTTCAAGCGCGGCAGCCATAAGCGCTCGGAATGTCTCAACCGCCGCCGTTTCGCGCTCAACCGCGATGATGGGATCAGTATCAAGGTCAATTGCCATTGGATCGCCACTCGGGCGCGGCAGGCTCGCCTTGGGTGGCACCGCCTGTGCCAGCAGCGCAACCGACATCATCAGGGCTTCAATCATAATATTAGGGCTAGGCTCGCTCGCATCGCGCTCTTTGGTGCCGATTTTGAAGCGGAGTCAAGGAAGCCCGCCCCAAGGTGACCCAACTTCGCACATTATCCCCAGAAATCGGCAGATAGCGGGGTTGTAATAATTTCTTAACCATGCTGTCATGAACAATAATTAGTGGATTAACGGGGTTACCAATCAATCGAGCAAACGCGCCGCGCCGGGCTACCAATGGCAGTCTTAGGCGCTGATTACTGCTCAGAAATTATATTTTCAGGCTTAGAGGAATGAGACATGACGACCAATTATTTTGTACTTTCAGGCGGAAACTTCAGCCAAGATTGGTCGAACACCGGCCTTATCACGGTCGACGATAATTGGGACGGCGTTCCGAGCATCGTGGGCTATCGCGGAGATGATGTTACTTCGGCCACTGGCGTTGATCCACGCACGCTGACCGCCAATGTTGTCGCTCAAGTCATTGATGTAATTGCAAATGCAAATGCAACCAATACGACTGGCGGGATCATAGAGGTTGGCGGCGCTAACCCGACGATTGCCTTTCAGGGTTCGGGCACTGCGGACGCGCCGTATCTGGTGCTCTTTCTCGACTCGCGTGGTCGTCAGGATATTGATCTGAGCCTGAATCTGCGCGATCTTGATGCCAGTGCCGATAACGCTACCCAGCAGGTCGCGATCCAATACCGGATCAGCGGCACGAGCAGTTGGACGAATATCTTCTATGTCCCAGACGCAACGACTGCGGGTTCTGCGACGCAGGTTACCCCAGTTTCGGTGCGTCTTCCTGCCGAAGCCAATAATCAGGCGACGCTTGAAATCCGCGTAATTACGACCAACGCGGCGGGGAATGATGAGTTGGTCGGCATTGATGATATCGTCGTCGCGAGCCAGCCGCAGGTGGTTGTCAATCCCGGCGTCCTCTCAATCGCAGACGCGACCGTTCTTGAGGGTAATGCCGGCAGCACTCCGATCAGCTTCGTCGTCAGCCGTACTGGCGGCAGCGCAGGCGCGGTAAGCGCAAGCTACACTGTAAACTTCCTACCACCCGGCGCTGACGCAAGCGATTTTGCAGCGGGATCGATGTTTTCAGGCACTGTAAACTTCGCGGACGGCGAAGCCAGCCAAACGATCATCTTCAACGTTGCTGGCGATACAATTGTTGAGGGCGATGAGAGCTTCACCGTATTGCTGACGAACCCAACCGGCGGCGCGACCATCGGTGACGGCGTTGCAAGCGGCACGATCACCAATGATGATGCAGCCCCCGTTGGCCCCGCCAACATCTTCATCAACGAAATCCATTATGACAACAGCGGTGCTGATGCCAACGAAGCGATTGAGGTCGCGGGCACTGCGGGGCTTGATCTCACGGGGTATCGGCTCGTGCTTTATAATGGCTCAAACACACCGGGTGCGGCGGTGGTCTATGCTACGATCAACCTGAGCGGCGTTATCGACGACGAAGGCCAGGGCTTTGGCGCAGTATCGTTCGCAGCGGTTGGCCTGCAAAACGGCGTTGCAGACGGGATCGCGCTGATCGCGCCAAATGGTTCGGTTGTTCAGTTGCTGTCCTATGAAGGCGTGTTCACAGCGGCGGCGGGCACACCTGCTGGCGGGCTGACGAGTACTGATATTGGCGTTTCGGAAGACGGCACGGGTGCGGCAACCAGCTCGCTCCAAGTGACTGGCACAGGCGGCGGCGCGGCTGACTTTACGTTCCAGCCAAGCGCGCCCGCGAGCTTTGGTCGCCTCAATGACGGCCAGATTTTCATTGGGCCAAACGGCACAGGTCAAGTCTCAATTGGTGATGCAAGCGTTATCGAGGGCGATAGCGGCGTTCAGCAAATCATCTTTACCGTGCGCCGTGGCGGCGGTTCTGGCCAAACGGCCAGCGTTGATTTCGCGATCAACTTTGATGGCACGGCGACCACTGACGATTTCGCGGCTGGCCTAATCACGACTGGCACCGTTACATTTGGTGTCGGCGAAAGCGTGAAGCAGATCGTCATCGGTGTGAACGGCGATACGCTGCCTGAGGGTAATGAAACCTTCAGCGTTGCGCTCTCAAACCCGGTCGGCAACATCATTGTTATTGATGGCAATGCGACGGGCACGATCACAAATGATGATCCAATCGCGCTCGCGGTTTTCCAGATTCAGGGCGAAAGCCACCGCTCAACCGTGGCAGGCCAAACTGTTATTACAAACGGCATCGTTACGGCGGTCGATACCAACGGCTTCTACATCCAAGACGCTATGGGCGATGGTAACGCCCGCACATCGGACGGGATTTTTGTTCTGACCACAACGGTTCCTGCGGTTGCAGTCGGCGATGCTGTTACTGTGCGCGGCCGGGTTGATGAATTCTTGCCCGGCAATAACCCAGACAATCTAACGACGACGCAGATCACCTCGCAGGCGATCATGATCAATTCGAGCGGCAATGCGCTGCCTGCCGCCGTTTTGATTGGCACGGGGGGAGTCCTGCCACCGAGCACGGTGTTTGAGGATGACGGCTTCACCAGCTTTGATCCGCTGACTGATGCGGCCGATTTCTACGAATCGCTTGAAGGGATGCGCGTCACGATTGATGCGCCGCTGGTTACTAGCGGCACCAACAGCTTTGGCGAAACGCAGGTTGTCGCATCGGGCGGCGTTGGCGCAACGGGCGTTAACGCGCGCGGCGGCATTACGGTTGGCAGTGACAGCCGCGATTTCAATCCTGAGCGTATCCAAATTGACGATGACTCAGGGATTTTTGCTGGTTTCGTTCCCAACTTTGGTCAAGGTGATCGCCTCAGCAGCGTGACCGGGATCGTCAATTATAACTTCAGCAATTATGAAGTGTTGGTGACTGAGGCCGTAACTGTGACGCTTGATGCACCCGCCCCTACGCGTGAAGTTACCGGGATTACGGGCACCGCTGATCGTCTTTCGATTGCGACGTATAATCTTGAAAATATTGATCCAACCGACAATCTCAACAGCGACAAGTTCAACATTCTCGCGCGTGATATCGTCCTCAATCTGCGCGCGCCCGATATCTTGGGCGTTCAGGAAATTCAGGATGCTGACGGTGCTGGCACTGGTTCCAACCTGTCAGGTACTGTTACGGCGAACCTGCTGATCACGGCAATTCAGGCCGCCGGTGGGCCAACCTATGCTTATGTTGAAGTCGCGCCAGCGGTTGCGAATTCAACCGGCGGCGAGCCTAACGGCAATATCCGCAACGGCTTCTTCTACAATGTTGACCGAGTCAGCTACATCGCTAACAGCGCGGTTGCGGTGCCGGGCTCAGCGTTTAATGGCAGCCGCCAGCCGCTCGCCGCACAGTTTGTGTTCAATGATCAAACGATCACAGCGATTTCGGTGCACTCAACGTCGCGCGGCGGCAGCGATCCGCTGTTCGGCGCGACGCAACCCCCGGCTGATGCAGGTGACGGCGCACGCACAGCACAGGCAACTGCGCTCCGTGCCTATATCGACGGACTGCTCGGTGCTGATCCAGCGGCGAACATCGCGGTGCTGGGCGATTTCAACGGCTTTACCTTTGAAAACGCGATCCAGGCGCTTGAACGTGGCGGTGCGCTGACAGACCTCAACCGATTGCTTGCACCAGAAGAGCGGTACAGCTTTGTGTTTGAGGGCAACGCGCAGGCGCTTGATCATATCCTCGTCACCGCAGGGCTTGCGGCGAATGCGCAATATGATGCGATCCACATCAATTCCGAACAAGCCGATACTGCGGCGCGCGGCACTGATCATGATCCGCAAATCGCAACCTTCCTAATCGCGCGGCCAAATCAGCCGCCGGTTGCGGTGGCGGATAGCGTTGCGATCAATGAAGATGCGACAACGGGTAACCTCACCGCACTTCTGCTTGGTAATGATAGTGATCCGAACGTAGGTGACACCATCCGCATCACGGCGGTTGACGATAGCGCAACACTTGGCTCGCTGATCTTCGATCCAGTGACGCAAACACTGCGTTATGTCGCCGATGATCCAAGCTTTGACGCAATTGCGCCGGGTGCTTCGGTCACTGACACCTTCACTTATACAATTACGGACTCGCGCGGCCTTACGAGTACGGCAACGGTGACTGTGACGGTTACGGGTATTGCCGACGGTATTATCCGTAACGGTACTTCGGCCAATGATACGCTGAACGGCACTAGCGAGGAGGATCAACTGTTCGGCCTCCTTGGTAATGATACGCTGAACGGGCTGGCCGCGAATGATCAGCTCTTTGGCGGATCGGGCAATGACCGTCTATTTGGCGGTGACGGCGCTGACGGTCTGTTCGGCGGGCTTGGCAATGACCTGCTTGAGGGCGGCAACGGCAATGACCGCTTGTTGGGAGAAGGCGGCACTGATACGCTGACTGGCGGCGCAGGCGCAGATATTTTCGTCTTCAGCAGCGCCAGTGGCCGCGATACGATCACTGATTTTGATACAGTGCTTGACCGTATCCTCCTTGAAAATGGCATTAATGTACAGAGTTCCACCGTGTCAGACGTAAACCGCGATGGCCGCGCGGATCTCACGCTTAATTTCTCAAGCGGTAATTCAGTGGCGTTGCTCGGCGTGAGCGATATCAACCTTGTCAATATTGACCGGGTTGGGGTTACGCCAAGCTTTGTTGCGATTGAGCGGGGCGGCGATCTCTTCAACGCTCATTTCGCAATCGCCTGATCTGAATAAGTGTAATGACCGGGATGTGCAGCGCATCCCGGTCTGGTAATTTATCCCGCTTCTCAAGTGGATAGAAGCTGCTAGTCTCGCGTAACCAACATCGGCCTCGACTCGTAATGAAGGCCGTGCCTGAGAGGGCCGCATTTTAACAATGCCTGATAAGGGGGATACCAATGGCTGTTTCCGATCATGTTGATCTCAACACATTCGTCGAAGGCGTAAAAAAGCGTAATCCTGGTCAACCTGAATTTGTTCAAGCGGTGCAAGAGGTTGCTGAGGATATTTATGACTTTATGGAGGATAAGGAAGCCTATCATAAGGCGCAGATTCTCCGTAGAATTGCTGAGCCTGATCGGGTGATTTCATTCCGGGTTTGCTGGCAGGATGATGCTGGCAATGTCCGGGTGCAGCGCGGCTGGCGAATTCAGAATAATAACTCAATCGGACCGTATAAAGGCGGCATCCGCTTCCACCCATCGGTCACTGAAAGTGTCCTGAAATTCCTCGCCTTTGAACAGACGTTTAAGAACGCGCTTACCGGCCTGCCAATGGGCGGTGGCAAGGGCGGGTCAAACTTCAATCCTAAGGGCAAGAGCGATAATGAAGTGATGCGCTTCTGCCAGTCGTTCATGATTGAGCTTTATCGTCATATTGGTGCAGATATCGACGTGCCCGCAGGCGATATCGGCGTGGGTGGCCGCGAAATCGGTTATATGTTTGGCCAGTATAAGCGGATCACCAATGAATTTACGGGTGTGCTGACTGGCAAAGGCCTCGAATATGGCGGCTCATTGATCCGCACTGAGGCGACCGGATACGGTGCCACTTACTTCCTCCAGAATATGCTCGCGACCAAGGGCAATTCGCTTGAGGGCAAGACGGCAGTGATTTCAGGTTCAGGCAATGTCGCGACACATGCCGCAGAAAAGGTAACGCAGCTCGGCGGTAAGGTCGTCACCCTGTCAGATAGCGCGGGCTTTATTCACGATCCTGACGGCCTGACGCAGGAAAAGATCAACTGGATCAAGGATCTCAAAAACAAGCGGCGCGGGCGGATTTCGGAATATGCCGATCATTTCACCGGCGCGACTTTTCATGAAGGGACAACGCCTTGGAACGTGCCGTGTGACGTCGCGCTCCCCTGTGCGACGCAGAATGAGCTGCTGGGTGCCGACGCTGAAATGTTGATCAAAAACGGCTGCATCGCGGTGTCCGAAGGTGCCAATATGCCAACTGATCTTGCGGGCGTTCATATCTTTAAGAAGGCCAAAATCCTGTTCGCGCCGGGCAAGGCGGCCAATGCGGGCGGTGTCGCGGTTTCGGGGCTTGAAATGAGCCAAAATTCGGCGCGCATTTCATGGAAAGAAGATGAACTGCAAAAGCTGCTGCTTGACATCATGGCGGGCATTCACGCCCGCTGCGTCGAATATGGCACTGATAAGGATGGCCATACCGATTATGTAAAGGGCGCAAATATCGCAGGCTTCAAAAAAGTGGCTGATGCGATGCTGGCTTACGGGGTGGTGTAATGAAATGCGGCGCGTGATGGTTATCACGCGCCTAACATGCGGGAGTTGATAAAAAGAACATAGTCGGTCGCATCCATGAATTTTGATTGGAAGGCAAAGCTATGATTAACCGTCAGTTCTTTTTCGAACACGTGCGTGCGACATTGTTTACGGGCAAACTCAATCAAGCACAGGTTGAGGGGCTGACCTTTATCTTGAATGTTTGGGAGGCTAGCCATTCCGCAAAAGATGATCGCTGGTTGGCTTACGCGCTTGGCACGGCGTTCCACGAAACTAGCTTTACGATGCAACCGATCAATGAATTCGGTGGTAACGGCTATTTCACGAAAATGTATGATGTGAGGAGTATACTCCCCAAGCGACGGGCAATGGCGAAAGCCAACGGCAATATTCACCCAGGCGATGGCCCGCTGTTTCACGGACGCGGCTATGTTCAGCTAACCTGGCGCAGTAATTATGACCGGATGGGCAAAATATTTAGTGTTGATCTAACGAGCAGCGAGGCGGCTGCAAAACAGGTTCTCAACGCCGAACTTGCCTCAAAAATCATGTTCTTAGGCATGGAAAAAGGCAGTTTCACGGGCCGCAAATTATCTGATTTTTTCCATGGTGATACGCAAGATTGGAAGAATGCACGCAGGATCATCAACGGCCTTGATTGTGCGGATGCAATCGCGATCCATTCCAAGAAATTTTACGCGGCGATAAGCCATACGACCTAAATTGAAATCTGCGGGTTAGCTGCCCAAGCCGAAATTCAGGAATGACGGGACTGGGCCATTCCAGTCGCCGTCACTTTGATCAGCCTCGCGATGTTCCGGCGCAAGCTGCGGGACGCGCGGTGCGCGCTCGGGCCGTGGCGCGCGTTCTGCACGAGCTTCACGGGGCGGGCGGGCTTCTCGGGCTGGCCGGGGTTCACGTACCGCCTTTTCGCGCGGTGCGCGCGCCGCTTTTGCCGCAGGTTTGGCTTCTACAACTGCGACCACCTTACCAACTCGTTCAATCTTATGCTTGGTAAGCTTTTCAATCTGCGCAATCGCCTCTTCATCGGCGGGGGTTACGAAGGTGAAGGCGCTCCCTGTTGCGCCTGCGCGACCGGTGCGGCCAATGCGGTGGACATAATCATCAGGGTGCCACGGCGCATCAAAATTGAAGACATGGCTGACGCCTTTGACGTCTAGCCCCCGTGCAGCAACGTCGGACGCGACAAGAATATTGATCTCGCCTGACTTAAAGAAATCAAGCTCCTTGATCCGTGATGCCTGATCCATATCGCCGTGGATTTCGCCCGCTTTATAGCCATGCTGTTTCAGGCTCTTGGCGAGTTCACGCACCGTTGTTTTGCGGTTGCAGAAAATGATCGCGGTTTTGACCTGCTCACTCTCGATCAGGCCGCGCAGCACTTCGCGTTTTTTGCGTGCATCGACCTCAACCAGTCGTTCAGTGATCAGCGTATTGGTTGATGCTGGCCGCGCGACTTCAATTGTTTTGGGGTTGGTCAGGAATTTGTCCGCCAGTTTCTTGATCGGCGGCGGCATCGTTGCCGAAAACAGCAAGGTCTGGCGTGTGGTTGGCAGCTTGGTGCAGATTTCCTCAATATCGGGGATGAACCCCATATCGAGCATCCGGTCAGCCTCATCAATCACCAGTAAGTCGCAGCCGTTAAGCAAAATCTTGCCGCGCCCAAACAAATCCATCAACCGGCCCGGCGTGGCGATCAACACGTCAACGCCCTTTTCAAGCGCCTTTTGCTGATCGCCCATCGAAACGCCGCCGATCAGAAGCGCCATCGAAAGCTTATGATATTTGCCGTATTTCTCAAAATTCTCAGCGACTTGTGCTGCAAGTTCGCGCGTTGGCTCAAGGATGAGTGAGCGCGGCATCCGCGCGCGGCTGCGCCCCTCGGCAAGGATATCGATCATGGGAAGAACGAAACTTGCGGTTTTGCCAGTGCCGGTCTGGGCAATACCGATGAGATCACGCATCATCAGGACGCTTGGGATCGCTTGCGTTTGAATCGCAGTCGGCGTGTCATAGCCCGATTCGTTCACCGCGCGAAGCAATTGATCAGAAAGGCCGAGGTCGGCAAAGCTCATATGGGTTCCGGAAAAATAAATCATCGCGGCCCAGGTGCTGCAATGATGTTCTCGCGCTTGCCGATTGGCGTCAATTTGTCAAGGTAAATGGCGGTTTAGCCGCCAATGGTTACTTTGCGCGGGTGAGCCTCTTAAACTTGCTGATACCGCATTCGCCGCCCGAACGGCTGTAAATCGAATCGCGTGATTGGCATATTTGTCCATCAGGCGTCGCCTTCACATAAAAATCGGCATAAAATTCAGCGGCTTGGCAGCTCTTGTTGAGTTTTACGCGGTATCTTTTCCCACCACGGATGATCACATCAAGCGAGGTTGGGCTGGATATCATCGCCCCTGCGATTGCCGACCATTTGATGCAATCAGGCCCGCCTTTTTCTTTCCAGCGGATCGGTTCAGAAATGAGCGCCGTCGGCTTGGCGGGAGGAACGCGGATAATCGTTGTCCGCTGAACGCGTAGCTGCGCCAGCATGATCGTGGGTCGTATGGGCGCACGCGAAAGCTGCGCCGCCTCCGGCGTTGCTGACGCAAGCAACACACCGTATATCAACAAACTCACTGACACTGTTCCATGATCAGCCTCGAATGCTATGGCATGGTTGAACGCAGCATTAATTCAGCAATGAGTAAATTTTCCAATATGCCGATCACTGCCGATATTCTTGAACAGTTTGCTGCACTACTCGGCCCAAAGGGGTTCACGCGTGACAGCGAGACGATGGCGCCCTGGCTTTCCGATTGGCGCGGGATTTATCACGGCCAAACCGCAGCGATGCTGTCCCCAAAAAATACCGCTGAGGTTTCTGCGCTGGTGAAAATCGCGGCGCAACACGGCGTTAGTCTCGTGCCGCAGGGGGGCAATACATCAATGGTTGGCGGCGCAACGCCATCAGAAGACGGGCAGTCACTGATCGTTTCGCTGCGACGGATGAACCAGATTCGCGTGCTCGATGCTGAGGGCGGTTCAGTGATTGCCGAAGCGGGACTGATACTTGAAACGCTTCACAACGCGGCAAATGCAGCAGGAATGCGCTTTCCGCTGACGCTTGGTGCCAAGGGGTCGGCAACCATCGGCGGATTGATCGCGACCAATGCAGGCGGCACGCAGGTGCTACGTTTTGGCACGATGCGCAAGCTTGTACTGGGGATCGAGGCTGTGCTGCCCGATGGCAGCATTTATGATGGCCTCGCCGCGCTCAAGAAGGATAATCGCGGCTATGATCTGACCCAGTTGATTGCTGGCGCTGAAGGTACGCTTGGCATTATCACGGTGGCCAACCTGCGGCTGGTGCCCGCGATTGCCGACCGTGCGGCGGCATGGATCGGGGTTGAAAGCCCGCAAGTCGCGCTCAAATTGCTGCGCTTTTTTGAGGCGCGATCAGCCAGCGCGATTGAGAGTTTTGAGATTGTGCCCGCTGACTCGCTCGCACTCGTGTTGCAGCATATCAGCGGCACCCGCGCGCCGCTTGGGTGGCACTGGCCGTGGCAAGTGCTGGTCGAATATGTTGGTGCGCCTGCTGAGGAGCCGCTGGTTGCACTGGTGAGTGCGGCGCATGACGCAGGCCTTATCGGCGACGCAGCGATTGCGAAAAATGAGGGCGAAATATCCGCATTCTGGCGGTTGCGCGATTCAATCTCGGAGGCTGAACGCGCAAGCGGCCCAGCGATGCAGCACGATATTTCAGTGCCAGTAGAGGCGATGCCCGATTTCATGATTGATGCGGCGGCCGCCGTTGAAGCGGCCTTCCCAGGCGTTATCGCGAGTGGCTTTGGTCATTTGGGGGATGGCAATGTCCACTTTCACGTTCGCGCTCCGCAGGGTGTTGATGGGGCAAGCTGGCGCGCTAGCCAGGGAAAAGCAGCCAGCAGGATGGTCTATGATTTAGTGTCAGCCGCTAAAGGATCAATCTCTGCCGAGCATGGGATCGGTCAGATGAAGCGCGCCGAGCTCCTCCGCCAATCCGATCCAGCGCGCATTGCGGCGTTGCGCGCGATCAAATCGGCGCTTGATCCGCAGGGAATAATGAACCCTGGAAAGCTGGTTCCGCTTGCGTCCGACGCCGACGACGCATAGGGAAGCGCGAGTTTTTTTAACCGTCAACAGGAGAGTATAATATGGCCAGCGCGCCACCCGTAAACAGCGGACTGCCGCTTTTGTTCAATGATTTGGCACCGCTGTCATCGGTTGATCATGCGACTTGGAAGATCAAGCAGGCCGATACTGCGCCATTTTTGGCCAAGCAGCACGCAATTCCTGTAACGATTGACGAATTTGCTGCGGTTCAGCGCTATTATCCGATTGTCTTTTCAGTTGGTGAAAATCCGGTTCCGCTTGCGCTGATGGGGCTTAACGAAGGTGTGAACACCTTTGTTGATGATGAAGGCAAGCTGATTGATCAGGTTTACGTACCGGCCTATGTTCGCCGCTATCCGTTCCTGCTCGCCAAGCTGCGCGAAGATACTGATGAGCTTTCTTTGTGCTTTGATCCATCGGCCAATGCGATTGGTGATTTCGAGGATGGCGAGCCTCTGTTCACTGACGGCGCGGCATCCGAAGCAACCAAGACTATTTTGGGTTTTTGTGAGCAGTTTGAGCAAGCGGGCCAGCGCACGACACTTTTCATGAAGGAACTGGTTGATAACGGCCTCCTTATGGACGGTGAAGTTTCGATCCAGATGGTCGATCAAGACAAGCCCTTCATTTACCGTGGTTTCCAAATGGTAAGCGAAGATAAGCTGCGTGAACTGCGCGGCGATACGCTGCGTAAGATGATGAAATCAGGGCTTTTGCCGCTGGTTCATGCGCATCTCTTCTCGCTACAAACCATGCGCGAAGTGTTTGGTCGTCAGGTTGCGCAAGAGAAGTTGCCACTGGCGAAACCGGCTGAGTAAAACAATCTTTCAAAACCCTTGAAAGCCAAATCAAGATTGCCTATCTTGAGAAAAGAAGAGGCTTTGCGTTTCCCCCCTTCGCGGAGTCGCTTCTTGCGCGCCCTCGGGTGCGTTTCCTCCCTGAACCTTGGCCACTCCGTACGTTGTACGGGGTGGTCTCTTTTTATTCAGCAGCGATTGCCTGCGGATACTCAAGCGCTTCATTGATAAGTGCAAAGGTAAGGCGGGCAATAAACTTACGCATAGCCTCCAAATGCGCGGCTGGACGGTGATACTGCGCATCAAGATAGAGCGAACGATCAATTTCAATCTGAATCGCGTGCAGTCCGCGTTGTGGCCGGGCGTGGTGCGCAAGAATATGGCCGCCTGCATAAGGATGGTTGATCGCGGTGTTCAGGCCGAACTGCTCGGCAAGCGCTGCGGCGCAGCCAGTAAAGCGGTCATCCGCCGTCCGCCCGAAACTATCGCCAATCACAATTTGCGCGCCCGGGCCATCACTCGTTTTGGGCAGCGTTGGCATTGAATGAATGTCGAGCAGAATGGCCACACCAAATTTGGCACGCGTCCGCGCGAGCATCGCACCCAGCGCCTGATGATAGGGACGGTGGTGCTGCGCGATCCGCTCGCTTAGATCATCAGCCGTGATCCGGTGGTGCCAGATATCGCCACCGCTTGAAATCCGCCGGGGGATCAGCCCAAGCCCGCCGCGTACCTTTGCCGAAACCAGCGGCAATGCGCCTGCTGGCAGATCAATCAAGCCGGGATCAATCTCGTTTTCGCTGCGATTAAGATCAATCCATGCGCGCGCGGTGTTGGCGACAATCCCCTGCACACCTGCGGCAAAAGCGCCGTCCGCCAAAGCATCGGCATAACGATCCTCAAGCGGACGCAATCGCCCCTCGGGCAGCCGCGCCGAAAGCTTCATCGCATCGGGATAATGCCGCCCGGCATGGGGCACGGAGATGATCAGCGGATAGGCGGGGTCGGCTGCGCCAAAAAGGCTAAACGGGTGGAGCGAGGGCATATTTTTTGGTAGTTGCGGCGAACCGGACATGCAATGCTGGAATTGTTAAACCTTTCTGGTCTATAAGGCTTTCGAATATTGCTGAGGCATGATTTTTCAAGTGGGTAGACTAGTATGATCCGTATTTTGCTGGCTGAGGATGACGATGTCATGCGTGAATATCTCACGCGTGCGCTGACAAAGTCGGGCTATGTGGTTGAGTCGGTTGACCGGGGGACGACCGCGCTTGAACTGATAAAGTCGGATCAATCATTTGACCTGCTGCTCACTGACATCGTGATGCCCGAAATGGATGGGATTGAGCTCGCGCAAAAGGCCGCAATCGTCGCGCCGATGCTGCGTGTCATGTTCATCACAGGCTTTTCGGCGGTCTCGCTCAAGGCGGGTCAAGCCATGCCCAATGCCAAGGTGCTGTCAAAGCCGTTTCACCTGCGCGATCTCGTGCTTGAGGTTGACCGCATGTTTGAGGTCGACAGCGCATCAGGCCTCAATTGAGGCCTGCCATTTTCGAGGCTTGCGATATCGGGCAGGCGTCGCTAGGGAACATTTCTTCCGGCGCGCCGGGCCAAAGTGTGGGCGTGTAGCTCAGTGGTAGAGCACTGTGTTGACATCGCAGGGGTCGCAAGTTCAATCCTTGCCACGCCCACCATTTTCTCTCCCCATTTCAGCATCACATCCCAGTGACTGTGCTTGGCGCAATCATCGCGGGTGGCGCTTCGCGGCGTTTTGGCGGCGACAAAGCGGCGGCGCGCCTTGGTGATATGGCACTCATTGATCACGTCATTGCTGGCGTTATTCCCCAAGTCGATGCACTCGTCATCGTTGGCCGAGAATGGGGCGGATATCCATCGATCACTGATCATCCCTTTGCCTGTGGCCCGCTGTCTGGGCTATGTGCGGCGCTGCGTTTTGCACAGGCGCAAGGGCATCAATATGTGCTCACCGCTGGCTGCGATGTCCTGCCGCTCGCGCCCAACTTATTACACAGCCTTACAGGCGATGAACCTGCTGTGATTGCGGGGCAGCGGCTGCTCGGCCTATGGCCCTCGGCACTGGCAGAGCCGCTTGAGGCGCATATCCTTGCCCAGCCCGATTATTCGTTGCGCCACTGGGTAAAGGCAAGCGGCGCGAGGGAGGTGGCGTCGTCAGTCACGCTTTATAATGTGAATACGGCTGAGGATTTGGCGGGTTACGTCAATCAGCCACGCTCCGCTTGAATTCACACTCGCGTGCCCTTCGTCTGTATTACAAACAGTCGCCGTGTAGCAAGCGTGAGACCTTTGAGACCTTCGATCTCTTACAGGCGATCAAAAAAGTTTCCTCCTTCCCCTTTGCCGCACCGCACCATAAGAGAAACCTATGCCCACCGTTCAACCCAAATCCCCCCATCAAACCGAATTCGTCCTCCTCATCTCTAGTGTGATGATGCTGGTCGCGTTTGCGATTGATTCGATGTTGCCAGCGCTGCCTGCGATCGGGCTGTCGCTACGCGTCACAGATGCGGCGGATCAGCCGCTAGTGATCAGTGCGTTTTTGATCGGGTTCAGCATCGCGCTGCTGTTCGTTGGGACGATTTCGGATCGCTACGGCAGGCGCTGGCTGATGCTCGCATCGCTTGTTGGTTTTGCGGTGACAAGCATCGGCGCTGCCGTCGCGCCGAGTTTTGAAACGCTGCTGATGGCGCGCATGGCGCAGGGGATGGCCGCCGCCGGGGGGCAGGTGCTTGTCCGCGCGGTGGTGCGTGATAAATTTGAAGGCCGCGCAATGGCGCAGATCATGAGCCTTGCGGGCATGATCTTTATGGCGGGGCCAATTATCGCGCCGAGTATGGGGCAAGCGGTGCTTGCGGTCGGGCCGTGGCGGTGGATATTCTTTGTTCTGGCAGTGCTAGGCTTTTGCGTCTGGACTTGGGCGTTTTTCCGCCTTCCCGAAACGCTCCCTGTCGAGAAACGCACACCGATCAATGTCGCGGCGGTGATCGCGAACGCAAAGGTCGTTCTCTCAGACCGCCTGTCGGTTGGCTATACGCTGGCGATGACGGCTGCGGCCTCCGCGCTGTTTGGCTTTCTGATGTCAGTGCAGCCAATCTTTGATCGCACATTCGGTCGCGCAGATATGCTCCCGACGGGCTTTGCGATCATGGCGACTGGAATGATGGGCGCGTCACTGCTGAATGCTGCAATTGTGAAGCGTTATGGGATGCGCCTGATTGGTCACGGGGCGTTGATCCTCTTCACGCTGGTTGCGGGCATCCATGCGTTTGTCGCTTGGTCAGGCCATGAAACGCTTGAAAGCTTTATCATCCTCCAGATGGTGATGATGATGGCTTTTCCGATGATGGGCGGCAATTTCAACGCCATGGCGATGGAGCGGATGGGCAGCGTTGCCGGCACGGCAAGCTCAGTACAGGGGTTCACTAACAATCTGATCAGCGCCATTGCCGGGACGATCATTGGCCGCGCGTTTGATGGGACGACAGTGCCGCTTTATGTCGCTTACTTCATCTGCGGCGCGCTTGCGCTCGTCATCGTCTTCGTGACAGAGCGTGGGCAATTGTTCGTCGCGCGTAATGCGCCTACCGCAGCGGAGTAAAGTATGGCGCATTGGCTGATGAAATCCGAACCCTTCAAATATAGCTGGGATGATCTGGTGAAGGATGGCCGCACCCACTGGAACGGCGTGCGCAATCATCAGGCGGCGCTCTATCTCAAGGCGATGGAAATTGG
>JAYTPB010000063.1:0-40607 GCA_043747445.1 Sphingomonadales bacterium
GCGACGAACCTCAACCCGTGACAGCCCTGAGGGTAGTTGCGCACGAAGTGCAGTGACTTCTCTTATAGTGCGGTCAAGCGCTTGCTCAGGATCAGTGCCATAGGTAAAATTGACGATGATGACTGCAACACCGTCACTGCTGGTCGAGCGGATATCTTTAATATTATCAAGCCCTTGGAGGACATCCTCAATCGGCTTGGCAAGCGTCTCTTCAATTTCGGCGGCATCAGCACCGGGCAGCACGGCGGTTACAATCGTGTTTTCGATCGCGAAATGTGGATCAACTGAACGGGGGATGGTGAGGAATGCGTTGATCCCAAGCAGTGCAAGCAGCAGAAACGCAACGAGCGTAATTTGCCAGCGGCGCACCGCGAATTCGGCGAGCATTAGCGTGTCTTCACTGGCACGACCTGCTGCCCATCGCGCAAACGATCAAGTGTCGCCACCGCCACCCATTCGCCAGCGTTGATCCCGCCTGTCACAATCACACCCTCATCGCGCGCATCATCAATCGTTACGGTGCGCAGCCGTGCGCGATTATCATCACCAACGACATAGACGAGCGCGCCGCCAGCACGCGGCGCAAACAGCGCCGTCGGCGGAACAATCACCCGCTTTGATGCCATTTGTTGCGGCGCGGCGCTAATGATTGCGGTGCCGATCAAACCTGAACGCAAGCGGGGATCGCGCGGCACAGCAATTTCAATTTCAAACGCGCCCGTGCCAGTCCCAGCGCGGCCACCTACTTCAATGACTTGGCCCTTAAACACTTGCGGGCCAAGCCCTTCAAATTGAACAGACGCAGGCACGCCGCGCGTGATACGCGCAACATCGCGGTCGCTCAGCGCAACACGGAGGACAAAGCCACCACTGGCTTCACCGATCACAACCACCGGGGTTCCCGCATTCACAACCTGCGATGGCTCCGCCGCGCGCGCGAGGATGATGCCGCTATTTGGCGCAACGATCTTTGCGGTGTCACTCGCGAAACGACGCGCGCGGACAGCCGCACGTGCCGCCTCAGCGGCAGCACGTGCGCTATCAACACGCGGCTGGGTGACCCAGCCATCTTTCAGCAACGTCGCCGAGCGTTTAAGCTCAGCCTCGGCCCGCACCGCTTCGGCATTGGCGGCGGAAAGATCAGCCTCAACCGATGTCGTATCAAGCACTGCGAGCAATTGCCCGCGCTGAACAACATCACCTTCCTGAACCAGTATTCGGACGATCCGACCAGTTGAGGTAAAACCAAGCGGGGTTTCGAGGCGGAGCGCGAGCGTCCCCGCGCCGCCAACGCTTTGCGCGGCGTCTGCAGACTGGACTTGGCCAAGCTGGACGCTGATTAACGGATCAGCCTTTGGCACAGTTGGCGCAGTCGTACAGCCTGACAATATCATCGCCACAAACGCTGCCAATAGCTGAAACCGCACAACCCGCCTCACATTGTAATCAGTGTTCACATTGTAACGCGGTGGCGGATACACGCAATACTAGTAGCAAATAAAAATGAGTTTTTTTGGCTTAGACCTTCAAATCCTTCGCAATCGCCTTTGTGGTCGCGCTCCCATAAGGCGGCATGAACCCGGCAAGCTTGGCGACATTCACCTTTGGCTGCTTATAAACGCTTTTGGCGTGGCTGAAGGTCTTGAAGCCCTCTACGCCGTGATATGCGCCCATCCCTGACGGGCCGACGCCGCCAAACGGAAGCTCCTCCATAGACACATGGAAGACAACATCGTTGACAGTCACCCCGCCCGAGATGGTGCGATCAAGCACTTGCCGTTCTTCGCTCGCGTCCTGACCGAAATAATAAAGGCCGAGCGGGCGATCATGCGCGTTGACATAGTCAATCGCCTCTTCAACCCGGTCATAGGTTTTGATCGGCAGGATTGGGCCGAAAATCTCTTCCTGCATCACCGTCATATCATCGGTTGGATTGCGGACGAGGTAGAGCGGCATCTTGTTGCGGTTTGAACTGCCAAAATCCTCACTCGCCGGGTTGATCTCAACCACATCAGCACCCTTCGCACGCGCATCATCAAGATAGCTGTTCAACCGGTCGCGGTGCCGCGCGTTAACAACCGAGGTATAGTCAGGGTTTTCAAGCAAAGTCGGATACATCACACTGACAGCATTTTTCATGCCCTCAACAACCATCGCTTCTTTATCTTTCGGCACCATCAGATAATCGGGCGCTAGGCAAATCTGCCCGGCATTGAGCATTTTACCAAGTGCAATCCGCTGGGTTGCCTGCGCGACATCCGCCGATTTGCCGATGATCGTTGGTGATTTACCGCCAAGCTCCAACGTAACCGGCGTCAGATTATCCGCCGCTGCATGAAGGATGTGCTTGCCGACACCCGTAGCGCCGGTGAACAGCAGATGATCAAACGGCAGCTTTGCAAAGGCTTGCCCAATATCAGGCCCGCCGCTGAAAAACACTGCCTCGCTCGCGTCGAAATATTTGGGGCCAAGCTCTTCAAAAAGCGCCGCGACCGTTGGCGTAAACTCTGACGATTTGACCATCACCCGGTTGCCCGCCGCAAATGCGCCCGCCATCGGTGCCATCGTCAATTGCACTGGAAAATTCCACGGCGCGATAATGCCGACCACGCCTTTGGGCTGATATTCCACCGTGCCCTTTGCGCCGAGCAAACCAAGCGGGAACATCAGCTTGCGCCGCTCTGGCCGCATCCATTTTTCAAGCTGCTTAATCGTATGCTTGATCGGGTTGATCGAGCCAATAACGTCAGTAATCATTGATTGTTCGATGCTGCGGTGGCCAAAATCTTCGGACATCGCATTTGCAAAAGCCGCGCCGTGATCAACCATCATCGCGATCGCACGTTTCAATCGATCCTTGCGCGCCGCAATCGACACTGGAAGCTCTTGCGTGAATGCCGCGCGCTGCACATTGAGTGCTGCCAACATCGAATCTGCGGTCGCTGCCATAATTGCTATCCCTCTCATAATTTCTAGGAAGAGAGCATGACGTCGCTTTACGTGAAGGGCAACTTAGAAATTTGTTCCATCGTCGATGATCGCATCAAAGACGAGCGCCACCGCTTGTGTATTGGCGATGGTTGCGCTCGCGAAATTGAGCGTCGCACCGACAATATTGCCGGTGACCCCGTCGCCTTCACCGCCGTCATTTGAGTCATCGTCTTCGACAGTCGTTGCACTGTCGCAACTCCCTCCAGATCGCATCGAACCCGCAACATAGTTGAGCGTCGCGGGAAGCGCGTCGGTCGCTGTCACCGAGGATGCGGTGGCCGGTCCTGCGTTTGCGATGAGAATACAGTAGCGAACTACCGCGCCGGGTATGGCTTTCGGGTTGGTTGCCCCGCTTACGGGATCGCTAATCGGCGCACTGGTCTTCGTGACGGTGAGCGCAGCCCCTTCCACACTATAAGTCTGTTCATCGATGTTCCAGAAATTAGCCTGAGTTTCGGCCGCTGCCCCTGATCCGGGGCCACGGATCAATCCGTTCTGTGCGCCGATCAGACTGTTCGAGCTTTCGCGCGCGAAAACGCGCACTTGCCAGTTCGTCATATTAGTGGTGGCTGCAATTGTCGGGTTGGCGGCATCAGTGCCGTCATTGGCCCATAGCGCATCGCCCGCCACGGCATCGCCGTGAGTACCGTCATTGAAAAGCGTTATGCCTGATTGCACGAGTGTACCGCCACCATCGTAGATATTGGCGGTGATGGGATTTGTCGCGGCAGTGGGCGTCGCATCGACGATGGCCCGGATCATAATTGGTTGATTGGGTGCAATCGGCGTCGTTGGCGCGGTGATGTTGACGCCAAACCCTTGCGCGGTGCTGACGGTTGCCGAAACTACGCTCCATTCTACATCGTCGATATGGAACCAAGTGCGAAATTCTTCGATATGCGTGCTCATGATCGACAGCGTGATGGTCTGCCCCGCAAAAGGCGCGAGTGAAACGCTGCGCGTGAACCAAACCTCGCTTTCAGCAGTTTGCGTCATCCCCAGCGTGTGGGTACCACCCGTTGTCAGATCGAAATGGTCGTAGTGCCCATAGCC
Organism: Sphingomonadales bacterium; assembly: GCA_043747445.1. Classification (GTDB taxonomy): domain Bacteria; phylum Pseudomonadota; class Alphaproteobacteria; order Sphingomonadales; family Sphingomonadaceae; genus Aquisediminimonas. The sequence continues at coordinate 4,045 of JAYTPB010000063.1, forward strand.
AGATGTTGAAGCAGAGATTTGATTGGGACCAAAATTCGGGCTGAACGGTACAGTTGCATAATTGCCATGCGTTGGGCCGACAACCTGCACCGTCGTTGTCCCGATCAGATCAACGCTCAGAAAATCAAACTGCTCACTGTCCCAGCCTTCAGGCCGCCAACGGATCGTGAAATTGCCTGGATTTGTTGCTGGAACGTTGATCGTCCGCGTAATCCTCCGACTTGTTGTCGACCCAGCGGTTTCGTTGGCTGAGCGCGCACCAATCAAATAAGAAAATGCACCGGTCAGCGGATCGCCGTTGGTCGATTTGGCAATCGGACTGGCGCCCGCCCCGTCAGTCGTCACGGAAACCGTTTCGACCGGACGCACATGCGCATCGAGTACGCCGGTACCCGTCGGCGAATTCCACCCGCTTGGCTGCGCGGTGCCACTTGATGATGCTTCGAAATTGCCGCCAATCCGGGGCTGCGGATTGGCCGACTTTGCGCCGTTGCCGATGCTGTCAAAATAGATCCAATAAGTGACCGGCCCCGAATCCTCCAAAATGAATCTGATTTCTCCGCGATTATTGTTTGTGGCGTCGGTCGCGCTCGCAAAAATGGTGTCGCTAAACTCCTGCCGTGCCGCGAGTGTGCTATTCGGGCGAACAATGCGGAAAGAATTGAGGTCAAGCGTCCCCTGCGCGGCTAATGGCCCAGCAATAGCTGCAAAATCGACATCAACCCTGATCGTGCTGTTGATGCTGGCACCGGCGGGGACGTTGATCGCCGCCCGAAAATGCCAATCGGGCGCGGTTCCAACGGCATTCTGATCATACCAGATGGGGTTAGAGCGCAAATCGGCGCGCGCTGGGCTGTGCGCGGCCATCAGGCAAAACATGACAAAAAGCCATAATGATGAACGCAATTTCATGCGTGCCGTGATCCCGAACCAATGAATGCTGTTCATGATTAGGCAGATACGGCAGCAAAGCCGCGCGTTTTAGCAACCGTTTCGGATCAACCTCAGCGAAAGTTCTGCCAAATCCAAAGCGGAAACGCCGCAAGCGCCATCAGCGCGCCGAGCGGTAGACGGTCAGTTACCGTCATCGGCCTTCTTTGTAACGTGCGAAGCAACACATAAAGCAGACCAACGCCGCTCCCCCCCAGCAACACCATTGGCAACGTTTGCCACCCGAGCCATGCGCCAATTGCACCAAGCAATTTGGGATCGCCCCCGCCCAGTCCGTCTCGCCCACGCACCCGCCTATACGCAAACGCAATCGCGGCAAGGCTGAGATAGCCGCCCATAGCACCCCAGATACGGTCGATCAAAGGCGGATCAATCCCGGCAAAACCAATGCCAAGCCCGATAATGAGCAACGGCAATGTCAGCTTATCAGGCAGCCAATAGTGCGCCGCATCAAGCGCGATGAGCGCAATCAGCATCCACCCAAAGACTGCCCCCGCCAGCCCGGCCCAACCCGGCGATATGCCAAGCGCGACACCGCCAACAAAAGCTGCGGCCACCTCAATCGCCAAATGCCGCCGATCAATCGCAGTGCCACAGTGGCGGCATTTGCCGCGCTGGAATGCTGCACTGATCATCGGGATGAGTTCGATCGCGCCCAAACTTCGCCCGCACGTATCGCAGGCGGAGCGCCCGGACATGACCGACTGCCCAAGCGGCCAGCGGATCACCAGCGCCGCAACAAAGCTACCGAAGAGGCTTCCAAGGATCGCGCCGCTGGTCGGCCACACCCACCAAGGCACGTCAGCAAGCGTCAGGGTTTGGCTTCCTGCGCGTCAACGCCCCAAATGTGCGTCGCCTCAATATAGCCAATTCGTCCGCGCACATCGAGCTTGCACCAGCCGCGCCGACAGTCGGACAGTTTGCCGACCACGCCGGGTTCGGCGCGCCAAATGATCCGCGCTTCGCTGTTCGGTGCCTCACGTAACGGGCGAATTTCGCCTCGCACGAGCCCTGCACGGTCAGTGCTGATCAGATTGGCCTGCATCCAGCCCTGAATCCCGTCTGGGTCTTCAATCTTGCGCCAATTGGGGTAAGTTTCGATCACTTTCACTGGCAGGTTCGGACGCTGATACAGCCAGCTTGCCGGAAACTGCCGCCCCGGCCCCGTCCTCATCTTGGCTTGGCCCGCCGAAATTGATGCCCAGTATGGCGGCTTGCTTTGCGCAAGCGCAGCACCACTCGCCATCAGAGAAAATCCAGTCATTATCATCAGAATTTTACGCAACATTACCATTACCCCACCCATAGATTATGATCCAATGCCACAAAGTTGCCGCAGGCTTCAAGCCATGCTTGCAGGAGCGCCGCGATCATCCTAGCAACGGCCAATGCCAAGCAGCCAAACCGACCCGCGCCCGACCCGCCCGACGCTCATCGTCACGACCGAACTGACTGATCATGTGATGGATCGGATGCGCGAACTCTTCAACGCACAGATTAATATGACAGGCACGGCGATGTCGCGCGCGGAGCTTGAACAAGCCGTGGCGACGGCCGATGTCCTCGCGCCGACGATCACTGATAGCATTGATACTGATTTGATCGCCAAGGCCGGGCCACAGCTTAAACTCATCGCCAATTTCGGTGTCGGGGTTGATCATATCGATTTGAAAGCGGCGCGCGAACGCGGCATCATTGTCACCAACACCCCCGGCGTTCTGACCGAAGACACCGCTGATATGACAATGGCGCTGATCCTCTCCGTCCCACGCCGATTGGGTGAGGGTGAAAAGCTGATCCGGCAGAATGAGTGGAGCGGGTGGAGGCCCAACGGGATGCTTGGCCACCGCGTCAATGGCAAGCGGCTGGGCATTATTGGCATGGGCCGGATTGGCCGCGCGGTGGCAACGCGGGCAAAGGGCTTTGGGATTACGACGCTGTATCACAATCGCCACCGCCTGCCCGAAGGCGTTGAGGCCGAAGTTAATGCAACCTACGCACCTGATCTCGATACGCTGATCGCAAGTGCTGACATTATCTCGATCAACTGCCCACATACCGTCGAGACCCACGGCCTGATTGATGCGCGGCGGATCGCGCTGATCAAGCCCGATGCCTATCTGATCAACACCGCGCGCGGCGAAATTGTTGATGAGGATGCGCTGATCAAAGCACTGGAAAACGGCACGATTGGCGGCGCAGGACTCGACGTCTACACCCACGAACCCGATGTTGATCCGCGCCTGCTCGCGCTATCAAATGTTGTGTTGCTCCCGCACATGGGGTCAGCGACCTATGAAGGCCGCGAAGCGATGGGCGAAAAGGTCATCGCCAACATCCGTGCCTGGGTTGATGGCCACCGCCCAACCGATCAAGTGCTTGAAGGCTGGGTTTAGCATTTCTCCACGCTTGATTGCTGACGCCGCTTTGATTAGCAGACATGCAGAACAATCGTCGGGGGTGCGTATGCGGGTTTTGATGGCAATTTTGGCGGCGGCGTTTTTGGCCTCGCCAGCGCTCGCCCAGCCAATCATCGTTTCGGACAGCGGCGATACCGCGTGGATTTTGACATCCTCAGCACTCGTTCTGTTGATGACGCTGCCTGGCCTTGCTTTATTTTATGGCGGACTCGTCCGCGTTCGCAATGTGCTGTCGGTCTTCATGCACTGTTTTGCGATTACGGCGGTGATCTCGCTCCTGTGGGCGGTGTGCGGCTATACGCTGGTGTTTGGAGAGGGTGACCGCTGGCTTGGCGGCTTTGGCAATGCGATGCTGCGCGGGCTAGCCGATCTCCGCACCGATACCACGCTGCCCGAAAGCGCGTTCGTTTTGTTTCAGATGACCTTCGCAATCATCACGCCAGCGCTGATTATCGGCGCGTTTGTTGAGCGCATAAAATTCGGCTGGGTTGTTGCCTTTTCGGCGCTGTGGAGCTTGCTCGTTTATGTGCCCGTCGCGCGCTGGGTGTGGGGCGGTGGTTGGCTGGCCGAACTTGGAACGCTTGATTTTGCGGGCGGGATTGTTGTCCACGCAACCGCTGGCGTGGCCGCGCTTGTCGTTGCCAAGCTGCTCGGCGAGCGGAAGGGCTTTAACAAAACGCTGCTCCCCCCGCACAGCCCCGCGCTCACCATGACGGGGGCTGGCTTGCTCTGGGTTGGCTGGTTCGGCTTTAATGGCGGATCGGCGCTTGCTGCAGGCGATGACGCTGCAACCGCAATCCTCAACACGCATCTTGCGGCCTGTTCGGCGGCTCTCATCTGGGCACTGATCGAGCGCCTCCGCGTTGGCAAATCAACCTCGGTCGGGATTGTGACAGGCGCGGTCGCTGGCCTTGCCACGATCACACCTGCGGCGGGATTTGTCGGGCCGACGGGCGCGATCATACTCGGTGCCATCGGCAGCATCGCCTGTTTCTACGCAGTGCAGTTCGTCAAGCAAGGCCTCAAGATTGACGACTCGCTTGATGTATTCGCTGTTCACGGCGTCGGCGGGATATTGGGATCGCTGCTCTTCCCTATCCTCATTTTGCCAGCGCTTGGCGGCGGTGGATTTGAGGACGCGGGCGGGCTGACGCGCCAACTTGTTGCGCAATTGATCGGCGTCGGCGTCGCTGTACTCTGGTCAGGGATTGTTACACTGATTATCGGGTTCGGCCTATCATACCTCATCCCGATGCGCGTTGATGAAGAGGCAGAACATGACGGGCTAGACCTCTCCAGCCACGGCGAACGCGGGTGGGAATTGGATTAGACCCTCAATCGCCAGTGAGTATCCGGTCAACCAACTGCTTGACGGTTGGCACAAAGCCGTTTGAATAAAACGGGTCTTTCTTGAACCGGAATGCCGAATGCCCCGCGAACACCAGATTGTCTTCGGTCGATCCGCCGTGCGCCACATCCTGCAATGTCTTTTGAATGCAGAAACTACGCGGATCGGCGAGGTACCCGGTCGACCAATCATCATGATCCTTCCATGAGGAAAAGCCGCAGTGCGAGAGGCAGCCCATGCAGTCGGCCTGATCCTTGCGGATCATCTTGCGCTCTTCGGCAGTGACGAACACCACCGTGTTATCAGGCGTCTTCAAAGCATCGGTGTAGCCAAGCCTATACCATTCGCGCGCGCGCATCAGATCGCCCTTGGTCACCCAGAAATTGCGCCCTTTCACGCCAACATCAAGTTGGTGCGTATGATCGCCCGCCGCTTCCCCAGAAAAGGCAATCTGCCGCTCACTGCGGGCCTCCAGATTACGCAGGAAGGGATTGCGCACCGCACTTGAATAAAAGCCAGTGGGGGAAAAGCGGTGGAGGAGGATATCGCCCTCTTCAAGCGTCATCAGCCGGTCTTTCCACCCCTGCGGTATCGGGCTTTCCTGCGTCAGCAGTGGCCGCGTACCGAACTGGAATGCAACTTGGCCAAGCTCAGGATTGTCGATCCAATGCTCCCATTCCTTCAGGTTCCATACGCCGCCCGCCATCACGATAGGCACATTGTCAGCAATCCCGCCCTCACGCATCGTATCGCGCAGCGCCTTGACGCGCGGATATGGATCTTCGGGTTTCAGCGGATCTTCGGCATTGGAGAGGCCGTTATGCCCGCCTGCGAGCCACGGATCTTCATAGACTACTGCTGAAAGATAATCTGCCGCCTTTGAATAAGCGCGCTTCCACAGCGCACGAAAAGCCCGCGCTGAACTAATAATCGGCAGATAAGACACGCCGTGCCGCGCGGCAATTTCGGAGAGCTTATAGGGCATTCCCGCGCCGCAGGTTACGCCCGCAACCAAGCCTTTGGTCCGTTCCAGCACAGCCTCAAGGATCGGTTGCGCGCCGCCCATTTCCCACAGCACATTGATATTGATCGCGCCCTTGCCGCCGGCAATATCATAGGCGCGCTTGACCTGCTCAACCGCGCCGTCGATGGCGTAGCGGATGAGTTCCTGATGCCGTTCAGCCCGCGTCCGCGCAGCATAAACCTGCGGGATGATCTTGCCCGTTGGATCAAAACTGTCAGCATTGACCGCGCTCACCGTGCCAATCCCGCCTGCCGCCGCCCACGCGCCAGAGCTTGTATGATTGGTCGCCGACACGCCCTTGCCGCCCTCAATCAGTGGCCAAACTTCGCGGCCACAATAGGTAATCGGCTTCAATCCTGCAAACATACGCTGTCCTTAACGTGCCCCCGACAGCATCTATATAATGCGCCTTTCCAAAATTGCGCGGGCTTTTTTTGGAAGCCTTGTCAGATCGCATACAATGCGCGGTAGCGCGCGATCATCGCCGCTTCGTCGTAATCACGGACTGCTATGGCGCGGTTGGCGGAGCCAAGCGCCGCGCGCATATGACCATCGCTCACCAACCCAGAGAGTGCACCCGCCAACGCGGCTTCATCACTCACGGGCACGATCAACGATTGGTTCTGGGGCGCGACCATCGCTTTCACATCGCCAACATCAGTTGATACGACTGGCAAGCCTGCCGCCATCGCCTCAACCAGCGAGATCGGGAATTGCTCGCTGTCCGATGACAGCGCGAAAATATCGAAATGCCCGATATAGCGTTGCGGCTCTGCAAGGAAACCGGGCAGGAGGACGCGGTCAGCAATTCCCAGCCGCTGCACCTCGGCAATAATGGTCGCGCGTTCCGGCCCTTCGCCAACGATAACCAGCTTTACATAGGGCGGTTGCGCGGCGACCGCGCGGACGAGGCGGGGGAGGTTCTTCACGCAGCGCAGCCCAGCAAGCGTGCCGATAATCACATCGCCCGGCGCGCGGACGAAGCCGTGAATGCTGCCCTTCTCTGGCGCCACCGCATATCGGCCAATCTCAATTCCATTGGGAATGCGGACAACGCGCGCTGCGGGCTGTTTCCAGATATCACGCGCGATACCCTCCAACTGCCGCGACGGCACAACAAGCCGTTCCGCCGTCGGTAACATCAGCCGCCGGAACCAGTTGCGTTTCCAGTCAAGCCCGTCCGCCTCATCAATGTTAAAGCCGTCCTCATGATGGATCAGGCGCGGCAATTTTCGAAGGCCTGCAAACATCCGCCGTGCGCCAACCGCATCCATGCTTCCCCAATTATAGCTGAGAACAAGATCAAACCTCTGCATATACCGGCTAAGCCGATCATAACGCGCGGGCGACGGCTTTCCGTAAAGCGGCGGCGCGGCCTCTCCGGGGAAAGAAACCCGCACATTAGGATCAATCGCATCGCGCGCACCGAGCGCACCCGGAACCGCGCTCAGGATCACATGCTCTGCCGCATCGCCAAAAACGTTCATCAGCCGCACCGCGCGCGCTTCTTTGCCGCCAAGCGAAAAGGTTGAATGACAGTGAAGGATTTTCACGCGCGCCATTTCAAGCACCGAACTTCATATTGCATTTGCCCCGTCATCGCCCCCATATCGCGCGATGCCCACAATATCACAACCCGCCGCGTACCGCCCCGATCCCGCGATCACCGAAATTGCCGATTTCCTGGGCGATCCCGTTGCCGCCGCTGACTTCCCCGAAACCAAACTGCGTTTCCGCAATGATCGCTGGGCGGCGGCGGTTGGGCTTGGCGAATTAACTGACGAAGCATGGCTTGCGCACTTCGGGCGGTTTGCCCCGCTTGAGGGCAATCTGCCGCAGCCGCTCGCGCTGCGTTACCACGGGCATCAATTCTGCAATTATAACCCCGACATTGGTGACGGGCGTGGCTTCCTCTTTGCGCAGATGCGCGGGTGGGACGGGCGCTTGCTTGATCTCGGCACCAAGGGTTCGGGCCAGACGCCCTACAGCCGCTTTGGCGATGGGCGGCTGACGCTCAAAGGCGCGGTGCGTGAAATCCTTGCGACTGAAATGCTTGAGGCGCTCGGCGTCAACACCTCCAAAACCTTTTCAGTGATTGAAACGGGCGAGGCGCTCCACCGGGGCGATGAACCCTCCCCCACTCGCTCGGCAGTGTTAGTACGCCTCAGCCACGGCCACATCCGCATCGGCAGCTTTCAAAGGCTCGCCGCGATTGGCGATGAGGCGGCGCTCCGGCGGCTGACCAATTATGCGCTCAAAACCTATTACGGCGAACCCGGCGGCGATGATGCGCCCGCGCGGTTGCTCGCCCATGTTGCCAAACGCGGCGCGGCACTCGCGGCATCCTACATGGCGGCGGGCTTCGTTCACGGCGTGCTCAACAGCGACAATATCAACATCTCGGGCGAAAGCTTTGACTATGGCCCGTGGCGCTTCACGCCAACGTTCGACCCCAGCTTCACCGCCGCCTATTTTGACGAAGGCGGGCTATATGCGTTCGGGCGCCAAGCCGAGGCGATCCACTGGGACGTCGTGCAACTTGGCAATGCGCTGACCGCAATCGCCGAAATCGACGCACTTAATGAGGCTGTCGGCGCATTCGCCCCCGCCTATCAAAGCGCGATTGCCGACCGCTTCCTCTGGCGTTTGGGCGTCACCCCGATGGGCGAAGCGCAAGATTTGGAGTTGGTACGCACAATCACGATGGCACTCGGCCAAGGCGAAGTCAGCATAGACCGCTTCTTCTTCGACTGGGCAGGCGGCGCGCGGCGCGGCCCCTCCCCCGCCGATGACGCTTACGCAGGCGAAAGCTTCGCCCCGTTCGTAAAAGCCATCACCAACCACACCCCCGCCCGCGCGCTCACCCACCCCTACTGGCACGGCAAAGCCCCCTGCGCGATGCCCATCGAAGAGGTCGAGGCGATCTGGGCACCGATTGCGGAAGCCGACGATTGGGGGATGTTGAATGCGAAGGTAGCGGCGATTAGGGCGATGGGGGATGCTATGGGTGGGGGTGTGGAAGTTTGAATGGGGAGTTTCGCTGACAAGCGGGTCGTTCGAAAACGATTTTGCATTTCGTGAAAGCAGACGTTCAAACGATGTTTTACCATCGGGCGCTGTCCTTAATTATTCGGCCTTTGGCAAATCACAACTGGAGTAGTCCATCAAGCCCCTTATTTTGGGCCGATATGGTTGCGAACCTTTGGTGGCATTGACTGCGAGCTTGGTTCCGGCCCCTGGGTTAGCCGAGTCAAAGCTCCACACGAAAAGCAGCCCCGGCACATCCACTACGAGCTTGCTCTGCCAAAACCGGCTTCCAGTGGCATCGAGAGCCACATGACCTCGCACGAGCCGGTGACATGGATCGTGGCTGGCGCTCTCCAAGGGCATAGAAAATTCAGTTACCCAGACGTATCGAGGTAACTGACGTCCCAGCAATTCTGACTTTAGTCGATCTGAAACGCCATTGCGCATCATTCGAGCCTTATATTTCCATCCAAACGTAAGGTACGTTCTCGCTAACAGCGTCTTGGTAGACGCCGCAGTGTAGAATTCTGGATCTTCATCCCAATTTTGGGCATCATCTTGCCCCAGAACTTTCCCAGCCAAGATTTTACACTCTACTGAAATTTGCTCAACGACGTCTCGGGCCATCGTCTCCGCAATCTCTGCCGTCATGTATACCTTGCTTGGCAAGGGCACCATGATGAATGTTACCTCCGTTTCCAGACAAAACGGATATTCGTCAGTTTTATCTGATTTAAGCTGTGGCAGGCGACAATAGCTTCCGCGTTGGTCATCATTAACCAAAATGTGAGTTATGAATTCCGCAGAGGTTGGCGAAGGTGGAAGCGATGAAAGATCAAGATCGTCTCGGCGCTCTGCACCTACCGCCACTACAGCGTGGCCTACAGCTGCTCCGGTTGCCAGTAACCCTAAGATAACTGGAATGCCAGAGTCGATATAACGGGAAATGATTTCCTTTGGCGACGGCCTACCCCAATCAGATACACCGTTTACCAAGCTTGGCCCGTAAACCACCGGATGCTGACCAATCGCACGGAAAGCTCTCACCATATTGTCGCAGGTCAGATAGTCTGAACCTGCTGGTAGTGAACGCGTAAGTGCGCTGTCAGTCGGCTTGAGTGCTGCTTCGGTTATATCTGGTATTGAATACCATGCTGTGGAATGACGATTGTGGAAATGTCGCGCTGCTGTCCAAATCGTAGCTTGAGCACAAGCACCAATTCTCGTATCCTGCTGAGTGAGCGGAGTACCCTCAACAGTAAGGGTGGCGCCTAAGGCGTGAACCTGAAAGTTGGATCTGACTGCGACCTCCTGACTAGGTGCGCCCCGGAGATGCTTCGCTGACAAAACTGCAGAACTGATTGGCGCATGCGCAAGCGGACGGAGAATTACGTAGCCGAGATAGTTGTCATCGTTCTCTTCGATCGTGCGTGAAATTGCTTCGGCACCCGCGTCTTTGTCAAGACCATGCAATTCAGATTTGAAAAAGTGTAGTCTTGAGCAGTATTTAAGATATGGTTGAAATAAAGTCGAATAGAATGATGAGTATGCTGCCGAAAAATCGCGATCAATGTATGCAGATTCAAATATTGCAGACATTGCGCCCGCGTTCCGAATACTCTCCAATGTTGCTTTGAGCAGGAAATTGTCTCGTCCAGCCCCCAGAGACTTTCTTAGAGCTTCCCAATCTGCATCGTTAGCGAGCGGGGTGACGGCAATTTGCGTGAGCATGCGGGTCTAAAGCTGACTGGCATTAGCCAACGCGAAAATTTCCTAGCCGCTGTTCCGCAGTCAGGGTGGCTTCTTCCAAGCGCTGGATCTCACGCACGGCAGCTTCCGATGGGCGAAGGTCAAACTCGTCCAAAGCATCTAGGTCATCAATAAAAACGCGACCAGGAGTCGGCGCAGAAATCTGCGCAAAATCTTGATTAAGCATTCGCTTATTTTCCCTTCTCATCGTCGGAAATTTTTCCCCGTTGGGCGAATTTAATAACCAACTTTGGGTCACTTATCAGTGCAACAAAATAGATGCAATCACTTATGTAACGCCAAAATGATAGCAATGCAGTTAAGAGCGGGTGCCAGAAAGCGCCTGCTTTCCGGGGGTGACCCATCCAAAGCAGACAGTCATCACCCCCCAACTTATCCGCCAATCAGAAGTCTTTCCTACAGCAAATACTCATGATATGTTCCGATTATGATCGACGCCCTTACCCCTCGCTTGTCCACCTCAATGCGCCGCTGTGGCGTTTCGGCTACGCCATATTTTTCCAATGGTGCAGGCTCCATGAGCATACGGATTCAGTGTCAACTTCCTGAGTTTTTCGGGGTTTTGTATGGGGAGCGCCCGTCAGAAAATCACCGCTTTCTCGTTCCTTCTTCTTTGCGTCTTCGCGCCTTCGCGTGAACGACTTGCATCCTCACGGCGCGCGGCGCGGCCTGATATATCTCACGCGAAGGCGCAAAGGCGCGAAATCATCTCGGGCGTGATCGCGCTCCATCAGCAATTCTTCGGGCGGCATTCTCAGGCGAGAGTAGGGTGCGGGTGCGATAAAGGAAACTTGTATTGACATTGTAGATACAGGCCGCCATATACAAACCTTATGATGAAGCAATCCTCCCTATCTTTGGAACGTCAAACCGCCCCGCTCGCAGAGACGAAGGGCAGCATTAATCTTCGCATTGAGGCGAACACGCGCCAGCTTATTGATGACGCAGCGGCGATCCTTGGCAAGACACGCACTGAATTTATGATTGATAGCGCGCGGCGGCAGGCGATTGATGTGTTGCTTGATCAGCGCTTGTTTGTGCTTGATGCGGATCGCTACGACGCATTCCTTCACGCGCTTGATAATCCGCCTGCGCCGGGGCCAAAGCTGCGTTCGCTGCTCAGCCGAGTTCCGGCATGGCAGAAGTAACAGGCTCAGCGCCAAAACTTTCGTCCCCCGTCCCGCTGACTGCTAACCATGATCTTTCGGTTTTTGATTGCGGCGAAGCTGCACTAAATGATTGGCTTCGGTATCAGGCACTCAAGAATGAGAGCCGCTTTTCACGCACCTATGTTGTGTGCGTGGATAATCAGGTCGTCGCTTATTTCTGCATCGCAGCAGGCGCAGTCGAGCGCATGGCCGCACCGGGCAAAGTCCGGCGCAATGCACCTAGCAACATTCCCGTTTCAGTCATCGGGAGGCTTGCCGTCAGCCGCGATCATGCGGGCAAAGGCCTTGGAGTGGACATCCTCGCCGATGCGCTGCGCCGGATCGCACTCGCCTCGCAAAGCATCGGCATCGGCGCTGTCCTCGTCCATGCCAAGGATGAAGCGGCAAAACGATTTTACCTGCGGTGCGCTGAATTTATCGAATACCCCGCCGATAGTCGGACATTGTTTTTGCCGATTGAGACGGTGGTGGCTGGGTTTGGTTGATCCCCGCCGCAGCATTGGGTATGCAAGATTTTAACCAAGCCTCGTTAGTGACCCTATCCTATGTCTGCGTCTGAAATTGTTTCGATCGAACCGGCAACGGGTGCGCCCTATTGGCGTGCGCCGGTGGGTGATGTTGACGCGGAGGTTGCGCTTGCGCGGCGGTCTTGGGCGGAATGGGCGGCAAAGCCCGTTGCGGTGCGGATTGAGGCGCTGCGGCGCTTCGTCAATGTCGTTCGGGCAAAGGCCGATGCGCTGACCGATTGCATATCGCGCGAAACCGGCAAGCCGCTGTGGGAGGCGCGTACCGAGGTCGAATCAGTGATGGGCAAGGTTGAGATTTCAATCTCTGCCTACACCGAACGCACCTCGCAGCGCCGCCTTGAGGGCAATATGGGCGTCAAAAGCGCGCTCCGGCATAAGCCGCACGGCGTGCTTGGGGTGCTTGGCCCGTATAATTTCCCCGCGCATTTGCCCAATGGTCATATTGTGCCAGCCTTGCTTGCGGGCAATGCGGTTGTCTTCAAGCCATCGGAGAAAACGCCCGCGACGGGCGCGATGCTGGTCGAATGCTATCATGCGGCGGGCATCCCGTCGGGGGTTGTTCGCGTCCTGATCGGCGGGCCAGCCGAGGGCAAGGCGCTTGCGGGACATCCCCATATTGACGGGCTGCTGTTCACGGGTTCGGCGCGGACGGGCATCGCGCTCAATCGCCAATTTGCCGATACGCCAGGCAAAATCCTCGCGCTTGAAATGGGCGGCAATAATCCGATTGTAGTGTGGGATACGACTGATCTGCATTCCGCCGCTGTCCTCGTCATTCAATCGGCGTTCCTTTCGGCGGGGCAGCGCTGCACGGCGGCACGGCGCCTGATCGTTAAGGACGGCGCGCATCAACCGCTGATTGATGAAGTGAAGAAACTTGCCGACCGCCTGATCGTGGGTGAGCCGCATGAGACGCCAGCCCCGTTCATGGGCCCGGTGATTGATAATGAAGTTGCCGACGGGCTTGAGGAGAGCTTCCTCGCGCTCGTGCTTAAAGGCGGGCAACCGATCAAACAAATGGAACGGCCACTGCCCGACCGACCATTTTTAACGCCCGCAATCATTGACGTTACCAATGTCAAAGATCGCCCCGATATTGAGCTGTTCGGCCCGCTGCTTCAGGTGATCCGGGTTGCGACATTTGAAGACGCCCTGATTGAGGCGAACGCCACGCGGTATGGCCTGTCGGCGGCGCTCATTGGTGGATCGCCGCAGCTTTATGACCAATTCTGGGCCAATATCCGCGCGGGTATGGTCAATTGGAACCGCCCGACCAACGGTGCACCGTCAAACGCGCCGTTTGGCGGCGTCGGCCTTTCGGGCAACCACCGGCCAAGCGCTTATTACGCCGCCGATTACTGTGCCTATCCCGTGGTTTCGGTTGAGGATGAACAGGCGCGGGCATCGATTGGCATTGGTCTGCGTGATGTTGTGGTGCAAAGCTGAACTAATCAGCGGTCAACAAAGACTCGGTTGTCACTCGGCAGGCGAGCGCGCAATTATGCACTATGACAAATTCACCTCTCTCTCCCGAGGGCCGGGTTCTGCTCGTAGGCGCAGGGCCCGGAGATCCCGGACTTTTAACGCTCAAGGCGGCGCGCGCGCTTGAACAGGCTGACGTCGTTGTGCATGACGGCCTCGTTGATCCGGCGATCATCGCGCTCGCCAACCCTGCGGCGCGCTATATCTCGGTCGCTAAGCAGCGTAGCCATCATTCAGTGCCACAGGATGGGATCAACGCGATCCTTGTTGCAGTGGCGCGCGCAGGCAACCTTGTTGTTCGCCTCAAAGGCGGCGACCCGTTTATCTTCGGGCGTGGCGGCGAAGAAGTTGAAGCCTGCCGCGCGGCGGGCGTATCTGTCGAAGTCATCCCCGGCGTGTCCGCTGCGCTCGGATGTGCGGCAGAGGCGATGCTGCCCCTCACCCACCGTGACGCATCCAGCGCAGTCAGCTTTGTGGCTGGCCAGTGCAAGGGGCTTTCGGATCAGAATTGGTCGGGCTTGGCGGGCAAGGGCCGGACGCTCGTGATTTACATGGGCGTCGCCACCGCATTCGACATTGCGGACAAGCTGATTGCCGACGGTGTTGCGCCTGAAATGCCCGTTGCCGTGCTCGAACGCGGCACCCGCACTGGCGCACGCGCGATCCGCACCCTTCTGACTGATCTTGGCGATATGGTGGCGCGCGAAGGCGTCAAAAGCCCTGCGATCATTGTCGTTGGTGAGGTTGTCCTGAAATCAGATGCCGAGGATCGGCTGTTTGCCCTTGCTAAAACTGCGGAGACTTTTGCCTCATGAAAATCCTGACCGGAAATGATTTGGCGAGCGGCGCCGTCACATGGTGGGCGGGCAGTTATTGGTCAATCCATGTTGAGGATGCGGTTGACGTGGCCGAAGGCGGCGATGCAATCCTCGCGCGTGAAGACGGCGCACGCCGCGTCAACGCGCCTTATATTATTGATGCGATTGCAACGCCCGAAGGCCCACGCCCAGCGCATATCAAAGACCGCGTCCGCGCGCTTGGGCCAACCGTTCGCCTCGACCTCTCGTTAAAGCCAGCTGACCCTGATGTTGGGGCTTGGGTGATATGAGCGGGATTATTTTTTTCACGCGGAGACGCGGAGAAAGTGCTGAACTCGTCATTGCGAGGAGCAAAGCGACGCGGAAATCCAGTAGCCCACAGTGGGACTGGATTGCTTCGCTTCGCTCGCAATGACGGTAAATTCTCCGCGCCTCCGCGCCTCCGCGTGAATCTAAACAAGGCTTTAGTCTGATGTATCAGTATGACCAATATGACCAATCTATCGTTGACGCACGCGTCGAGGATTTTCGCGATCAGGTGAAGCGCCGCCTTGCGGGCGAAATCACTGAGGATCAGTTTAAGCCGCTGCGGCTCATGAACGGCCTCTATCTTCAGCTTCACGCCTATATGCTGCGCGTCGCCATCCCCTACGGCACGATGGACAGCAAGCAGATGCACATGCTCGCCCACATCGCGCGTAAATATGACCGCGATTACGGCCATTTCACCACGCGTCAGAATATCCAATATAATTGGATCAAGCTTGACGAATGCCCCGATTTGCTGGCCGACCTCGCCAGCGTGGAAATGCACGCGATCCAAACGAGCGGCAATTGCATCCGCAATATCAGTTCGGATCAATATGCAGGGGCCGCCGCAGACGAAGTTGCCGATCCGCGCCCTTGGGCTGAACTCCTTCGCCAGTGGAGCAGTTTTCATCCTGAATTCAGCTATTTACCGCGCAAGTTTAAGATTGCTGTGATCGCGTCTCAAGAAGACCGCGCGGCGATGCGGCTGCATGACATCGGGATTGAACTCGTCAAGCGCGACGGCGTGCTGGGTGGACGTGTCTTCGTTGGCGGCGGCATGGGCCGCACCCCGATGATCGCGCCTGAGATCAATCCGTTCGTGCGTGCCGAAGATTTGCTTAGCTATGTCGAGGCCTGTCTGCGCGTCTACAACCGCTACGGTCGCCGCGACAATATTTACAAGGCGCGGATCAAAATCCTCGTCCATGAAATCGGTGCCGACGCCTACCGAACCCAAGTGGCCGAGGAATTTATCCACGTTAAGAAACTTGGCATTGATCCGCCAATTGCTGAATTTGACCGGATCAGCGCCTTCTTCGCGCCACCCGCTTTTGAAACGAACCTGAGCGAAGACATTGACCGCAGCGATCCCGATTTTGCGGTCTGGCTTGACCAGAATGTCAAGCCGCACAAGCAAGCAGGCTACGCCATCGTCAACATCAGCCTAAAGCCTATCGGCGGTATCCCTGGCGATGCGAGCAGCGCACAAATTGATGTCATGGCTGATCTTGCCAAGACATACAGCTTTGATGAACTGCGCGTCACCCATGCGCAAAATATCGTCCTGCCCCATGTCGCGAAGCGTGATCTGTATGCGGTGTGGGCGGCGCTGAATGAGGCGAGCCTTGCCAATGCCAACCTTGATCTGGTGAGCGATATCATCGCCTGCCCCGGCATGGATTATTGCAGCCTTGCCAACGCGCGCTCAATCCCTGTCGCGCAGAAGATCGCCACCCGCTTTGCTGATGCTGAGCGGCAGCGCGATATTGGCGAATTGAAGCTCAAAATATCGGGCTGCATTAACGCCTGTGGGCATCATCACGCCGGGCATATCGGCATCCTCGGCGTCGACCGTAAGGGCGTTGAAAATTATCAGCTCACACTCGGCGGATCAGGTGCCGAAGATGTCTCAATCGGCAAAATCACCGGCCCCGGTTTCGATGAAAACGGCATCGTTGATGCAGTTGAAAAGGTCATCGAAAAATACCGTGACCTTCGGACAAGCGAGGAACGCTTCCTCGACACCTACCGCCGCGTTGGCATGGAACCATTTAAGGAGGCGATTTATGGGTGACATTCATGAAGAGCCAGCCGTCACGCTTGACGCCTTTCTCGATCAATCAAACGCAACCGCCGTTCGGCTTGAGCCCGATGAGGATGCGCGCGCGCTAATCCCTTATCTTGATCGGCTTTCGCTCATCGAAATCGCCTTCCCCACGTTTCGCGACGGGCGCGGCTATTCGTCAGCGCGTGTCCTGCGTGAGGCCGGATATATGGGCGAACTCCGCGCCGAGGGCGATGTCCTTGTCGATCAAGTGCCGTTCATGCGCCGCTGCGGCTTTGACAGTTTCGCGCCCGCCAAGCCCTTAAATGAAGCGGCAGTTGCGGCGGCGTTGGCGCGTTATAAGCATGTCTATCAACGCGCAGCCGATGCAGGCGTGCCCGTATGGAAACTGCGTCATGGCTAGTGCTGCACTGCGCATTCCTGATCAAATCGACGTGCGGCCGCGCTATACCGAGGCTGATGCGATCCGCCTCAACAATATGTTTCGCGGGCGTGATGCGATTGAGATGCTTACCGTCTTGCTCAAGGAGCATATGCTTGGGGACGCGGCCATTGTTTCCAGCTTTGGCGCGGAAAGTGCTGTGCTGCTCCATTTGATCGGCAGCATTGATCCGCATGTCCCCGTAATCTTCCTCGAAACGGGGAAGCATTTTCCTGAGACTCTGGTTTACCGTGACACTCTTGTTGAGCGGATTGGGCTGACCAACCTGCGCAATATTACACCTGATGCCGATGCACTTGCCAACAAGGATGGAACCGGGCTGCGCTGGTCTTACGATCCCGATGGCTGCTGCGATATCCGCAAGGTAATCCCTTTGAAGGCTGCACTCGCGCCGTTTGATGCGCAGTTTACCGGCCGCAAGGCATTCCAATCCAAAACGCGTGAGCGGTTGCCGCGTTTTGAAGTTGAGGAGGGCCGTCTTAAGGTCAACCCGCTTGCCGATTGGGATAGGGCAGCGATTGACGCGTACATGATCGAGCATGATTTGCCTTTGCATCCGCTGGTCGCGCAAGGCTATCTCTCAATCGGCTGCGCGCCTTGCACGTCAGTGGTCAAACCTGACGAAGATCCGCGCTCGGGCCGTTGGCGCGGGTGGGACAAGGTTGAGTGTGGCATCCATACCCCGGTTGATCTGAACGGGGTGGACGATCCGATTTTCTGAAAATCATCCCCGCCGTTCGGGCACATAGCTTTCCTCGACAAAATCACTGAACCGGGTAATCTGCGCCTCAAAACGCAGCTTGACCTTACCGGTCGAGCCGTGGCGCTGTTTGGCGACAATGAGTTCGGAAAGACCAAACACCCCCGCCATTTCCGCCGCCCATTTGTCATGATCCTCATGCGTTTTAGAATCGCTGCCTGCATCAGGCCGTTTCGGCTCACGCGACTGAACATAATATTCCTCGCGGTAGACAAATAACACGATATCAGCGTCCTGCTCGATTGAGCCAGATTCGCGCAAATCGGAGAGCTGGGGCCGTTTATCCTCACGCGACTCAACCGCGCGGCTAAGCTGCGAAAGCGCGAGCACGGGCACGTTCAGTTCCTTCGCCAACGTCTTTAACCCTCGCGAGATTTCAGAAATTTCTTGAACGCGATTGCCTTCGGATGATCTCCCCGAGCCTTGCAGCAGTTGGAGGTAATCAACGATGATCAGCCCAATCCCGTGCCGCCGTTTAAGCCTGCGCGCACGCGTCCTGAGCGCCGCAATTGTCAGGCCGGGGGTGTCATCAATGAATAGCGGCAACGTCTCAAGTTCCCCCGCCGCGCGCGCAAGGTTGCGGAAATCCTGCTGGCCGATCTTCCCCATGCGCAGCAATTCCGAACTGATCCCCGAATTTTCGGAAAGGATACGCGTGGCCAACTGATCGGCGGACATTTCGAGGCTGAAAAAGGCGACTTTTGCGCCAACTGATTTCTCGGGCGCAATCCCATCCTCTTCATCGCGCAGCCAGCGCCGCGCGGCATTGTAGGCTATGTTGGTGGCAAGCGCGGTTTTCCCCATACCCGGACGACCTGCAAGGATCAGCAAATCGGAGTGATGCAGCCCGCCGGTTTTGGCGTTGATGCTGTCAAGCCCGGTGGTGACGCCAGACAGTCCGCCGCCAGCATTAAGTGCTTTTTCAGCAAGCTCAACCGCCATCCGCGTGGCTTGGCCGAAAGTTTTGACGCTCCCCTGTTCGCCGCCCTCCTCGGCAACTTTGTACAGCGCGACTTCGGCCTCCTCGATTTGCTCCTTCGGCGTCACGGCTTCGCTTGTATCCATCGCGCGTTCAGTCATCGTCCGGCCAACCGAAACAAGCTCACGCAGCAGTGCCAGATCGTAAATTTGCGCGGCAAAATCACGCGCACCGATCAGCGCAGCGCCGCTGCCCGTCAGCTTGGCAAGATAGGCGGGGCCGCCAAGCGCCTTCATCGCCTCATCAGCCTCAAACTGAGGCTTGAGCGTCACCGGATTGGCAATCATGTTGCGATCAAGCAGCAGCAGGATCGAATCGTAAATCCGCCCGTGAACAGGCTCATAAAAATGATCGGCGCGCAGCTTTAGCTGGACATCCTCGGCAATCCGGTTGTCAATCATCAGCGCGCCAAGCAGCGCCGCCTCCGCCTCAATATTGTGGGGAAGTTCAGTGACGCCTTCGGGCGTTGGTACAGAAAATAGCGGTGCAGATGCCATAATGCCTCTTTGGCCAGCCCCACTGCTTATCACAACCCAAGACGGAAAAGAACAACGGGGATAACTCGGTTGATCTTCGTCCCCGCCTCGGCAATATGGCCGCTCTATGGCTGATCCGCGTATTATCCACATTGAACTTGATCAGGGCACGATTATCTGGCGCAGCGCCGATATCGAGCAAGAGCGGCGCATTGCCATTTTCGATCTGCTTGAGGGCAATTTGTTCGCGCCCGAACGTAAGCATGATGATGGCTATGCCGGGCCGTATCGCGTGACGATTCGCGTTGAAGAGGGACGGCTGGCGTTCGATATTTACCGTGAGGATCAAACGCCTCTGGAGTCGGTGATCCTTGGGCTTGGCCGCTTCCGCCGCCCAATCAAGGATTATTTCGCGATTTGTGACAGTTATTTTCAGGCGGTGCGGCAGTCCACGCCCACACAAATTGAAACGATCGATATGGCGCGGCGCGGCATCCATAATGAGGCGGCGGAGCTGCTCAAAGAACGGCTTGAAGGCAAGATTACGATTGATTTTGATACCGCACGGCGGCTGTTCACGCTCATTTGCGTTCTGCATATCAAAGGGTGAGGATGGCCGCGCGTACCCCTGCCCTGCTGATTAAGCGGATCATATTTGCGTTTGCTGCGCTGGCGATTGCCACAGCGTTGCTGTGGGTTTTCGCAACACGATGGGCTCCACCGCGCGCCACTTATCCATTGCAGGGCATTGATGTTTCGGCGGCGCAAGGTGAGATCGACTGGCGCAAAGTCCGCGCGGATGGCGCTGATTTTGCCTATATCAAGGCCAGCGAGGCCGCTGATATCCACGACGCACGTTTCGCCGAAAATTGGCAAGCCGCGCGCGAGGCCGGGCTGCGGCGCGGCGCTTACCATGCTTTTACGCTTTGTCGCTTGGCGCGTGATCAGGCGACGAATTTCATTGCGACAGTGCCTCGCGAGGCGAATATGTTACCTGCCGTCGTCAGCCTAGCGTTTGAAGGCAGTTGCACCGCGCGGCCTGATCGCAAAGTCCTACTAAGCGAAATTGCACTTTTTATCGAAATGGTTGAGGCGCATACCGGCAAGGCGATGATCCTCTATATGACCAAAGATTTTGAAGATGCCTATCAGGTCAGCAGCGCGGTCGACCGCTCGCTCTGGCTGCGGCGAATGTTCTTTGCGCCCTACTATGGCAGCCACCCCTGGGTGATCTGGCAGGCGAGCAATCAGCGGCGGATTGACGGCATCATAGGCCCGGTTAATTGGAATATAGTGCAACCATGAATGACGATCTGATCAACGCCGCGCGCGCCGCCGCCGCACATGCCCATGCGCCATATTCAGGCTTTGGCGTGGGCGCTGCGGTTCGCCTTGAAAACGGCGAAATCATCATTGGCTGCAACTTTGAAAACGCCAGCTACGGCCTGACATTGTGCGCCGAAACCGTGGCGCTGGCGACGGTCAACGCGCAGGGTAAGCTGCGCCAAGTACGCGAAATTGCCGTGATTGGCGGCAAATTGGTAGACGGCACAATCACTGGCAGCGCTCCAGTCAACCCCTGCGGACGGTGCCGTCAGGTTATCAATGAGGCTGCACAGATGAGCGGGCATGATACTGAAATCCACTGCGCCTCAGCCGATGGCACGAACGTAACACACCACCGCATTTCACAGCTTCTCCCCCACCCCTTCGGCCCTGCCGACCTTGGCTTTGCATAGCGTTCAGCCACTCGCGTTCAGCTCTCCCATGCCTGTGAGACGCATTACCCCAGTGCCAGGGAGTTCGACACGCAATTCAAGCGTACCCCCTGCGGCTTCGACAAATCGACGCAGCGTCGAGAGATAAAGGTCAGTCTGCCGCTCAATTTTAAGAACGGCGGGCTGCTTAACGCCAAGCCCCTGCGCAATCTGCTCCTGCGTCCGTTCGGCCAGCAAACGCAGCGCCTTCAACCCCTCAACCTCGGCACGAAGCTCAGCAGTGCGGGCCTTCACTCGCGCTTGGCTCTCTGGCGGCATAGAGGCGATGACTTCTTCGATCGTTCGTCCCATCTTACTGCTCCTTCAAATTCGATAAATGCGCCGAAAAACGCTTGTCAGCTTTATCAATCAATGCTTTGTAAAAGCGTTTCTGAGCAACGCCCGCTTTGTCACCCGCAACAAGAACGATGGCCTTACGCTCAGGATCAAACGCAAACGCCACGCGCCATACACCATCTTCAGTTATGAACCGCAATTCCTTCATATTGCTGTACTTTGAACCTGCCAAAGTATCAGCATGTGGCCTGCCGAGCATTGGCCCATAAGTCACAAGCAGCATGACAGATGCCGCCAAAGCTTCCTGCACATCAAGTGACAGAGCCTGAAATTCAGGCTCAAACGCATCATGAAATATTACCTTCCAAGACATCAGGCTTCATAACCTTTAAGCTATATTTTGTCCACAGATTTCTCGACGCATCAACCCTATCCCTCTTGCCCCTACCCCAAATTAGGGCAATAGCACGGCGCAAGAATAGGGAGGCCGCATGTCAATTTTGAGTGATAAATGGATCCGCGAAGCCGCGACCACACAGGCAATGATCGAACCCTTTGTTGAGGCGCAGCGGCGCGATGGATGCATCAGTTACGGCCTGTCATCCTATGGCTATGATGCGCGCGTTGCCGATGAGTTCAAGATTTTCACCAACGTCAATTCAAGCGTGGTTGACCCCAAAGATTTTGACCCCAACAGCTTTGTTGACCGCAAAACTGACGTGTGCATTATCCCGCCGAACAGTTTTGCGCTGGCCCGCACGGTTGAATATTTCCGGGTGCCGCGCGACGTCCTTGTGATCTGCCTTGGCAAATCCACTTATGCGCGCTGCGGGATTATCGTCAACGTCACCCCGCTTGAGCCGGGTTGGGAGGGGCATGTCACGCTTGAATTTTCTAATACAACGCCGCTTCCTGCCAAGATTTACGCCAATGAAGGCGCGTGCCAGTTTCTGTTCCTTAAGGGCAATGAGCCGTGCGAGACCAGCTATGCCGACCGCGCGGGCAAATATATGGGGCAACGCGGAGTGACACTGCCAAAGCTGTGATATTAACCCTTTGGTAAGGATAATCGGGCTAAATCAATGAATATGAAACACGCATTTTTCCTCGCCGCGCTTGCGGTTCCGACCGCCCTTTTCGCTCAAGCACAGAGTGTTGCCATTGTTAGCAAGGCCTTTGTTGTCAAACAAATCCCCGATGGCCCCGGCAAGACCAAGAACACGCTGATCGTTCCAGAGCGCGTCCTGCCCGGCGAAGCGCTGGTCTTCATGCTTGAATATAAAAACACTGGCGCGAAGCCTGCGGCGGCATTTGTAATCAATAACCCGATCCCTGCCAACGTTATTTATACCGGCGTAGAGCAGCCTTGGGCCGAGGTTTCAGTTGATCGTGGCAAGACCTTTGGTCAGCTCGCCACACTTAAAGTTGCCAAAGGTGACGGCACGATGCGGGCAGCCCTGCCAACCGACGTTACCGCCGTCCTCTGGAAATTCGCGCAGCCAATCGCACCGGCAAGTGAAGGCCGCGTCATGTATTACGCGATGGTAAAATAGCTTTTTTCATCTGCGCTGGTTGCATATCGGCGCGCGCTCATGCACTCCCGCTAGCAACACAGCGGGAGCAGACACGTGACAAAAAAATCAGCCGAATTTGATGTGGTCGTTTACGGCGCGAGCGGATTTACCGGTCGTCTGGTCGCCGAATATCTAGTCAAGCAAGGCGTCAAAGGCTGGGCAATGGCTGGGCGCAGCGCTGCAAAACTCGCCGAAGTCCGTGATCTGATCGGCGCACCTGCATCAACCCCGTTGATTGAGGCCGACGCCAGCGACCCCGCCTCGCTCACCGCGATGTGCAACCGCACGCGCGTGATCATCACAACCGTCGGCCCGTATCAGCTTTACGGCAATGAACTCGTCGCCGCCTGCGCCGCGACTGGCACTGATTATGTCGATCTCTGCGGCGAACCGCTGTGGATGCGTGACATGATCGACGCGCATGACGCCGCCGCCAAGGCATCGGGCGCGCGGATCACATTCTCATGCGGGTTCGACTCAATCCCGTTCGATCTCGGCGTCTGGTTTGTCGAACAAGAAGCCATCAAGCGCCACGGCAAACCCGCCCCGCGCGTGAAGGGCCGCGTTCGCAAAATGCAGGGCGGCGCATCGGGCGGAACCATCGCCAGCCTCATTGAAACGATGAAGGCGGTGGCAAAATCGCCCTCGCTTATTGGACGGCTCAAAAGTTCGTTCGCGCTCACCCCCGGATTTGAGGGGCCAAATCAACCAAGCGGCCTCTTCCCCGAATATGATGCGGCGAGCGGCACTTGGGCGGCCCCCTTCATCATGGCGGCGATCAACACCAAGAATGTCCACCGCACCAATTTCTTGCTGGGCCACGCTTACGGCGAAGACTTCGCTTATGACGAAATGATGATGACGACCGCCGGTGAGGCCGGAAAAGCGATTGCCGAGGGGATCGCAAAAGCGCTCAAAAGTGCCAATCCGTTCGGCGATGGCCCCGTCCCCAAGCAAGGCGAAGGGCCAAGCAAGGATGAGCGTGAAAATGGGTTCTATGAAATCCTGTTCTTCGCCGAAATGGGTGACGGTACTATGGTCAAGGCTGTCGTGGCGGGCGATAAAGACCCTGGATACGGCTCAACCAGCAAGATGATCGCCGAAAGCGCGCTGACGCTGCTGGAAAATGACACCCCCGGCGGTGTCGTCACCCCCGGCGCGATTATCGCCGCCCCCCTGATCAAGCGCTTGCAAGCCAATGCTGGGCTGACATTCAAAATTGAAGATTGACGCATCAATCATTCGACAACCAATATTTCACACCAAGGAGAAAAATATGTTCAGTCACATCATGCTCGGCGCAAGCGATCTTGCCGCGTCGAAAAAATTCTATGACGCAACATTTGGCGCGCTTGGCGTCGGGCCGGGCAATCAGGACGATAAGGGCCGCGTGTTTTACATGACCAAGACTGGCATTTTCGCGATCAGCACGCCGATTGATGGTGCGCCAGCTTGCGGTGCAAACGGCGGCACTATTGGTTTTGCGGTTGAATCGACTGAGCAAGGCGATGCATGGCACGCGGCGGGCGTCGCAAACGGCGGCACAACGTGTGAAGATCCTCCGGGGCTTCGTGAAGGCGGCATGGGCAAAATGTATCTCGCCTATCTGCGCGATCCATCAGGCAATAAGATTTGCGTCTTAAAGCGGATGTAAGGCAAAAATGACGCTCGAAACGCTGTCAACCAACGCGTCTCACGGCGGCGTTCAGGGCGTTTACCGCCATCTTTCGGCGGCTACGGGGACTGCGATGACCTTCGCAATCTTCGTGCCGCCGCACGCGGCGGGGGCGAAATTGCCTGTTGTCTGGTATCTTTCAGGCCTCACCTGCACCCACGCCAATGTGACGGACAAGGGCGAATTTCGCGCGGCCTGCGCTGAACTTGGGATAATCTTTATCGCACCCGACACCAGCCCGCGCGGCGAAGGCGTGGCCGATGACGCCGAAAGCGCCTATGATTTCGGGCTTGGCGCGGGTTTCTATGTCAACGCCACCCAAGCGCCGTTCGCCAAGCATTACCGGATGCGCGACTATATTGAGGCTGAACTGCCTGAGATTATCGCCGCCAACTTCCCTGCCGATATAGCGCGCCAAGCTATCACTGGTCACAGCATGGGCGGTCACGGCGCGCTCACCATCGCCCTGCGTAATCCGTCACGTTTCAAATCAGTCTCTGCCTTCGCGCCGATTGCTTCACCGATGCATTGCCCTTGGGGGCATAAGGCGCTTGGCGGCTATCTCGGGCCCGATCAATCCGCGTGGCGAGAATATGACGCTTGCGCGCTGATTGAGGATGGCGCGCGCCTGCCCGAATTGCTCGTTGACCAAGGTGACGCTGATAATTTCTTGGGTGATCAACTCAAGCCAGAATTGCTTGAGGCGGCTTGCGCAAAGGCTGGCATCCCGCTCACCCTGCGGATGCAGCCGGGTTATGATCACAGTTATTATTTCATATCGACCTTCATGGCAGAGCATCTGCGCTGGCACGCGGCGCGACTAATCTAAACCAAACCTGCCTCGGCAAGGGCAGCAATCATATCGCCCGGCAGTTGATCAATCCCCGCGTCACCGCCAGCCAGATCAGGCGGCGCATCTTCGGCGATCAGATACCGCCAGCCTTGATGCGCGCGGCGCGGCATGGGGACGACGGGGATCACCCGCGCCTCAAGCACGATATCAGTGCGCCCGCCCTCTGCGTCTTCAAACCCGATCAAGTTGGCACGCGCAACCAGTTGATGCTTAATAATCCAATAGAGCGAACTGCCGACAATTTCTTCGTGGCGCTTTGGCCGGTAGCGCGTCGTGAGGAATATCCGTCCACCCTGCGCGCGCCGTTCAACCGCTGCGTGCAACTCGGCAAGGCTAGCCATGCCGTAGGCCACTTTGGTCATGTGCAGCGCCATGATCAGCCTGCCAAACCAGCCATTGTTGCCAACCCAAGGAAAGCGAGGAAGCCCATCGAATCGGTGATCATCGTCACGAAAATCGATGAGGCGACCGCTGGATCAATATCCATCCGGTCAAGCAGCACCGGAACCAGCACCCCTGCCAGTCCCGCAAACACGATATTGGCGAGCACCGCGCTCGCAATCACGCCGCCAAGCAAAGGATTGGCAAAAATCAGCGTAACCCCCACGCCGATAACTGCGGCAACGGTGAGACCATTAAGCACCGCCACGCGAATTTCGCGGAAGATCGTGCGCGCGGTGTTCGATTGGGTGAGTTGATTGGTCGCGAGTGCGCGGACCGCAACCGCCATCGTTTGCGTGCCCGCATTGCCGCCAACGCCCGCGACAATCGGCATCAGCGCGGCAAGCGCCACCATCTCTTGAATTGTCGCTTCAAACGCGCGGATGATCGACACCGCAACAAGCGCTGTAATCAGGTTCGCAATCAACCAGCGAACGCGGCTGACATAGCTGTCAAAAATCGGTTCGTTGATGTCACCGTCGCCAGCGCCCGAAAGCTTGAGGATATCCTCGCCCGCCTCTTCCTGAATAACATGGACAACATCATCGACGGTGATCATCCCGACCAGGCGGCCACTGCCATCAACGACTGCCGCTGAAATCAGGCCGTATTTCTGGAAGCGGAGCGCAACCTCCTCCTGATCCATATCAATCGGGATCAGCGTCTGTTCGCGCTTCATGACGTCAGCCATCGGCACACTGCGCGCCGCGCGGAGTATCCAGCTCAGATGGCAGGTGCCAATCGGCCTGTGCTGCGGATCAACGATGAACACTTCCCAAAAATCAGTCGTCAGATCCTGATTTTCCCGCAGATAATCGATCACGCCGCCAACCGTCATATGCTGTGGCACCGCGATCAGATCGCGCTGCATCAGGCGGCCCGCCGAATCCTCTGGGTAGGACAGCGCCTCTTCAATCGCCGCGCGGTCATCGGGGGAAAGCGCTCGCAGCACCGCGCGCTGATCCTCTTCCTCCATGTCCTCGATGATCGCAACCGCGTCATCAGTATCCATGTCGCTCGCGATATTGGCAACTTCGCTTGCATCAAGCGTGTCGATCAGTTCTTCACGAACATGGTCATTTAGCTCAGCGATCACATCGCTGTCGAATAAGTCAGCCAGTGCCTCAGCAAGGCCTTCGCGTGCGCCGGACGGCGCTTGTTCAAACAAATCGGCAATATCTGCCGGGTGCAGCGGCGAAGCCAGCACACGAACACGTTCGCCGTCACCCGCAGCCGCTGCGTCAAGCACTTCGCGCACGAAGGCAGATTTCAGATTATCATCTTCATCAAAGCGCGATTGCGCGGCTTCAAGTTCGCGGGTTGGGTCAGCTTCGCTCATCTCGCCCTCCCGCTGGCAGTACAAGCGCGCGGCCTAGCCGATTTGAAGCAGAGTGTGAACCCGTTTAACGCAACCAACAGGGAGTTATCCTTCTCTGCTAAGAGAGGGATAACTCCCTAGCCGATCACGCGTAACCAGTTTTGAATTGTTTCGCGCCAAGACGCAAAGACGCCAAGAGTGCGCGCTCGTAACAGACGCGGCGCAGAACTCCTTTCTTCTTGGCGTCTTTGCGGCTTGGCGCGAAACTGATCCCCGGCCTGCCAAGCGTAGTAAGGGTGGATTGGTTCTCGACAACCTCGAACTGAACGGCGAGGTGTGCCTAGAATAAATATCACCAAGCAACTTGGTGAAAATCTGGCCTATGGCGCGGATTGGGGGTGGCACGAAACACGGCTGCGCCCTAAAGGCTGCGGCACATTTTGCAGAAGGATTTAATTTATGGCCGAAACCCTTACCCTCACCGTCGATGGCGGCGATATTGTTATCAAACTCCGCTCTGACCTTGCCCCCGGCCATGTTGAACGGATTAGCACGCTTGCCAGCGAAGGCTTTTATGACGGTGTAGTGTTTCACCGTGTGATCGACGGGTTTATGGCGCAGGGCGGCGATCCAACCGGCACGGGCATGGGCGGATCAGAATTGCCCGACGTAAAGGCTGAATTCAGCCGCGAACCGCATGTGCGCGGCGTCTGCTCAATGGCGCGTTCGTCAAACCCGAACAGCGCCAACAGCCAGTTTTTCATCTGCCTTGATGATGCGCGCTTCCTCGACGGCCAATATACCGTTTGGGGCGAAGTCACCTCAGGCATGGAACATGTTGACGCACTCCCCAAGGGTGAACCACCGCGCGCGCCGGGCAAGATCGTTAAGGCCAGTGTAGCCTAACCCTCAAGCGAAACCAGCCAGTCATGAAATAATTTGACTGGCTGGCTTTTGAGCGCTTTCGGGCGGCACACGAACCAATAGCTATAAGGGCTATCAACGTCATGATCGAAGATTTTGACGAGCCGTTCATCATTGGCGTTTTCCAAATGGCTTTGGTGCATGAAGGCGATGCCAAGCCCTTGCGCCGCCGCCTCAAGCATCAACTGGCCTGAATCGAAATGGTCAATCGCGGTCGGCTCAATCTCATCAACGCCGACGGCTTTGCGCCATTCGCTGAAGGTTTCGGGCATGTCGCGGTGGATGAAGACCGTCATCTCGGCAAGCTGTTCGGGCTTGGTAATCGCGTGCGGCCCTTGCAACAGCCGCCGCGCGCCAATCGCCAGTACCTTGTTACGGTCAAGCCGTCGGGCATAAAGCGCAGGGTCAATTTCGCGTGCAAGCGTGATCGCAGCGTCAAGCCCCTCACCCAGCCGGGTCACGCTATGCGCGGCGGTATCAACATCAATATGCAGCGAGGGGTGCAACGTTCGCAACTGCGGCAAATTTGGGAGCAATCGCTGTTGTGCATAAAGCGGAAGTATCCCCAAACGCAGCCGCATCACTGGGTTTGGACTGGTCAAAGTCTCTATCGCATCGGTAAGCGAATCGAGGATCGGCGCGACGAGGTGCATCAGTTTTTCGCCGTCCTCATTAAGCTGGATTGCCTGATGTCGCCGTTCAAACAGCGGTCGGCCAACAAAGCGCTCAAGTGACTGGATACGGCGGCTAAGCGCGGGCGAGGACAGCGCAAGATCCTCGGCAGCGGCCTTTACCGAGCCCAGCCTGGCAACATGGACAAAAGCTTCAACCCCGGCAAGCGAAGGGAGGCGGCGCATTGATCAACCTTTCTATAACAAACCTTTGCATGAATACGTCACGAATGCAAAAATTGCAATTACGGTTTTTCATTTCGCACTTGCACAATTTTATGCTGCGGCGCAAACAGACTAGGCCTTTCAGGCATCCTCTCCTAAAAACTTTACGGGTCAGCCTTTCGTGGGCTGACCCCTTTTTTTGTCTTAGTCGCCGTGATCAATCGGCGCGGCCTTCAGTTTCCGCAGCGCATAAATGATTAAGCCACCAAGCATTGCTGCCGACAGGAAATAGGGAAGTGGCTGATAAAGCTCATATAATCCCACACCAATAGACGGGCCGAGGATGAACGCGGCACCGTTAACCGAGGTCACCCGGCCTGCAACAGCACCTTGCAAATGACGATCCACCGCGAGTGACGACCCCGCAGTAAAGCCAGGTCGCGTAAAGCCAAACCCCACGCAGGCAAGCGCATAAGCGCAGGCAATCCCGTAAAGCGATTCGGCAAAGCCCGTTAGCCCGGTGCCCGTCGCTGCAATGATGAGGCCAAAAATTACCATATTGCGCGGCGCAAGATTAAGCAGCGGGATCAGCCCCCACTGCACGAGCAACGCCGCCGCAGCCCCAATCATGAGAACAATGCCGATGGCTTGCTGCGCATCAGCAAGCGGAAGCCCAAGCCGGTCAATCACGAGAAAGCCAATCGCTTGCCCCGTCATCGCTTGGGCGTGGCCCATCACCAGCCCCATCAGCATCCACGGCCATATCCGTTTATCGGTGAGCGCGAGACGCTCGCTATTTTGATCCGCAGTGGCTGCGGTAATGCTCGCCCCAGCGGGTGCGCCCCCGATGGAAGGGTAACTGTTCACGGCACCGCGCCCGACATCGTCCGGGCCATCATCGCGCAGGTTCTTATAAGCAAAGAACAAAACTATTGCGCCGCCGCCCGCAAAGATAAACGCTGGCCCAGCAAAGCCAACAAAGGGCAAGCCAACCAGCCACGGCGCCGCCGCTGGCCCAAGGATCGTCCCAAGGCCGAACGCCGAGCCCAGCATCGTCAGCGCCTTAGTGCGGTTCGCCCGCGTTGTTCGCAGCGCAACCATCGCCTGTGCAGCGGGTGGTGCTGCCGAGCCAAAAATGCCGTAGAGCATCCGCGCAATCACAAAGCAGACCATTGTCAGCACTGGCCCGATCCAGCCGCGCAGTCCAGCGGTCAGGATAAGGCCGCACAGCGCAACTGAGCCAATAAACCCACCAAGCCCAATCAGCACCATTTCGCGGCGACCGTCACGATCAGACCGCCGCGCCCAAATTGGGGCAGAAAAAACCCAAATTGCCGCCGACACCGAGAAGGCGGCGGCAATCACACTGTCAGCAACCCCCATCGTCCGGCCAATTGTCGGCAGCACCGATTGCAGCGCGGTATTGCCAGCGCCTGTCGTCAACATCACCAGAAAAAGAATGGTGAAATCACGGTTGTTGGCTTTTACGTCGGCCACGTCAGTGCCACGACGGCATGTGAAAGAAGCGATTCGGTTTCATTTGGGAACCTGTTAATCGCATCAATTGATCGCGGTAAAGCCATTGATTGTAAAAGCTTTGTCTATTCTGGCTTGCCATAGGCGGCTGCATTTGCGAACGCGGGAGAAATGAGTTGCCGCCAAGGATTTATATGACGTTCTCTTCGGCTGATGCCGCCACGATATTAAAACGACGCAAAGCACGCGGCCCTTGGGCGATGTTCCTCAAGGGCTTTCTCAAACATCCGGTGATGGTTGGATCAATTATCCCATCATCGGATACGCTCATCACCCACATGCTTAAGCCTGTCGACTGGGCGAATACCCGGCTGTTCGTTGAATATGGCCCCGGCGTCGGCACCTTCAGCCAGCACATTCTCAAGCGCCTGCCCGCCGATGCGGTCTATATCGCGATTGATACCAATCCTGATTTCATCACTTATTTGAGCGATACGATCCTTGATACACGCTTCCGCCCCGTGCTCGGTTCAGCGGCTGATGTGCAGCAGATCGTGCGCGACTCAGGCTTTGACCATGCTGACTATGTGCTGTCTGGCCTTCCTTTTTCCACACTGCCAGCTGGCGTTGGCCCGGCAATCGCGAAGGCGACAGCAGACGTCCTGCGCCCCGGCGGCGCATTCCTCGTCTATCAATTCCGCGCGAAGGTGCGTGATTTCATCGCCCCCCATTTTGGCCGGATCGATCAAGCGATGGAATATTGGAACGTGCCCCCCTGCTGCCTCTTCTGGGCTTGGAAGGATTAGCCTTTTCAAGTGAGGTGGAATCACCGAACGGCTCGGAAAAGGCGAAAAACAGGGTCTAATCGGTTTTCCAGTTAAGATTGCGCGTCAGCCGGTAATCAAGCGCCGTCACGATCAAATAACCAAATAACCAGCGCGCGCGGCGCAGCCATGACGAGTCTGCACGGTGCGTCTCACGCGTCACCTGCGCACTATGCGTGCAGTGCAAATCAATCACCCCGCGCATGTGATCCGCCAGCCCCGCATCATCAATCCGCAACATGATTTCAGTATTCAAATACAGACTACGCATATCGAAATTGGCCGAGCCAACATAGGTGATATCATCAATCACGACGAGCTTCATATGGAGCATTTCGGGCAGATACTCATAAATCTGCGCTGACCGTTTGAGCAGCCGCCGATAACAATGCCGCGCCGCCGCAATCGTGATATTATTATCCGAGCGAGCCGCCGTAATCAGCCGAAACCGCCCGCGCGTCGCCGTGCTGCCCAGCTTGCGCAGGAACCCCCAATTGGGTGCAAAATAGGCCTGCACCATATCAACCTGCTTCCCGCGCACGATGCCCTCTCGCAAGGCGCGCGTGATCGCGTTCAATCGCTTTGATGGCCCACCATAGAGCCAGCGCAGCGGCCCCTTTGCATCGCTATGCCGACCAAGCAACGCCACAAGACTGCGGATCCCGGACTTCGGATCGGCAACCCAATCTGCCAGCGCGCTATGATACGCCGCCAGCCGCGCCACCGCCTCGCCCTCGATCCGCAGATAAATATCGTGCCAGCTCTCGCCAGCAGGATCATCGGCGAAATAGGCATCCTCGATATTGCTGCCCCCGATGACCGCGCAGGTTCCATCAGCAATCAACATTTTCTGATGATTGCGCAGCAGATAGCGGCGGCCATAGCGCGGCTCAAACCGGGCAAAGCTGATCCCCGCCTCAACCATCTCGACAAACATCGTATCAGGCTGCTCATGCGTGCCAAAGCCATCAACCAGCAGCGTAACCGCCACCCCGCGACCCTGCGCCTCAATCAACGCATCCGCCACCTCCCGCCCCGCCGCGTCAATCCCGAACGCATAAAAATAAAGCTGAAGCGTCTCCCGCGCCCCCGCAATCACATCAAGCAAAAGCGCAAACCGCTCCGCCCCGCCAAAAACAAACTTCAACTGATGGCCAGAGACATTGGCTTCAATCGGAGGGTAATAGGGAAGTGCAGTCACGCGAATGGCATCGGCTGAACGAGGGGGGATTGCAAGGGGGGGGGTCAGTTGCAAATGAATCGCTAACAAATCCTCCCCGCCCAAATCAAACTTGCTGCCAATATTTGTGCAGCTATAGTCATACATCGGGCAGTACAGGGGATTTGGGGTGGCCGAAGTCGCGGATGCAGTTGAATTTGCCAAGGCGCTAGGCCCCACTGAGGAAACGCGCGCGCAATTTGCGAAGAGCTGGCTTGGATCGTCACTCGGTCAAATGGTCGTTCTTGGCGGGCTGATCCTCTCTTATGTCTTGATTCTGGTGCTGTTGTGGACATTTGCCGCCGGGCCACTTGGCCAGATGAAGAAGGCCTTTGGCGATATCGGTTTTTATGCGCTCATCGCCAGCTTCCCGGCCATAGTCATGGCGTTCAATGTCATTCCAGCAGCGCTCAGGGCGCGGCGCGAACGGCGGCTCAAGCGACTGACGTTGACGGGCGGAGTCGCCTTTGAACCCGGCTATTTCCGGCTGCACCCTTATGGCGCGGACGATGCGCACCGGTTCAGGCGCAATGACGGGGCCGATGGCACGCTGCTTGATTGGGTGCGCCGCGCGGATGAGGCGCTGCTTTATCTGTCGGGGCCATCGGGGTCGGGCAAATCCTCGTTGATTGCAGCGCACCTTGAACCCGGCCTGCGCTGCGAAGGCTGGGCAATCATCAACACGCGGCTGTATGGCGATCCCTTGCACCAGATATTGCGCGCCTTTGCGCCCGATGATGCTCAGGCCCCAAGCCCCGATCATGTTTACGCCGTCATTGCTGCCAAGGTTGCCGCGCACCGCCAGACTCAGCAAAACCCGCTGCTGCTGATCATTGACCAGTTTGAGGAACATCTGATCCTTGGCGATGCCGCAGCGCAGGCACCGCTTCAGGCCTTGCTCAAACGACTGGCCAGCCAGCCAATTGACGGGCTCAAAACCTTGTTAAGCCTGCGCAGCGATTATCAGCCGCTGATTTTCCAGCAGGATTTGCCCAAGCCCCGCCCAACCCTCAACTGGTTCCAGCTTGCCCCCTATCGGCGCGGCGATGCCGAGGCATTCCTGCAAGGCGGCGGCAAGCAGATGACGCCCGAAGCCATCGATGCGCTGTTCAAAGGGCTTGACCGGATTGAGGAAACGCGCGGGCTGTATCGCCCGATTAGCCTCAATATGGTTGGCCTAGTGCTTGAACGGATGGGTCAGACGCTTGAGGGCGATCCCGAAACGCTCATTCAAGCCTACCTCAAATCGGCGCTGATCACGGGCGATACCAAGGATTATGTCCGCCCGCTGCTTGAAATGATGATCAGCGATGCAGGCACCAAAACCCCGCGCTCGGGCAATGAACTCGCCAGCAAAACAGGGTTGCAACACTGGCAAGTGAACGCCGCAATGGCCGACCTCGAAACACGCGGCCTCGTCCGCCCCTTGCACGGCGGCGCAAACGGCTGGGAAATCGCGCATGATTTCCTCGCGCGCCTGCTCGGGCAAATGCTCGGCCGGGTAAAGGTGCCGCTGATGACGCGCGTGCGGCCATACGCCGCGCCGGTTGGGCTGGCGCTGTGGATGGCGGTGCTGGGTTTTGGGGTGCAGTATGGCATTGGCAAGTATCAGACATACTTGCGCGACACGCTGACGCGTAACGGGTGGATGATAACGGCGATAGATGGCGGTAAGTTTAGCGCTACTTATGGGATAAAATTGTTTTCTTGCGACAAAGACAGGTTTCAGAAAACGTTTCATCTTTTGAGTGATATCAACCACCTAGACGCGCTTCAAACGTATAATTGCTATCCATTTGCCAGCTTTGAACCGCTGCGCGATCTAAAATCGCTGACTCGTCTCGGTTTGGGAGGCGTAACAGACGTAACCAGTCTTGAACCGCTTCGTGATCTGAAATTGCTGACGAACCTTGAATTGCTCGATGCCAGAGGGTTAACGAATCTTGAACCTCTAAGTAATCTGACGTCTCTGACTATCCTCTCATTATCCGGTATAACTGGCGTGACAGATTTTGAGCCTTTGAGTAAACTGACATCACTGACTGACATCGCGTTGTTCGATGTAATAGGTATGAAAAGCCTTAGGCCGCTTCAAGGTCTGTTATCTCTAAATTACCTAAATTTGAGGGGTGCAACAGGCGTGACAAGCCTTGAGCCTCTGAGTGGTCTCAAATCCTTGATCAACCTTGAAGTGAACGGTTTGACAGGTGTGACGAACCTTGAACCTCTGCGTGATCTCAAATCCTTGACCAGCCTTGGCGTGAGCGGCTTGACAGGTGTGACGAACCTTGAACCTCTGCGTGATCTCAAATCTTTGACCCGCCTTGACTTGAGCGGCTTGACAGGTGTGACGAGCCTTGAGTCTCTGCGTGATCTCAGGTTGATAGCCTACCTCGATTTGATGGGTGCAACTGGTGTAACGAGTCTTGAACCATTGCGTGATTTCAAATCGCTATCCTTCCTCGACTTACAAGGTGCGACTGGTTTGCAGAGTCTTGAACCACTCAAGGGCCACAACATTGACACGATAACTGCCACTGATGCACTTCTTGCCACGATGCGCTGAAGTGTGTCAGCTTTACCAATCCTCCAGCACCCCGCCCCAATCTCGCGTCACCCCGTGCTCGACACGGGGCGACGGTTTGTGGATGTCCGATTGGCCACAATCAAAACTCTTCCCTACAGCCGATATTCATGTTATGTTCCGCATCATGATTGATTCCCTCACCCTTTCCCTAGGCCTCTCAACACATTGCCGTGGCGTACCCGTTGCGCCATATTTTTCGTATCGCGGGGGTTGCGCCAATATACCGATTCAGTGTCAACTTCCTGAGTTTTCCGGGGTTTTTGAAAGAGGGGTGTAAGGTTGGCAGCGGGTAGTGCGCCCGCCGCAAAAATAGGGTTTTGGTGTGACTTTAGTGTGACTTTATGAACGGAGGTGCCTTTGCTATCATCATCTTTCATCCACAACCTGCCGCACGCGTGCTGATTTTATTGACAAATCGGAAATCGCTGCATAAGCGCTTTGTCATCCCGAAATTTTGTTATTGGAGCGTTTCATGGCGCGCGTCACCGTTGAAGATTGCGTTGAAAAAATTCCGAACCGCTTTGATCTGGTTCTGATCGCGGCAC
Organism: Sphingomonadales bacterium; assembly: GCA_043747445.1. Taxonomy (GTDB): domain Bacteria; phylum Pseudomonadota; class Alphaproteobacteria; order Sphingomonadales; family Sphingomonadaceae; genus Aquisediminimonas. The sequence goes on from JAYTPB010000063.1 coordinate 39,659, forward strand.
AGCGTGCGCGCCAGATTTCGGGTGGGGCTGAACTGACGATTGACCGCGATCGCGATAAAAATCCAGTCGTAGCGCTGCGCGAAATTGCCGAGGATATGGTTTCGCCTGACGAATTGCAGGATGCGATTGTCACCGGGCTTCAGCGCGTTCGTTTTGATGATGATGATGCGCCTGATGCGATTGGTTCGCTCAGCCAGTCAGCCGAAGCACTTCGCCTAACCGCCGCTGCGCCGCCGCGTAATCAGAATTTGGGCAGCGAAATCGACTGATTGGCTTAGGCGGCGATTTGCCGGGTGCCGAGTTCGCCCAGTGGGATCACCTCATCGGCGTGCATCCACATCAGGTCATGCTTGCTCAGTTCGCGGCCATCATGCGCATGGATTGCGATTTTGGCGATTGGCTGATGATCGCGGCCATCGACGAGAACGGGGGTTGAGGGCGTGCCGCTTTCCCATTTCTCGCCCCATTGGCGCAGGGCAAGCATCGTCGGGAGAAGCTCGCTGCCTTTTTCGGTGAGCTGATATTCGATCTTGCGCCGATCATCGGGGAGCGGCCTACGCGCCAATATGCCGTGCTGCACAAGGCGACCTAAACGATTCGCAAGGATGTTCCGCGCGATGCCTAGCGCGGCCTGAAACTCCTCAAAATGGTGGAGGCCATTAAAGGCACCGCGCAGAATCAGGAATGACCAGCGCTCCCCCATCACCTCCAAAGCGGCGGGGAGGCTGCATTCCGCAGCGATTTGTTCAAGTGGTTCACGAAGCTTCATCACGGCAATCTATCCCAAAACGGCGAGAGTGCAAAAAAAAATTACGTTTTCAGTTGCAACTTGATACTTAATTTATTAGGTAGTGATTCGCAACTTAATTGAAAGGCTCTCCCCATGAAGAAAATTCTCGCCGTTCTCGCCTCATTCAGCACCGCTTTCCTGTTGATCAGCGCCACGACA
>JAYTPB010000064.1:0-11481 GCA_043747445.1 Sphingomonadales bacterium
ACTTCGCGCAGAAGCGCGCTTGCGAACAGGCTGGTTGCAAGCCGCGCCATTAGCCTGCGGCGGCGGTCTGATAATCCTTAAGCGATGAAAGCAGCAGCGACGAGGGCGCAAATGTCCCAGTTCCGCGCGCGACAACCTCACCCTCACCGTCAATCAGTTTTGCGTCGGCAATCAAAATCCGCTTGCGCCCGCTCACCCAACGGCCTTCGGCAATCAGCGGGCCGACGACAACTGGCTTGATAAAATTGAGATTGAACGACGAGGTGAGCAAAATCCGGTCAGTAAACAGGCTGTTTGCGGCATAGAACGCCGCATCGCTCATTGCTTTGTAATGCACGACCCCGTGGATGCCACCGCCGGCATGAAATAATTTGGGATCAATTGGAAACTCGATCCGCGCTTCGCCCTCACCAATGATGGTAAGCTGCGAGTCGATAATCAGGTTGACCGGCGCGGCGCGAAACATCGCTTCCAACCCACGGTAATGCGCCTTTACATTAAAACCAAAGGGCGATCCCAGATCCTCATCAGGCGGCATTACGCGTCTCCGTTCCGGTTAGCAGGGCAAACACAGCGTCATTTGACGCCGCGCCGCGCAATTTTGCAACGAAAAGCGGATCACGTAACCAACGACTGACTTGCGCGAGTGCTTTGAGGTGATCCGCGCCCGCATCTGGTGGGGATAAGAGGCAGAAAATGATATCAACCGGAATCTGATCAATCGATTGAAAATCAATCGGCTGAGCAAGCTGAACAAACAGCGCAACGATATGATCAAGCCCATCAATCTTGCCGTGCGGGATGGCAACAGCATTGCCAAAACCCGTTGAGCCAAGCCGCTCTCGCTCGGTCAATCGGTCAACAATATCATGCGCCAAAAGGCCATATTCGCGTTCAGCCACCGCCCCGAAATGCTGAAACAGCGTTTTTTTATTCGTCACCGACAGCCCAACGGCAACCGCGCCGGGCGTCAGCATCTCACTCAATATTGTCATGAATTTTCCATATCTAAACCAGTCCGGCAATCGACAGTTCCGCGCGCCAGTATGTTTGTATCAACCCCGTTGCGGCTCTACCCAGCCAATGGTTCCGTCACCGCGCCGATACACCATATTATACGCGCCGCTTGCGACATTTTTGAAAAGCAGCCCGTTTGTATTGCGCAAATCAAGCATCATGACTGCATCGGACACGCTTGCCTCTGGCACGTCGACTTTGGTTTCGGCAATGATCAGCGGATATTCACCGGTAATTTCCTCGGCCGTTTCAGCAGCATCAAACACGGTATAACCCGCATCAGCCTCACGCATCGGAACGCTTTCGAGTCCCTTACCCTGATGATCTTTGAGGCGGTGCTTATAACGGCGCAACTGGCGTTCAATCTTATCTGCTGCACCTTCAAAAGCAGGATGCGCTTCCATCGCACTGCCCGAACCTTTGAGAACAACGCCTTGCATGACATGTGCAACGATATCGCAGACAAAGCCATTATCATGCGGGCCTTTGCCCACCGTGACATGCGCAGAATGCGCGCGTGAGAAATATTTTTCGGCCATCGCCTGAAGCCGCTGGGTCACATGCAGTTTGAGAGCATCACCCGTATCAACCCGGTGCCCCGAAACACGAACATCCATATCAGCCTCCTTTCAAAGAGCCGCGCCTCTAGGCAGCGACCACATCTTCGTCAATCGCTACCATATTGGCGGACGATGAAAGCACAGCCGCCTCATCAATCCACAACGGGTTGGTCAACTTCTTAAGAAACGCGCGGTGGCGGATAAGTTCCTCAGCGCTCGGCTCAAAAATACGAAGCGGGCGCTGAATAGCATTTTTCCGCCCGGAATCGCCCGCAGAAACGGTGGTATCATCAATAAACCCGTTATTCTTGCTTTCAGCAGGAAGCTGCAAGCCAATCTGCCGCCCGCCGGTCAGTTCGACGTAAACTTGTGCAAGCAGTTGCGCATCAAGGAGCGCGCCGTGCATCACCCGGTGGCTGCGATCAATGCCAAAGCGCGTGCAAAGCGCATCAAGGCTATGCTTGGCTCCTGGATGGCGCGCACGCGCGAGCACGAGCGTATCAACCATCCGACTTTCAGAAATATGGAGCCGCCCGCACGCACCAAGTTCGTGATTGAGGAATGAGAAATCAAACCGGGCATTGTGCGCAACCAGCGGCGAATTGTCCAAAAAGTCGAGCAAGTCCTCGACCTTATCCTCAAACAAGGGCTTGTCCGAAAGGAAGATATCACTCAGCCCATGTACCGCTTGCGCGGCGGGATCCATCGCGCGTTCTGGGTTAAAATAACTATGAAAGCTTTTGCCGGTTTCAACTCGGTTGATCAGCTCAATACAGCCAATCTCGACGATGCGGTCACCACTCGCGGCGCTTAGCCCGGTCGTTTCAGTGTCAAAAACAATCTCGCGCATTTCACCTGATCTTATCTGCCTGTTTGGCGCATTAGGCAAGCGATCACTTGCCTCACCTCGGCATTGGTCACCCCGCGCAATCCGCCCGTGTTGATGATATAATCCGCGCGTTTGCGCTTTTGCGCGTCGGGAAGCTGGAGCTTCCTGATCTTGGCGAATTTGGCATAGCTCATCCCCGGCCGCGCCAGCACGCGTTTGCGCTGTTTCCACGCAGGCGCTGACACAACCAGAATCTGATCAACCGATTTCCAGCCGCGCTTTTCAAACAGCAACGGAATATCAAGCACGACAATCGGGCGAGAACGATTGCGCCGCAAAAAATCGCGGCGCAGCCTAGCAACCGCAGGGTGGACAATCCGTTCAAGCGCTTTGAGTGCATCAGCGTTACCAAAAACTGCCGCGCCAAGCTTTTGCCGGTCAACCCCTGCTGGCCCAGTTGTTCCGGGAAAGCGCGCTTCGATTTGGGTGAGGAGGGCACCGCCCGGCGCTTGCAATTGATGCACCGCGCGGTCAGCATCAAACAGCGGTACGCCTGCACGGATGAACATGGCCGCAACGGCGGATTTCCCCATCCCAATTGATCCAGTGAGGCCAACAATGATCATTTGACGAGCAACGCCCTAAGCTCATCATCGTGATCGCGCGGCGCGGGTTGACCGAAGATTAGTTGAAACGCTTCGGCGGCCTGAGCAACGAGCATTTGCAGGCCGTCAATGGTCGCAAAACCTTCACGCCGTGCTTGCGCGAGTAAGGATGTTTCAAGTGGGGCATACACCATATCAAAAATAATCTTCTGGGTCTCACCACCTCGCATTGCTGCAAGCGAGAGATTAAGTGGAGGCTTTTCAATCATACCAAGCGGACTAGCGTTAATCAGGACTGTAACGTCGGTAAGTGCCGCGTCCTCTATGAGCCAGATATCAGCTTTAATGTCGATCATCTGAGCCTGTTCAGGACGCCGCGCAAGAATGCTCATTGGCCAATCTGGAAAGCGCGATCGGATCGCTGCGGCAGCAGCACGTGCAGCACCACCAGAGCCAATAATTGCTACCCTTTGTTGAGGCGCGGGGGCGCTGCCAAAAAGTGCGGTAAGCAAAATATTGATCGGCTTAACCACTCCAGCGACATCAGTATTTGCGCTGAAAATCTGATCCTCACGCTTGATCACCGTATTAATCGCACCGATTTCAAGCGTATCCGGCCATAAGTGATCGATATGCGCGACAACCGCTTCCTTATATGGAATCGTCACGTTGCAGCCGCGCCAGTTTGGGTCTTTTCGGCGGTTGGCAAAATAATCTGCCAATTCATCAGGGCGGACATGACATGCGCGATATTCGGCATTAATCCTGCTTTTTTGCAGCCAGAAATTGTGAATTAGCGGCGATTTTGAATGGGCAATCGGATCACCAATCACCTCAGCATAGGGACAGTTCATGACGCGATCACCCCGCGTGTGCGCAGGATATCAAGCAGTGGAAGGAGTGGAAGCCCTAAGATACCAAAATGGCTGCCCTCGATACGGCTAAAGAGCTGAACCCCGCGTCCCTCGATCCGGTAACCCCCGACGCAACTGAGCAGAACATCGCCTTCTGCTTCGACATATTCCTCGATAAAGGCATCAGAAAGCGGTCGGATCGTCATCTTACACCGTTCAATATGCCGCCAGATTGCGGTTCCACCCTGCGCAAGCACGGTTGCGCTCCATAAATTATGTGTTTTGCCACTCAGCGCCTTGAGTTGATCTTTAAGCGCATCTCGCGATTCTGGTTTGTCAAACATCATACCGTCATCAAGCGACAGCGTTTGATCGCAACCAAGCACGAGGTCAGCAGGAAAACGGCGCGACAATTTGAGCGCCTTGAGTTCAGCGAGCGCATCGGCCAAATCACGCGGGCTAATCCCCCCTGCACGAAGTGCTGCCTTCGCCGACTCTTCGTCAACCATCGGCGCGATTACTTCAAACGCAACGCCTGCGGAATTTAATACAGCACGCCGTGCGCTGCTCTGTGAGGCCAAGATCAATCGCGTCACAGCGTTGCCAAATGACGTTCATTGACGAGATTGATAATCGCCGCTGCTGCTTCCTCGATTGATTTGCGCGTCATATCAATTACGGGCCAGCCATTGTCAGCAAAGATGCGCCGGGCAAAACCAATCTCACGCGCGACAGCAGCTTGATTAACATAGTCAGTTTCGGGCGCTTGGTTGAGCGAGAGCAAGCGGTTGCGCCGCACCTGTATCAACCTGTCAGCGCTGGTGATCAGCCCAACCACAAGCGGATTTTTGAGTGTATAAAGCGAGGTCGGCGGCGGCGATTCAATCACAAGAGGAATATTTGCCGTGCGATATCCACGATTGGCGAGATAGATTGAGGTTGGTGTTTTCGATGTCCGCGAGACGCCGGCAAGAATAATATCGGCCTGCTCCCAATTTTCCCAATTGAGCCCATCATCATGCGTAATTGTGAATTGGATCGCCTCAACTCGTGCGAAATAGGCTGCGTCTAGCAGATGCTGCCCGCCAGGGCGTGCTTGCGCGGTCTGCCCAAGCATTTCAGAAAGCTGGTTGGTGACGAGGTCTAGCGGGGCAAGCGCTGGCAATCCCGAAGCGCGGCATTTATTTTCAAGCGTGCGGCGCATATCGGGATTAACGAGCGTGAACAGCACAAGACCCGGATTTTTAATGATGTCAGCAAATATCCGTTCAAGATGCCCCTCAGAGCGCACCAATGGCCAGAAATGTTTGACCGTTTCAACCGCATCAAATTGTGCCAAGGCGGCCTTGGCAATCGTCTCGAGCGTTTCGCCTGTGGAATCGGAGACAAGATGAAGATGGAGCCTTGGCATTATAGCCTAACTTTGGTTGGGGATAAGTCTGTGGGTATGGCCTAGCGCAAATAGAGGCATAAATCCAAGCGCGTAGATCATCCCCGTAGCCACCAAATCGATCCACAGGAGCCCCCCCAAAGCCAGCGCGTATCAAAAATCTGTGGATAGAGGGGATAGTTTTAGCGACTCACTTACGATTCAGCGCTTTTCCAAAATGCAAACTGTTGGCAAATGAGTGCGCAGCCCATAAACACCGATAAAGGCCCACCTACTATCCTCAACAGACTCTTTATAATTAAGATTGAATAGAACCTATATGCCAAGCGAAATATCTGAAAAAAGTCTGCTCACCGTTCTGAAAGGCAAGCGAAGCGAAAAATTGCCGGTGTGGCTGATGCGTCAGGCAGGGCGGTATCTCCCTGAATACCGCGCGCTTCGTGCGCAAAAAGGCGGCTTTCTTGAACTCGTCAATGATGCCGAGGCTGCAACCGAAGTCACGCTTCAACCCATCCGCCGTTTTGGTTTTGACGGCGCAATCCTTTTTTCCGACATTCTCGTTATCCCCCATGCCCTTGGTCAAAAACTGTGGTTTGAAGAGGGCGAGGGGCCAAGGCTAGCCCCAGCACTTGTCAACCATGATTTGGCTGCACTCACAGCCGCTCCTGAACGGTTGACAAGTATCTATGAGACGGTGCGGCGTGTGCGAGCAGGCCTACCGCCCGAAACAACGCTGTTGGGCTTTGCAGGCAGTCCTTGGACGGTCGCAACGTATATGATCGCTGGGCAAGGGAGCAAGGAACAAGCCGAGGCGCGTCGCTATGCCTACCGTGACCCAACCGCGTTCAAAGCGATTATCGATGCCATCAGCGATATGACGGTTGATTATCTTTCAAAACAGATCAAAGCAGGCGCAGACGCTGTGCAATTGTTCGACAGTTGGTCAGGCAGCCTTTCGCCCGCGCAGTTCGAGCGGTGGGTGATTGCGCCAACCGCAGAGATCGTCGCACGCGTAAAAGCGCTTCATCCCGATACGCCGATTATTGGGTTTCCCAAAGGCGCTGGCGGAAAACTTCCGGCTTATGCGCGCGAAACGGGTGTGTCCGCAGTTGGGGTGGATGAAACGGTTGATCCGCACTGGGCGGCGGCTTCACTTCCAAAGAATATGCCAGTTCAGGGCAATCTTGATCCACTTGCCTTGATTGCAGGCGGTGAAGCACTTGATCAGGCAATTGACCGGATTATCACGGCGTTTGCCGATCGTCCGCATGTCTTCAATCTTGGTCACGGTATTCTTCCTGATACGCCAATTGCGCATGTTGAGGCGTTACTCGCGCGGGTGCGTGGGTGATGTATCTCTGGCTCAAGGCGGCGCATCTGATTTTTGTCGTGTTCTGGATGGCCGGACTGTTCATGCTGCCGCGATTTTTTGTCTATCATCAGGAAGCGGCGCTCGACTCACCTGAAAATGCGCTTTGGATTGAACGCGAACGACGTCTGATCCGGATCATCCTCAACCCAGCAATGATTGTCGTTTGGGTGCTTGGGCTGGGGCTTGCAGGAATGATCGGGGCGTTTTCGCAAGGCTGGTTTCTGGTCAAGCTACTCGCAGTATTTGGGCTGACAGCTTACCATGCTTGGATGATTGGTTATGCCCGAAAACTCAGTTTAGGCGAACGCAGTGCATCAGGAAAAACGCTGCGTCTGATCAATGAAGTCCCGGGGATCGCAGCCGCTGTGATCATCGTGCTGGTGATCATAAAACCCTTTTAATCTGTTGCTTGACAGCATTTGGCGCGCGGCCTAGGGCCAGATCATCCGCTTTGCCATTCGCGCATTTTCGTTTCAGCCAGACTAATTCGCTGTTCGCGGCCTCCCAAACAATAAAATCAAAACATCATCCGGATTAAAAATATGCATCTAAAAGACCTCAAAAAGAAAACTCCCGCTGAGCTGGTAGAGATGGCAGAAGCACTCGGAGTAGAGGGCGCGTCAACACTGCGTAAGCAGGATTTGATGTTTGCGATCCTCAAGGTTGAGGCCGAAAACGGCACGCAAATCATGGGGCTTGGCACGATAGAGGTTTTACAAGACGGATTTGGTTTTCTCCGCAGCCCGGAGTCAAATTATCTCGCCGGGCCAGATGATATTTATGTGTCCCCCAATCAGGTGCGCAAGCACGGTCTGCGCACTGGCGATACCGTTGAAGGGGAAATTCGCGGGCCAAAAGACGGCGAACGTTATTTTGCGCTCAATAAAGTCACGGCTGTTAATTTCGATGATCCAGAAGTTGTTCGTCACCGCGTGAATTTTGACAATCTGACGCCACTTTATCCTGATGAAAAGCTAACGCTTGATACGCTTGATCCAACGATCAAGGATAAATCAGCGCGCGTTATTGATATTATCTCGCCGCAGGGCAAGGGTCAACGCGCGTTGATTGTTGCGCCGCCACGCACTGGTAAAACCGTGCTTTTGCAGAATATTGCCAAGGCAATCACTGACAATCATCCTGAAGTCTTCCTAATCGTGCTGCTCGTTGATGAACGGCCTGAGGAAGTCACTGACATGCAGCGCAGCGTGAAGGGTGAGGTCGTTTCCTCAACCTTTGACGAGCCTGCGCAGCGCCACGTTCAAGTTGCCGAAATGGTGATTGAAAAGGCCAAACGCCTGGTTGAGCACAAAAAGGATGTCGTCATCCTGCTCGATTCGATCACTCGGCTTGGTCGCGCGTACAACACTGTTGTGCCGTCATCGGGCAAAGTACTGACCGGCGGCGTTGATGCCAATGCGCTGCAGCGGCCAAAGCGCTTTTTCGGGGCCGCACGGAACATTGAGGAAGGCGGATCGTTATCGATCATTGCAACCGCTCTAATCGATACGGGTAGCCGGATGGATGAAGTGATTTTCGAAGAGTTTAAGGGCACTGGGAACAGCGAAATCGTGCTTGACCGCAAGGTTGCCGATAAGCGTATCTTCCCCGCACTCGACGTCGGCAAATCAGGCACGCGCAAGGAAGAGTTGCTCGTTGAAAAAGGCAAGCTCTCCAAGATGTGGGTGCTGCGCCGCATCCTCATGCAGATGGGCACGATCGATGCAATGGAGTTCCTGCTTGATAAGATGAAGGACTCAAAGACGAACGAAGACTTCTTCGATTCGATGAATCAATAGGGCCAGTATAATGTTTGATATAATTCTCGCTGCTGCCAGTTCGGCAACAGATCTTGGTGGCCCTGCCGATATCTGGGCGGCCATCGTCAAGGATTTTTCGAACATCACTGAGCCAGCCGCCTTTGCGGCTTTCATTCAAGTGTTGATGATCGATCTTGTCCTTGCGGGCGATAATGCGATTGTTGTCGGCGCGCTTGCCGCTGGTCTGCCACCTGAGCAACGCAAAAAAGTGATCTTGATCGGCGTAATCGCGGCACTCGTGCTGCGGATTGTGTTTGCGCTGATGGTCAGTTGGCTGCTCGGGATTGTCGGTTTGGTGCTGGCAGGCGGGTTGTTGCTACTGTGGGTTGCGTGGAAAATGTACCGCGATGTAACGCGCACTGAAGCTGTTGAATCGCCGGGTTCTCCCGAAATTGCGGGTGACGAAAATTCAGGGATTCCAGCGGCAAAGAGCTTTGCCGCCGCCGCTTGGTCAGTCGCGATTGCTGACGTATCAATGAGCCTTGATAATGTTCTTGCAGTGGCAGGGGCGGCGCGTGAACATCCTGGAATCCTGATCGTCGGCCTGATCTTCGCGGTCGCGCTGATGGGGATCGCTGCCAATATCATCGCGCAGTATATCGAGCGTTACCGCTGGATCGCTTGGGTCGGCCTCGCCGTGATCGTCTATGTCGCGGGCAAGATGATCTGGGAAGGCTGGAACGAGGTTCAGCCGTTCGTTATTGCAGCGGCTGGGATGTAAAATATTACACTTTACTCAATTAACTTCGCTTTTTTTAACAAAGACTCAAATTCTTTTGCAGCATTAGCTTCCGCAGCCTCATAAGAGGCAAAATCAGACTGGACGAAGATGGGTTCACCTTCGGATTCTTGCCAACTGATCGCCTTAGCAGTTTTGTCTTTGCGCTTTCCTCTCATTTGGAAAGCCATTTGATATGCGGTCGGCGTGATTCCTTTGAAAGGTTCGAATTTGACACGGCCCTCGGCAGGCTCGTCTACTGCTATAGAATCTTCAAATAGCTCAGAAACTAAACTTTTATGATATGGCTCAAGGTAAACCACTTTTGAAATACCGGACGCCACAATCAATTTTGCACACATATGGCAAGGCATCGTTGTACAATATAATGTTGCGCCAGAAACTGATCGACCAAATCTAGCAGCATCAGTTATTGCATTCATTTCTGCGTGAACCATCCTACCGAATTCGATTACGTCACCAACCATTGCATTCTCAAGAGGGCCAGTATCACCAAGCGCGTCACCTATGAGTTTCTCAGGAGTGGTATTTTGAAGTTCAGATTTCAGCCAATGCTTCTCTTGAAGTTTTGTAAGAATATCTCGAAGCATATCAGTTCGCACTTTGCTATTGGAATCAAACCCTTTCTGAAAATCTCGCTTATCGGGCGTTGAATCTGCCCAGTACGTTCCACCCCCAGATTTTGGAACCTCATTACAACCAACGGCAATGATTCCTCTATCTTCAGAGAAAATGGCGGCACCAACTTGTCTGGATAAGTCGCTTGATCGTAAGGCAACCAAATGTGCCATTGAGGCACCGTATTCATCAATCGTAGGGGTTATATATGGGTGACCAAAAAAGCTCTCTATGAATCTTTGTACTGATTGACTAAGAGTTGATTTATCAGTGCAGTCAGCAATAAAATCCGAGTATGGGTAACAATCGAGAAATCTCTGACCATCTTTTACATTTCGCTCATTCTCATCTACGCCAATGAGATTTAGTGCTCGTGCTCGTAAAATGTCAGGTGATTCATCCCTTTCTTTTTCTAGTAACTGTCCAACTAAATTACTAACTCGTTCCTTTTTTGTCAAATAACATCCAATAAATACAATCCTATCCTTATAAACTTGACGAAGTAGGCCAATTTCTTCCACACGTTTTACCTGTCTAAATATTCTGACGCATGAAGCAGATTTTGCAGGCTTTGGTAAGTTAAATGCTTGAGTAACAGCACCTAGAGCAAGAATGTCTCGACGTTTCGTTCTACGGCAGATTTCATTTCCTGCCTTTATAGATTTTTCATATCTTTCAGAGGTACTACCGAAATTTAGATCAAATTTTGAAGCAAGATCATGTAGGGTTTTTGTGAATTTTACAACTGTAGTTGTATATCCGACTTTCTTGAGTCCAGCCTCAAGAGACGTTTGTACAAGCTCGAGATCAACGCCGAGCGGCGCTATGAGAGCGATATTGATTGTTGGTAACGTACCCATAGATTCAACCCCTAAAAGATTCCATTCATCGCAATTATGTAGACGGCTCGTCGCAAATTTGGTCTTATCAGTCGCAGATTGGGGAGAAAATTATAATGGCCAAGTCAGCAACATCATGGGTAAGTCAGGCTTCCGAAAAGGCAAGTCAAGTGCTAAATTCTCAGCCTTCCAACGTAAAGAATGGCAGCTTTAGCTACAGTAAAGTGATGAGTCCTGCACAACTACAGACACGGCCAGTTTATAAAAGCTAACCCAATCAGTTCGTAAAAATGCCGCTATATTAATCTCAAATCAGCAAATCTGATCCATAGCGATACGCCTTTCCTTGCTCAAAAGCGATCAACCACGCCTTGGTGCGTGGGCCTTCGCCTCCTGAGTAAAACTCTTGGGTTCCTGCCGATGTGACTCGGTGGCAGGGTATGATAATCGGGAAGGGGTTACGCCGACACGCTTGACCCACCGCGCGCGCGGCTGATCCAATCTGTTGAGCGAGTTCGCCATAGGTCAGTGTGTGCCCGTACCCAATTGCGGCGATTCCAGCGCGCAGTGCCTCACCGCGTTCAGTGCTGGGTGGAGCAAGTGGAAGGTCAAAGCCCTTGCGCTCGCCCGCAAACCAATCCTGCATTTGCGCTGCCGCCGTTTCAAGCAGCCTATGTCCTGCGGGGATGTGGCTGAGGCCAATGTCCGCTGGATCAATCCGTACACCGACGAGAGCTGTATCATCGGCGGTCAATTCGACCAAGCCAATCGGCGTTGCGATTCTGGCGATTGCGGAAATCCTCTGCATACGGCAAACCTTACCCACTTTATCCCCTCT
>JAYTPB010000065.1:0-11786 GCA_043747445.1 Sphingomonadales bacterium
TCATGAAACGGCAACGATAATTTTAATGGGGGATTCGATGCTGCGCCACGCCCTTGCGCTCGTTTTACTTGCCACGCCGACACTTAGCCTTGCCGAAGAGGATGCAGACGCGGGCGCGGGGGGCCGTTCCGCGATGGCGATTCCGGCGGCAAAGGAGGGTGCCTATCCCGGCACCATGCTCCTCAATATCGATGCGACTGATCTTGATCGCGCGATCTTCCGCGTTAAGCAGATGATCCCGATTACGCAGGGCGGGGCGATGACTTTGCTCTTCCCCAAATGGCTGCCGGGAAATCACGCGCCGCGCGGTGAGATTGAGAAGCTGACGGGCCTGACGATCAAGGCTGGCGGCAAGACGCTAATCTGGAAACGCGATCCAGTCGATGTCTATGCCTTCCACATCACCGCGCCAGCGGGTGCGCGCGCACTTGATCTGTCGTTTGAGTTTGTTTCGGCCAATGACGGTGCGCAAGGCCGCATCGTGATGACGCAGGAGATGATGAACCTCCAGTGGAATAATATGTCGCTGTATCCGGCGGGTTATTACACGAGCGCCATTCCGGTTTCAGCGACGGTTAAATATCCCGCAGGCTGGAAAGCCGCAACGGCGGTGCGCCCGGTCAAGACGATTGGCGATACGATCACTTATGAAACCGTGCCTTATGACACGCTGGTTGATTCCCCTGTGTTTGCGGGCAAATATTTCCGCAGTGAGCCGCTTGGCGACAATGTCACTCTGAATATTGTGGCCGATGCGCCGAAATATCTGGCGATCAAGCCGTATCAGCTTGACGCGCATAAGCGGCTTGTCACCCAAGCACTCAAGCTGTTCGGCACGCGGCAATTTGACCGTTATGATTTCCTCCTATCGCTGACTGACCGAATGGGCGGCATCGGGCTTGAACATCACCGATCATCCGAAAACGGGGTAAACCCGGAATATTTCACCGAATGGGAGGGCGGCCCCGGTCGGCGCAACCTCCTCCCCCATGAATTGGTGCATAGCTGGAACGGCAAACACCGCCGCCCTGCGGGTCAGATTGTTCCTGATTACCGCACCCCGCTGATCAACGATCTGCTGTGGGTGTATGAGGGGCAGACGCAATTCTGGGGCTATGTGCTGGGCGCGCGCTCTGGGCTGTTCAGCAAGCAGGAGACGCTTGATGCGCTCGCGGGGATTGCCGCTGGGCTTGATGTCCGCCGAGCGCGCGATTGGCGCAGTTTGGATGATACTACTTATGATCCAGTGATTTCGGCGCGCCGCCCCAAGGGCTGGGTAAGCTGGCAGCGCAGCGAGGATTATTATAACGAAGGCCTGCTGATCTGGCTTGAGACCGACGCGATCATTCGCGAACGCAGCAAGGGTGCCAAATCGATGGACGATTTCGCGCGGAGCTTCTTTGGGACGAAGGAAGGCGATTACAGCGCCAATCCTTATGATTTTAAGGATCTCGTCCGCACGTTAAACGGCGTTGTGGCGTATGATTGGGACGGCTTCCTCACCAAGCGGCTGACCGAAAAGGCCGCAACGGCGCCGCTGAACGGCCTCACCCAAGGCGGTTACCGTCTGATCTTTGGCGATGAGCCAACCCCGCAGTTCAAGGACGGTGAAAAGCGATCCAAGGAAATCAACCTCAGCTACTCACTCGGCGCGACAATCGCCAAAAACAAACTTACCAGCATCATCTGGGATGGGCCGCTGTTTAACGCTGGCCTTGTGATCGATACCGAGATCATCGCGGTCAACGGCATGGCGTATGAGGATGAGGGGATCAAGGAAGCGATCACAGCGGCGAAGGGCACAACCACGCCAATCCGCCTAATTGTCAAAAACGGTGACCGCGTGCGCGAAGTGAGCGTGCCCTACTACGGCGGGCTGCGTTACCCCCGGCTCGAAAAGATCGGCACGGCTGACGGTGGATTGGATATGCTGCTCAAAGCGCGGTGAGGGCAAAAGAAAAGCGTCCGGAGTTTCCCCCGGACGCTGTTTCTGAAACGCTGACCCTTTTGATCAGTAGCTGTAATACATATCAAATTCGACTGGCGCTGGCGTCATTTCCCAACGGGCATTTTCCTGCCATTTGAGTTCGGCGTAGCTTTCGATCTGATCCTTGCTGAACACATCGCCCTTGAGCAGGAACGCATGGTCGGCCTCAAGCGCTTCGAGCGCCTCGCGGAGTGAACCGCAGACGGTTGGCACCTGCGCCAGTTCTTCGGGCGGGAGGTCATAGAGGTTCTTATCCATCGCGTCACCGGGGTGGATTTTATTCTCAATCCCATCAAGCCCCGCCATGAAGAGTGCTGCGTAGCAGAGATACGGATTGGCCATCGCGTCGGGGAAACGCACTTCAACGCGCTTTGCCTTTGCGCCCGTTCCGTAAGGAATCCGGCATGAGGCCGAGCGGTTACGCGCCGAGTATGCCAGCAGCACGGGCGCTTCATAGCCGGGCACCAGACGCTTATAGCTGTTGGTGGTCGGGTTGGTGAACGCGTTCAGCGCCTTGGCATGTTTGATGATGCCGCCGATGAAATAGAGGCACATATCGGAAAGGCCCGCATAGCCATTGCCCGCGAACAGCGGCTTATCCTTCGCCCAAATTGAGAGATGGGTGTGCATCCCCGATCCGTTATCTTCCTTGATCGGCTTTGGCATGAACGTCGCGGTTTTGCCGTAAGCGTGCGCGACCTGGTGGACGACATATTTGTAGATTTGCATCCGGTCTGCCGTGGTCGTCAGCGTGCCAAAGGTCAGCCCGAGTTCGTGCTGCGCGGCGGCGACTTCATGATGATGCTTGTCGCAAGGCAAGCCCATTTCAAGCATCGTCGAGACCATCTCGGCACGGATATCAACGGCTGAATCGACAGGCGCGACGGGGAAGTAACCGCCCTTGGCGCGCGGGCGGTGGCCCATATTGCCGCCTTCATATTTGGTGCCAGTGTTGGTCGGCAATTCCACATCATCGATATGATAGTAGCTGCTATTATAGGTATTATCGAAGCGGACGTCATCAAACATGAAAAATTCGGCTTCGGGGCCGATATAGATCGTGTCGCCAATGCCCGTGGTTTTGAGATAGGCCTCGGCGCGCTTGGCGGTGCTGCGCGGATCGCGGGCGTAAAGCTCACCCGTTGACGGCTCGACCACGTCGCAAAACAGGATCATCATCGGGGTCGCGCTGAACGGATCGACATAGACCGCCTCAAGATCGGGCTTAAGGATCATGTCGCTTTCGTTGATTGCTTTCCAGCCCTCAATCGATGATCCGTCGAACATCAGGCCGTCGGCAAGCTCATCCTCGCCAATGACACCCGCACACATCGTCAGATGCTGCCACTTGCCGCGCGGGTCAGTAAAACGGAGATCGACCCATTCGATATCTTCGTCTTTGATGCGTTTGATGATGGCTGCTGCGCTGGTCATTGGTGAATTGTCCTTTTGTATTTTGAAATTAGGTTCAATTTAAATCGCGTCGTTGTCAGTTTCGCCCGTGCGGATGCGGAGCGCACTTTCAATCGGGATAACGAAAATCTTGCCGTCGCCAATCCGGCCCGTCTGCGCGGCGGCTGCAATGGCCTCAACCACACGCGCCGCCATGCCGTCTTCGACGACCACCTCAAGCTTTACCTTGGGCAGGAAATCAACGATATATTCGGCCCCCCGGTAAAGCTCGGTATGGCCTTTCTGGCGGCCAAAGCCCTTGGCCTCGGTTACGGTAATGCCGCTGACACCAACTTCGTGGAGCGCCTCTTTCACCTCATCAAGCTTGAACGGTTTGATGATTGCTTCAATTTTTTTCATAATCTGCCTGAGCCCCTTTGGCCTGAAGTGTCTTCAATAAACGTGCCAGTTCGCAAACCGCAAGTATAGATAGGTTTGGAGCAACAGGCAGTCGAAAGATTGCTTATTTGAGTGGCAATTGGCTTTATGCTGCCTAAATTTTGGGCACTCACTGATGGGCGAACATGGTGTGCGATTCGCGCTTTGCGAATTAACGCGGACAATCGAGCCCTGCCGGACTCTTGGTGAAAATCTCCGCTGCGCCGTTTTCAGTGATCCCGATGGTATGTTCAAACTGAGCCGAGAGTGAGCGATCACGCGTTACCGCCGTCCAGCCGTCATCAAGCACTTTCACATCGGGGCGACCAATGTTGATCATTGGTTCGATAGTGAAGAACATGCCTGGCTTCAGTTCCGGCCCGGTGCCAGGGCGTCCGGCATGGATCACTTCGGGCGCATCATGGAACAGGCGGCCGATGCCGTGACCGCAAAAATCACGGACGACACCGTAGCGGTGCTTCTCAGCAAAGCTCTGAATCGCGTGCGCCACATCGCCTAGCCGGTTGCCCGCGCGCGCGGCATCAATCCCGCGCATCATCGCTTCATAAGTCACCTCAACCAGCCGCTTTGCCTTGATCGGTACTTCACCGACGAGATAAGTGCGGTTGGTATCGCCGTGCCAGCCATCAACAATTGAGGTGACATCAACGTTGACGATATCCCCCTCACGCAGCGCTTTCTCCGCCGGGATACCGTGGCAAACGACATGATTGACTGAGATGCAGCAGCTATGTGTATATCCCCGGTAGTTGAGCGTCGCCGGGATTGCCCCTGCCGCAAGCGTCATTTCGCGGACGATATCATCAATCGCCTCAGTCGTAACGCCGGGAACGATATGCGCGCCTAGCGCGTCAAGGATTTGCGCCGAAAGCAGCCCCGCCTTGCGCATCCCCGCGAAGCCTTCAGGCCCGTGGAGCTTAATAACATCAGAACGCGCATGGAGCGTATCGGCGGTAACGGTTTGATAGTGAGTCATCCCGCTCATATATGCGCTTATCGCACCCGCAGCAAATCAGCTTTTGCGCTGTACCGCGCGGCGCTTGGTGACGCCGTGGAGATAGTGCCAGATGAAGAGTGCTGGCACACCCAAGCCCAGTACCCAGTGGATGATGCTCGTCCAATCACGCAAAGCTTCGTCGCCTACGTAATAGAGCATATAGCCTGATATGATCAGAATCGCGAAGGCTGTCGTCAGCGCAATGCCGATGTAACGCTGATAGCGGTTTTTCCATCCCTTTGGCATGTGTGCCACAAACAGCCCGCCAAAGCCGAGGAGTGCGGGGATGAGGACAAGCCCGTGGATGCGCAGAAACCATGGCTCAAGCGGATTGGTCTCTGGCCCAAACTCACCTTCCACCTGCCCATAATAGTGGAGCAGCAGCCATGCCGCTCCACTAAGCCAGAGCAACGCGCCGCTGATTGTGAGTAGCATGATCTGCCAGCGCGAGAGCCTTGCCGAGCGCGTGTTTGGCATCAGGCGGCAGCCTTAAGTGATTCCGGGATGATCATCTGCGCGCCGTAACGTGCAAAAAGGGAGTTTGCGAGTTCGGGGTCAGCAAGTGCAACCTTCGTCAGCGCGTCTGCGATAATACAGGTCGGTGCAGTGATGGTCACGGCATGATCGACAATCACGGGTCTCTGCTCATGGCCGATATGCGGCGTCATTATTCTGCCCTTGATGCGAGTACGGGTATGGCAGTTTGATGAAGTTGCGACCGCCAAATTGGTGACGCTGATCGGTTCGGCAAGGCGGCCATCGGCGCGATTAAGCCAGATTATTTGTGGCTCACATCCAAAAGCGCGAAGGTCACCACCAGCGTTGACGATACCGTGGCTGCACCCGGCCTTTACTAGCGCAGTGACCGCCAAATCAACGCCGTGCCCCTTGGCAATCCCACCGAGATCAATCAGCAGTGGCGCGTGACAGCGAACATGGGTGTCATCGATGATTTCGATATCATGCGCGGTGCCCGTTAGCGCGTTAGGTTTATGCGCGCCGCGCGCTGGCAAAAATCCTGCTGCAACAAGATGACGAGCGACTGTCACATTAAATAGCCCGCTGGTTTCATCGAGCAACTTTGCTGCAAAGCGCAGGACGCGTACCGTTTCAGGATCAATAGTTACGCTTGAACCGATTGGAGACGAGCGCAGTTTCTCAAGATCGCTGCCCGCCTCATGATAAGACATTCGCGCGTGGACATGGCGGATCGCGGCAAAGCCAGCTTCAATCATGCCTTCGCATCCTTTGGGCACCGCAATCTCTACAATCGTGCCAAACCACGGCTGCGCCCGCCGGATAAGATCCTCAGCCTCGGCCACAATCAACCTTGCGCGATCACCAGCGCATATGTCGCTAGCAACCGGCGTATGCCGTCAGTGATGTGCAGACAGCTCAGCGTTGCACCCGAGATATTCTTGACATCCTTGGTGAATTTGAGCGGCTGACCGTGGCGCTTGCCAGTAAATTGCGCGCGCCATTTCGGGATGCGGATTTGATCACCATAGGTTTCGCGGTAATCCATAATTTCAATCTGCCGGACATCACCTTCTGGGCCAAGCGCAACAGCATAAGTGATGAATTCATGCTTGCCGTACACCTGGTCAATGAACATCGTGCCCAATCTGCCGCCTGTCCCACGCACTTCCCACGCCGCAACTTTCGATTTGGAAACACGCGCCGAGGATGCCTTTGAGATTGCCTTGGCCTGCGCAAACGTCAGCGTCACTGAGCGATCAATAAACTGCGTCGCCGAGGGAAACAAAGCCTGTCGCACCGTTGCACCCGTGAAATAGGTTTTCGCCCGCGCAGGCTGTGACAATGCCACAAGCCCGACCGGAACCACACCAAGAAACGCCCTTCGATTGATCATAGTAGCCTTCAGAAATTGATGCCGAACTTTAGACGAAACTCATTGCGAGTTTCTTCTTCCAAATTAACGCCTGCGGTTGTGAACTGCGGCGCGGTATCATAGCTGTAGGGCGGCGTGCCAGTCACCTGACGCTGGAATGTCGCCGTGATGTAGAATTTCTTGGCACCATAGTGGATCGTTGGCCCGAGAAAGACCGAGCCATGATTGAATTCACCGTTGAGATTATCCGCACGGTAAAAACCTTCACCACCAAGATAGAGCCCCTTGGCTACGCGATATGATATGCCTGCGCCGGGTTCAAACTTGATTTCATTTTCAGCCGCACCGTCAACGAAGACGCGGTTTTCAAACTCAGCTTTGAGATTGACCGTTGTAATTAACGTATCATCGAGGAAGTTTTTTTGGAGGATGACATTGGGTTCAAATGAGACCTGCTTAGTTTTCGCGCCATCAATCCGGCCATAACGGAATTGGTAATAAAACTCTGCACGCACGGTAAGCCCGATGCCATCGGTATAAGGGCTGAGGAACTGATATTTGCCCGCAACCCCCACTTTTGAAAGGCGTGTGCCACTGAACTGCTGGGGATAAACATCCTCAAATACGCCGGGTGCAACCTGCTCCTGTGCGAAAGCATCCTTATATTTGAGGTTAAAACCGCCAACGAAAAATCCAGCCGAAAATTTATCGCTGATGCCGTATTCGACTTCAGCAGTGGCATCGGTCGCGCGATAAGTCCCGAAATCCTTGTCGGTACGGCGTGTGAGAACAAGCACGGCTTCGCCTTGGCCTTTGGGAACGATGTCAGCACCAGTGATGTAGCCGAACAACGACTCATCAGCTTGTGCAGGCGTTGCAACCAGTAGTGACAACGCCGCACCTAATGCGGGATTTAGGCCATTTTTCACAATTCACTCCCTATATTTTTAGGCTAATGCGAGCCGATAGCAGTTTCCTTATCATATTGAGAATGATTTGCAACAAACTTGTCTGCTTTTAGCTTTGCCGATTTTACCCCCTTTCGCAGTAATGCGGTTGGTCTATAACGTGTTGTGATGACCACCCGCATTTACACCGCTGCCCTTGCTATCATTGGTGATGAAATCCTCTCTGGCCGGACGCAGGATAAGAATATCGCGCAGATTGCGTTGTGGCTTAATATTCAAGGCATCCGCCTGCGCGAAGTGCGCGTGGTGCCTGATGTTGAGGATGCGATTGTCGAGGCGGTGAATGCGTTGCGCGCGCGCAACGATTATCTTTTCACCACGGGCGGGATTGGTCCGACGCATGACGATATTACCGTTGACGCGATTGCCAAGGCGCTGGGCGTGGACGTCGTTATCCACCCGCAGGCGCGCGCGGTGCTGGAGGGTTATTATGAAACGCGCGGCGGGTTGACCGAGGCACGGCTGCGGATGGCGCGTGTGCCTGACGGAGCTACGCTGATCGCCAACCGCATGTCTGGTGCACCGGGCATTCGCCACGGCAATATCTTCATCATGGCGGGGGTTCCTCACATTACCGCTGGAATGCTTGACGCGCTGACGGGCACGCTTGAGGGCGGCGCGCCGATGCTGTCACGCACGATTGGTTGCTGGGTCGCCGAAAGCGAGATTGCGACGATGCTCGGCGCGACCGAGAAAGCGCACGAGGGGTGCCAGATCGGCAGCTATCCCTTCTTTCGCGAGGGGCGGGTGGGGTCAAATTTCGTTGTCCGCTCAACTGAACAATCCGGGCTTGATGCCTGTGCCGATGCGTTGATCGCCGGTCTCATCGCTGTAGAGCGCGAACCCGTTGAGGGCGGTATCTAGCCAGCATGGCGCGCATCCTGTTTGGTTGGGAGCTTGGCGCCAATCGCGGGCATATTGAGCGCTTGTTGCCGATGGCGCGTCGCCTGCTTGATTCCGGGCATGAGGTTGCGCTCGCATTGCAGCAGATTGACTGCGCCGGGCTTGACCGCGATCCGCGCATCACATTGTGGCAAGCCCCGGTCTGGCCACGTCTGCTGATCAATAATCTTCAGGATGGCAGCCGCCGCGTGGCGACGATGGGCGATATCCTTGCCCAGCTTGGGCTTGATCGCCCCGGCTGCCTCGCCGCGATGATAAGCGGGTGGGACGCTATTTTCACGGCGTTTCGTCCCGATGTAATTGTTGCCGATTATGCGCCTGCGCTGCTGGCGGCGGCACGCGAGCGGGTGCCGACGATCAGTGTCGGCGATTATTTCTCATGCCCGCCTTATCAGCTTGACCGCTTCCCCAATCTGACTGGCACGCCCAATGCGTATGACGAAGACGTTTTGCTTGATACGGTTGATGCCGACCTTGTGAGTGTTGGTCGCGCACCACTTGCTGGGCTGCCCGCGCTATTTACTGCTGATCATGTGATGGTTGGCAATTTTGCCGAACTTGATCCTTATCGTCCACTCAGGATTGGCAATTACTGCGCGCCGTCAATCAAATTGCCGCTTGCTGACGGGAATGGGGGCGGCGGTGATGAGGTTTTTGTTTATGCCTATAACCGGATTGGCGCGGACAGCCCGATTTGGGCTGGCCTTGCCGCAACGCGGCGGACGGTGCGCGTTCATATGCGTGATCCCACGCGCGAACATCTTGCTTGCTTCAAAAGGCTTGGCTGTATTTTTGAGCCAAAGCCGCTGGCATTTCCAATGATCGCACGCCGGTCTTGCGTTGCCGTGTCTTACGGCGGCAACGGGTTTACCAGCGCGTGCCTCGTTGCCGCACTTCCGCAACTGATGATGCCGTTTGACCTTGAAAAGCTTTTGACCGCGCGCGCAGTGGATGCACTTGGGCTTGGAAAAATGCTCGCTTTCAATGGTGTTACGGCTGATCAGGTGACCGAGGCGGTCAATACCCTTGCGGGTGATACGGTGCTGGCAACCAAGCTGCGCGCGCAGGCCCCAGAATTCAAAAGCCGAATGACGGTCTCAATGGCTGATGAGGTGATCGCCTGCATCACGCGGCTGATCGGCTGAAGCCGCACTGCGCATTCGCACCATGATTATAAGTGCAATCAGTGCGATCAGTGCAGCCAAGATAAACGCGGCCCCCGGCAAGCGCTGCGGCGCATTCGCGGCCGTGAAATAAGCAATCGTTGGATTGAGCGTGACTGGGGCGATCATCGCGCCGAGCGACATGATCGACGCGGTGAAGCCCTGAATCTCGCCTTGGTTATTGGCCTGCCCACGCTGTGAGACCATCGCCGCAAGGCTGGGCTGAATGATCGATCCAAACGGCATGATAAGTAGCGCGAACATTGCTATTGGGAGATGTGGCGCAACCGCAAAGCCCGCAAATGCGGTCGATGCGGCGCATAGGCCGATGATCGCAGCGCGCCGCTCACCCACGCGCGCAACGATCCGCCCGGTCAGGAAAAACTGCACCAGCGCGAGTGTGATACCAACAAACGTCAGAGAAATCCCGATCATGCGCGGCGACGCATCAAACCCCGCGATCAGATAATAACCCCATGTCAGCGGATAAATCAGGCTCGCGATTTGCCACAGCAGCAGCACAAGCCCGATGGGAATGATCCCCGGCAAACGGCCAAGCGTCTTGAGCGCACCGAACGGATTGCCCCGCCGCCAATCAAAGGCGCGGCGGTTTTCCTTTGAAAGCGTTTCAGGGAAATAGAGCATCCCGTAGACGAAGTTTGCAGCCGCAAGTGCTGCAGCGGCAATAAAGGGCATACGCGGGCCGAATTCGCCGAGCAGCCCGCCAATTGCGGGGCCAATGGTAAAGCCAATTCCAAACGCAGCGCCGACATAGCCAAAAATGCGCGCACGATCCTTGGGCGCGGTGATATCGGCAAGTGCTGCCTGTGCTGGCCCGTAAGTACCGCCAAACACGCCTGCAAGCGCTTGTCCGGCGATCAGCCAACCCAAATTGGGGGCAACCGCCATCAGCGCGAAATTGACCGAATATCCCGCAAGCGAGCCGAGCAAAATCGGCCGCCGCCCATAACGATCCGCCAAATTGCCAAGCACAGGCCCGAGGAGAAACTGGAACCCTGCATAAAGCAGCGCCAATAGCCCGCCAAAACGGGCGGCAGCGGCCACATCCATCTTGCCAACTTCCATCAGCAAATCTGGCATAACGGGCATGACAATGCCAAAACCAATGGCATCGATAATGATGGTCGCAAGGACGAAACGCACGGGCCGGGACACAAAGTTCATAGCGCCCTGATCAACGTCATCGGACAAAGGCGCAAGCGGAGAAAATGCCTAGTCACAATAATTTAACGATTTTTTCACTGGCGATAATTCGTAAGCTGTGTAGTCTACTCAAAATAAAATGGGTTGCGCACACAATGATAACAACGGTTGCTAGAGTACCGGGCTATCGCTTTCTCAAATGGCTAAATCTGTCATTTGAAGATAAGACACTTGAGCGTGAATTTGTCGAATATTATGTTCAAGGCGCGCTCCGAGTGTCGCAAGCGCTGATGCTGATCGGGGCATTCGCCTATTATATCTCATTCATATCCGATCATGTCATGGACCCAGTAACAGGCTATGAAAATCATATCTTACGCGGCACAATTGCTGTGCCAGCTATGCTCATATGTGCGGTCATCCTGTTTTTTAGAAAACTGCAAAAATATTATGAGATTATTGCAATAACATATTTTGCAATACCTTATACTACATCCTGTATTATATACGCTAACCTTAAATCGGGATTCGAATATGCATGTCTTGCGTTTGTTTTATTGTTAATGGGAACAAATTTAACATTTACTGTGAGATTAAAATATACATTATTTATATCTATATTTGGATTTGTTTTAATGATCGCGACGCATATTTATGCTGATAACGCGATGCCGGGATGGCTGAAAATCAATATAAATTATATGCTGACTGCAATCATATTTAGCAGCGTGTCAGCACATCTGCGTGAACGCGCCGCGCGCAAGCGGTTTTTGACTGATAGGGCGATTGTCGAATCGCAACAGCGCAATGATGATCTGCTCTATTCAATGTTGCCGCGACGCATAGCGCAACGGATGCAGGCAGGCGAAACCAGCATCGCCGATTCGCTTGGTGAAGTGAC
>JAYTPB010000066.1:0-6297 GCA_043747445.1 Sphingomonadales bacterium
TAAGGATATCACCGACTATCATATTGATGCGCTCGCCCGGTTTGTGTCGCCGGGCAAGGTGCTGATCCAGCTTGGCGCGACGATTGATCCTGACGATCCGTGGTCGGTTTCTGGCCATGAAACGCTTAAAATTCTGCAAAACGCAACTGACGCTCAGGGGCGCAAACTTGAAATCGTCAGGCTTGATGATCCAGTCGATATTCGCAGCAACTTGCCCGATTTCGTGGCGAGCTACGTTAACTATTACGTCTGCAACGGCGCGGTGATCGCAGCACAATTTGGCGACGCGCGGGCCGATGGCAAGGCGCGTGACCTGCTGCAATCGCTTTATCCCGGACGCACCGTGGAAATGCTCAATATTGATCCGATTGGCGAGTCAGGCGGCGGTATTCACTGCGCGACGCAGCAACAGCCAAAGGCGGGACGGGTATCGTTGCGATGATCAAATGGCTCGAAAAATATGCTCCGGCATTGCAAGCGCTCTCGGCAATTGGTGCACTCGTTGCCGTGGTTGGCGGCATCGTCGGGATCAGGGTTCAGCTTAACGCCTCGGCGCAGATGCAGCGCGAGCAATCGGCACGCGATATATACCGTGAGTTTCTCAATATCTCGATCAGCCAGACCAAATTCGCAGCACCCGATTATTGCGCGATCCGCGAAACGGCTGATGAAGCGGCTTATGAAAATTACGTCCAATATATGCTCTATACCAGCGAACAGGTGCTCACCGCATTACCAGACTGGGAATCGACAATGGCTGATCATTTGAGCGATCATAAAGAACTGCTGTGCAGCGAAGCCGACTGGTCAGGCGACACACCCCAAGTGCAAGGTCTAATCAATCAGTTTCGCGCGAAAGAGTGTAAGGCGTTCAAGTCCAGTTGTAGCTAAAGAAAGGCAGGCCGCCCATGCACAAGCCCGACATGCTCGACCGCATTGCGCAAGTCTTGATCGCGATTGCGGCGCTGTTTGCACTGCTGAACGGTGCTTTCATGCTGTGGGATCCTTATGGCTGGTATCAGGCGGTGGGGACGGTCAAATTCACCGGGCCGCCAAATCAGCATTTCATCCGCGATATTGGGATCGCCTTTATCGGAAGCGGCGTGATGCTTTCCTATGCCACTTGGTATCCCTCGGGTCGGTGGATGGCCGCGCTTGCGGGGAGCTTGTTTCTCGCGGCGCACGGCGCGCTCCATATTTATGAAGTGCTGACCGGTATCTGTGCTCAGGATGTTTTCTGGAAAGACGCGCCGGGCGTACTCGGGCCGCCGCTCATGGTGTGGATTGCGCTCGGCATATTGTTCGGCGCGCAGAAGATTGTTCCGGCGGGTATACCCAAACGTGTTTTTCTGGCGATCACGGACAAGATGTCGCCCGATGAATCTGAATATATGCATGAAGTTGCGGGTGCGCCCGGCCATGCCTATGAAAAATTCACTAATTTCATGCCTGCTTCGATGCATCGCCACGAGGCTCCGGTTGATCTTTTCCACATGGCGCGAATTGGTGCGACTTTGGTTGAGGATTGTGGGCCATGTGCATTGACGGCGGCCCGTGGCGCGCTTGAGTACAAGGTGTCACGCGACGTTGTGAACGCGGCGCTGGCGGGCAATCCCCCTGAAGGCGATCTCAAAACGGCGTTTGATTTCGGGCAAGCGATTGCGACACAGTCACCCGATGCGTTCGCGTTTGGCGATGCTATCGAGGCCAAATATGGCCGCGCCACTCGCCTTGAACTCGCGATGACGGCGGCGATTGTGCGCGCTTATCCCGCAATGAAGCGCGGGCTTGGTCTCACCAAATCCTGTTCGATCACAAAATTGGAAATCTAATGACACTCGACCCCACCCGCATTCCCGTCATCATCGGTACGGGGCAGATCAATGACCGTGAGTGTGTAGATGACTCGCTCGCGTTGATGATTGGTGCGCTTGAAAACGCTGATGCGGACGGCGGTGGTGGTTGGATCGCTGCGCTCGACAGCCTAGCCGTCGTCAACCAGATTAGCTTTCCGGGGCTTGGAAATATTGCGGAAAGCCTCGCGGCGCATTTTGGTATATCGCCTGCGCATGTGGAGCAAACCCCTTGGCCAACGGGTGAAAGCCCCGTGCAATTGCTCAATGAAGCTGCCAACCGGATTGGCGCTGGTGAAATTCAAGTTGCGGCGATTGTCGGCGCTGAGGCGCTACGCACAGCAGCGCAGCGTGCCAAGGCCGCGACTGGTGAGAAGAAAGATGCGCTCCGCGATGTTGCGAACAGCGGCGCACAGTCGCTTATGGCGCGGCACGGCCTTGTTGCGCCGACTGATCTGTATCCGCTTTACGAGAACGCAACGCGCGCGGCGTGGGGGCAAAGTTTTGCCGAGGCGCAGGGCGAAACGGGTGTGCTTTGGGCGGGCATGTCGGCGGTTGCGGCGGCCAATGAGACGGCATGGCTGCGCAAGGCGTTATCGCCAGAGGAGATTACCGCATCAAATGACGACAATCGCCCAATTGCCTATCCCTATCTCAAGCGGATGGTTGCCAATTCAAGTGTTAATCAAGGCGCTGGATTTATCGTGACGAGTCTTGCCCGCGCCCGCGCTGCGGGCATTGCAGAAGAGCGCATCATCTATGTCGGGCAGGGTGCGGCGGCACATGAAACGCATTCGATCCTAAAGCGCGACCGCTATGACCGTTCAGCAGGCATGATCATCACCCTGCAACAGACGCTACAGCGAAACGGCCTGAACAGCGCTGATCTTGATCATGTTGAGCTTTATTCCTGCTTTCCGTGCATTCCGAAAATGGCGCGACGTGTGCTTGATTGGCCGCTCGACAAACCAATCACCGCATTTGGCGGACTGACCTTTGGCGGCGGGCCGATTGGCAATTATATGAGCCATGCGATTGGATCGATGGTGGGTACGCTGCGTCAGGAACGCGGCACTGCGCTGCTCTTTGCGAACGGGGGTTACGCCACGCACAACCATGCAATTGTCATTTCAGCGTCGCCGATTGTGGGTGCGCAATTCCCTTCACCCTTTGATTATAATGCCGAGGCTGCGGCGCTGCGTGACGCGGTTCCACCCGTTGTCGAGCAGTATGACGGCCCGGCAAAAATCGAAACCTTCACAGTGTTCTACGCCCGTGATGGCAGCATCCGATTTGGCACTGTTATTGGGCGAACCCCAAAGGGTGCGCGTTTGCTTGCACGGGTTGATGCAGACGATAGCGCGAGCCTTGGCCGTTTGCTTGATCCCAATGCCGAAGCGGTTGGCGCGGCTGGAATGGTTAGCAGCGACGCCGAAGGCCTGCTCCATTGGTGTGTCCGTTAGCGGCATTTGATTTCGATAGACGCTGAATTCGGATCGACCAACGCTGCGCACGGTGCTTGCGGGCAGCGGGTGAACATCGCTAAAGACACTCTCAACAATAAGGAGATGATCGTCATGAATATTCGTTTGTTCGCCAGCGCCGCTTTGATTGCGCTGGCTTCAGCCGCCCTCACGGTGCCTGCTGCGGCTAAGGAAATCAAAAAAGCTGCAACCGCAAAACCAGCAATGGCCAAAACCGCTGCGGCTGGCAAAGCAACCGCCAAGCCAGTGTTCGGTACCTTCGGCATGGATACCGACGGCATGAATAAAGCGGTGAAGCCCGGCGACGATTTCTTCGCATTTGCCAATGGCACTTGGGCGGCAAAGACCGAAATTCCTGCTGACAAATCCTCACACGGTGGCTTTGGGATTTTGCGTGATTTGTCTGACACACGCACTCGCGAAATTATTGAATCAGTTGCCGCCGCCAAAAACGCGCCGGGAAGCAGCGGGCAAAAGGTTGGTGATTATTTCGCAAGCTTCATGGATGAGGCGGGAATCGAGGCAAAGGGCGTTGCGCCACTGGCCCCATTGCTTGCTCAGGTGCAAGTCATTCAGACTCCGAGCCAGCTTGCAGCAGCATTTGGTATCGCCAATCGCCTTGGCATTTCAACGCCGATTGGGATGGGGGTTCAACTCGATCTCAAGGATAATACGGTTTATGCGGCCTATCTAGGACAGGGCGGCATCGGCCTTCCCGACCGCGACTATTACCTTGAGAACAACCCCCGTTTCGTTGACGTCCGCACCAAATATGTGACGCATATTGGTAACATGCTCAAGCTCGCAGGGGTTGCTGATCACGCCGCGAAGGCGCAGCGCATTTATGATCTCGAAAAGAAGATCGCGATGACGCACTGGACGCAGGCGCAGTCACGCCAGATTGATAAGCTTTACAATCCAGTCGCGGTCGGCGATCTGGCTGTGAAAATGCCCGGCTTTGATTGGCCGCTTTACCTGCAAACGCTTGGTATTTCTTCGATGAAGACCGTGATTGCAACCCAGCCAAGCGCGCTTGAAGGCTCGGCAAAGCTGGTATCAAGTGAGCCAGTTGACCTGTGGAAGGATTATCTGACCTTCCATCTGATCAAATCAGCAGCACCTTATCTTTCCAAAGCGTTTGTTGAGGAAGATTTTGCATTTAACGGCCCGGTACTTTCGGGAACACCCGTTCTCAAGCAACGCTGGAAGCGCGGTGTCGACGGCGTGAATGCGGCGCTGGGGGAAGCCGTGGGCGAGCTTTATGTCGCCAAGCATTTCCCGCCCGATGCCAAGGCGAAGGCCGATGTTCTCGTCAAAAATATCCTCGCTGCGATGGGCAAGCGGATTGATCAGCTTGAATGGATGGCCCCCGAGACCAAGGTGAAGGCGCGCGAAAAGCTTGCGGCCATCGTCCCCAAGATCGGTTATCCTGAAAAATGGCGCGATTATTCAGCGCTTAAGGTTGAACGCGGCGATGCACTCGGCAATGCGCTGCGTGTTCAGTCGTTTGAATATGATCGGCAACTTGCCAAGGTTGGCAAGCCGGTTGACCGCAGCGAATGGTTCATGACCCCGCAGACTGTGAACGCCTATGCCAACCCGCTTCAGAATGAAATCGCATTCCCAGCGGCGATTTTGCAGGCACCCTTCTTTGATCCCAATGCCGATGCTGCGGTGAATTACGGCGGGATTGGCGCTGTGATTGGCCATGAAATTAGCCATTTGTTCGATGATCAGGGCCGCAAGTTCGATCCGCAGGGGCGTCTTACTGATTGGTGGACGGCTGAAGATGTGAAGCGCTTCGAAGGTTACACCGCGAAGGTGGTGAAACAATACGGCGCTTATGAACCTTTGCCGGGATCAAAGGTCAATGGTGAGCTGACGCTTGGTGAAAATATGGCTGATCTCGCAGGCGTCACAATTGCTTATGATGCCTATAAGATTTCGCGCGGCGGCAAAGCGGCGGCCTTGATTGACGGCTACACGGGTGATCAGCGCTTCTTCCTCGGTTTTGGCCAAGTGTGGCGCAACAAATACCGCGAGGCCAATCTTCAGCAGCGGCTGACAACTGACCCGCACACGCCCGGACATTTCCGGCCCTATGTCGTGCGCAATATCGATGCTTGGTACGTGGCCTTTGGTGCCAAACCGGGTGAGAAGTTTTATCTTCCGCCAGCCGAGCGCGTAAAAGTCTGGTAGGCTTTATAT
Source organism: Sphingomonadales bacterium (assembly GCA_043747445.1). GTDB lineage: Bacteria > Pseudomonadota > Alphaproteobacteria > Sphingomonadales > Sphingomonadaceae > Aquisediminimonas. The sequence goes on from JAYTPB010000066.1 coordinate 5,546, forward strand.
GTTTTAATTGATGAGTTTATAGCCTGCCAGTGGCTGATTTTCGCTACTGGCAGGCTATACGTTCGCTTATGCACAAAATATCTTGTCGTTTTTCACCCACTATGGTTTAAGATAGTTTAACCCATCTGATCGGACGTTATTTCACGGTTGGTAGATGTTTCGCGTGGGGGAATTATGGACGCAAGCACATTGCTGGGTATGCTACCGCCGGGAACATTGTTTTCATCCTGCTCGGTAGGTGAGCTTAACGACCTGCTTTCGGTTGCAACCAAGGCCACGATGAAAAAAGGCCAAACGCTGATGATGCAGGGCGATGTTGGCGATTCCTTGGTTATCTTGCTTGCTGGCAATGCCAGAGTTACCATGGTCGCGCAAAATGGTCGTGAAATCACGCTCGACTATGCCGAAGCAGGGGCAGTCCTTGGTGAGATTTCGGTGATCGATGGGGGGGATCGCACCGCCTCGGTTATCGCGCTGAGCGAGGGCAGCTATCTCCATCTGACGCGGGGTGCCTTTGCATCCTTTGTTGAGCGTCAGCCGCCAATGGCATGGCGCTTCATGAAAGAGATTGCGCGCCGTCTTCGCCAAACTAACAATACAATTGAAAGTGACCGCGCTTTTTCCTCTGGTCCAAGGCTTGCGCGGTTTTTGCAGCGGCTTACGCTTGTGAACAGCACTGATGGTCGATTAAAGCTCGCGCTCAGCCAGAGCGAACTTGGCAGTTTTGCCGGGATGAGCCGCGAAAATATCAA
>JAYTPB010000067.1:0-15643 GCA_043747445.1 Sphingomonadales bacterium
AGGTTTGCGCCAATACGGGAGGGTAATATGGCTGACACAACAACCGCAATAATCGCCGGATTTTTCTCACTCGCGACTGCGATGGGTACGATGTACATGCAGGATTATCTGGCCAGACGGCGCGCTGAGCTTAGCCACGTTCAACCCCCTGCAAAGCCGCGTCGATCAAAACGCAGTCTTGAAAGTGAGCCAATCGCGGTTCCCAGTGCAGCGCCAATGCCAGCACCCGTGCAACCGCAATGGGCTGCGCCACCCGAGCCGTTTTTCAAACGTTATAGCAAATCGATTAAAATTGCGTTGGTCGGTTTGATCGTGGGTGCTCTGGTCGGACAAGATTACGAAAAAATAGGCGCGGCAGCCGATCCAAATAGTGAAGCCGGTGGAATGTTCGGATTGGCGTATTTGGCCTTTGCAATCATAGTGCCCACTTATTTATTCTACACTCGACGAACATATACAGTGAAATGGGATTACTGGGCATTTTTTATTGATTGTGCAACTTTGATATTGTGTTTTTCCGCTGGAATTGGCTTTACCTCGAAAGGTGACGCACCAGATCAATTGACGAATGTTTTGGCGATTATGTTCGGGATGGCGATATTCGCCTTAGTGCCGATCGGGATAATTGGTTATTTCGCCGGACGGATTTTTTACAAACCCAAAACCCCGGCTTAGCGCCCTAATATCTTCACCAAGTCCCTCAAACCCCCTCAAGCAGCGCCACATCGCGGTCGGCAGGGCAGTCGCAGGGGGTTGCGCTTGGTGAGCGCGCTGCGATTGGATCGAAGGTGCGTGAGCTTTGCGCAGGGGGTGCGATAAAAATGGCGGATTTCTCAACAAGTTGAGGCACTGTTGCTGTGGACGCTTCAACCTGCGCCGCCAGCGGATCGGGATGCTCGGCAAGAAATGCGGCGATTGCGTCGCTGCCGCCGCCAGTCAGCACAAGCGAGATAAACTCTTCAAAAGCCGCGCCGATGGCACGAGCGACGGCCATAGCGCGGTCATCAAGCGATGCTGCGCGCCGATCAAGCCGATTAAGCACTGCCATTGACAAATTTCCGTTGAGCACTTGCCGGTGCGTTGTCGTTTCAACGCGTGTGGTCACGCTTTCAACTCCGCTAATCGCGGCTTCGAGCAGAACATCCTCAAGCCGATCACGCGCAAGCAGATGCGCCGCCTGCCAGCCGAGATGAAATGCGTTTCCGCGCGTCTCATTGCGGAGCGAATATGCAGATGCGGGACTCATTCCCGCGATTTTGCACGCAGCGCTGACCAGCCCGCTTTCGGCAAGCGCCATGAGGAAAGTCGCCTGCCGCGCAAATGTCCATCCGTCTTCACGAATGGCATCAGTACGATAGTCTGCGGCGGGCTTGCAGCGTGTTTTGGTCATAATCATCTCCTATATTTGAATAGGAAATTTCCTAGCATAGAATGGGAACAAAGTAAATACAAATGTGGGGGACGGATTGAGCCAGCATAGATATTCTTCGTCACTCCCGCCCTTCGACTGCCTTGCAGGCGCTCAGGATAAACTTCAGCCAAAGGCTGAAGGCGGGAGTCCATATACTCCCAAGGCCTGAGATTATGGATTCCCGCCTTCGCGGGAATGACGGGGTAGCGTTGGAATGACGGGATTATTTGCCTGCTTGACCCCAAATGAAAAAGACTCACCGCAAAATTTTCGCCAGCCCCTTCGACAATTGTAGCGCACCGTGAAGCCGTGCCTTGGGATCGCTCCAGGCGCGTGTCACGACCAATCGATTATCGGGCCGCAGCTTGGCGATGCCGTTCAATCGCGCCACGTAAGCCAGCAGGCCCGGAACATCGGGGAAGCTGTCATTCCAGAAGCTGACGAGCGCGCCGCGTGGGCCGAGGTCAATCTTGGCGATGTGCGCGGTGCGGGCGTTGAGTTTGATCTGCATCAGCGTCAGCAGATTTTCGGTGGGTTCGGGCAATTTGCCGAAACGGTCAATGAGTTCGGCGGCAAAGGCTTCGAGTTCTTGAGCGCTCTCAAGCTCATTGATCCGGCGGTACAGGCTCATCCGCAGATTGAGGTCAGGCACATAATTATCGGGGATGAGGACGGGCGCATCGACGGTGATTTGTGGGCTAAGATCGCGCGGTTTGGCCTCGGCAAGGCCGCCCGCCTTGGCATCCATGATCGCCTCTTCGAGCATTGACTGGTACAGCTCAAACCCAACCTCGCGGATATGGCCCGATTGCTCATCGCCGAGCAAATTGCCAGCGCCGCGAATATCAAGATCATGGCTCGCCAATTGAAAGCCAGCGCCAAGCGAGTCGAGATCGGACAGCACTTTGAGGCGGCGTTCGGCGGTATCCGTCATCAGCCGCTCTGGCGCGGTGGTCATGTAGGCATAGGCGCGCGTTTTTGATCGGCCGACGCGCCCGCGCAATTGGTAAAGCTGGGCAAGGCCAAAGCGGTCAGCACGATTGATGATCATTGTGTTCGCGCTCGGGATATCAAGCCCGCTTTCGATGATCGTGGTCGAGATTAGCACATCATATTTACGGTCGTAAAACGCCGACATGCGCTCCTCAACTTCGCTCGCCGCCATTTGGCCGTGCGCGATGACATAGTTGAGCTCTGGCACGACTTCGCGGAAGAATTGCTCGATATCGGGCAGATCGGCGATGCGCGGGGTGACGAAGAAGCTCTGCCCGCCGCGATAATGCTCACGCAGCAATGCCTCACGCAACACGACGGGATCCCACGGCATGACATAAGTGCGCACCGCGAGGCGGTCTACCGGGGGCGTTTGAATGACTGACAATTCGCGCAGGCCCGACATCGCCATTTGCAACGTGCGCGGGATCGGGGTTGCGGTGAGCGTGAGCATGTGGACGTCGGTTTTGAGCGCCTTCAAACGCTCCTTATGCGTCACGCCGAAGCGCTGTTCCTCATCAACGATGACAAGCCCGAGCCGTTTGAAATCAAGCCCTTTGGTCAGCAGCGCATGGGTGCCGATGACGATATCGACTGTGCCGTCGGCCAGCCCTTCCTTGACGCCCTTCGCCTCATTTGCGGGGACAAGCCGTGACAGTCGGCCAATCCGCATCGGCAGGCCGTGGAAACGCTCAACAAAGGTTGAGTAATGCTGGCGCGCGAGGAGCGTCGTCGGGCAGATCAGCGCAACCTGCATCCCCGCCATCGCCGCGACATAAGCGGCACGCAGCGCAACCTCGGTTTTGCCAAAGCCAACATCTCCGCAGACGAGGCGATCCATTGGTTTGCCGCTGCCTAAATCTTCCAATACCTCGGCAATTGCGCGGTCTTGATCATCGGTTTCAGCGTAGGGGAAGCGGTCAACGAACGCGGGATAATCGGGGCCAGCTTCGGCGACATCGGCTTCGCGGAGTGCGCGAAGGGCGGCGGTGGCGATCAGTTCACCCGCGATTTCGCGGATGCGCTGCTTCATCCGGGCTTTGCGCGTCTGCCAGCCGACGCCGCCGAGTTTATCAAGCGCAACGCCCTCACTTTCGGAGCCGTAGCGCGACAGCACGTCGATATTTTCGACCGGAACGTAGAGCTTATCGCCGCCCGCGTAGGACAGCGCGACGCAATCATGCGGGGCATTGCCGACCGGAATTGACGTCAAGCCGTCGTAGCGACCGATGCCATGCTCCATATGCACGACAAGATCGCCGGGGGTGAGCGTCGCGAGTTCGCTGAGGAAGGCGTCAGCGCTCTTTTTGCGCTTGGCACGGCGGACGAGGCGATCACCGAGCAAATCCTGTTCAGTGAGTAGCGCAAACGTCGGTGTGGTGAAGCCGTGATCAAGCGGGAGGATGATGAGGGGGGTCTGTGTTCCTTTTGCAGCGAGTCCCTGCGCCGCTTGCCAGCTATCGGCCAGTGCAAGCCCCTTGACCCCGTGATCAGCGAGCAAGCCCGATAGCCGCTCACGCGAGCCGTTTGAATAGCAGGCGAGGATCAGGCCTTTGCCCTGATGCGCGAGGCCCGCCGCGTGCGCCGCAGCGGCATCGTAGATATTATCGCCGCGCCCGCGTTCGGGGGTGAAATCGCGCGCTGGCTGGATCGCGAAATCGATGACGCTGGCCGACTCTGGCTCGCTGAAGGGTGTGGCGAGGTGGATTGGTTTGCTGGCAATCCCAGCGTCCCAATCGCTGGCGTTCAGGTAAAGCGTTTCGGGGCTAAGTGGGCGGTAACTGCCAAGATCGGTTGATTGCGCGCGAACGCGGTTGGCGTGATAGTCGCCGATTGCCTCAAACCGCGCGCTGGCCGCACCGACGCTGCCGCTATCGCGCACGATCATCAGTCCGTCACCCAGATGATCGAACAGGGTGGAGAGCTTTTCCTCGATCAGCGGCAGCCAATGGTCCATCCCCGCAAGCCGCCGCCCTTCGGATACCGCTTGATAGAGGGGATCGCCCGTCGCGGTTGCGCCAAATTGTTCGCGGTAACGGCTGCGGAAGCGTTTGATGCCATCCTCATCAAGCAAGGCTTCGGAGGCGGGGAGCAGGGTGAAGCTTTCGATGCGCGCGATGGTGCGTTGGTCGGCGGGATCGAAACTGCGGATGCTTTCAATTTCGTCGCCGAAGAAATCGAGCCGTAGCCCGTGCGGCTCTCCTGCTGGGAATAGATCGACGAGGCTGCCCCGCACGGCATATTCGCCCGAGTCCGCCACGGTATCGCTGCGGACATAGCCATTGGCCTGGAGGAGTGTGGCAAGCTTATCGCGGTCAATCCGCGCGCTGGGTTTGAGTGTTGCGGTGAGTTGGCGGACGCGAAACGGGGTTAGGGTGCGCTGGGTGATCGCGTTGACGGTGGTGATGATAAGCTGCGGCTTGGTCGGCTTTTGCTGAAGCGCGGCAAGCGTTGCCAATCGCTCCGATGTCGCACGCAGTGAGGGCGAGGCGCGGTCATAGGGCAGGCAATCCCACGCCGGGAATTGCAGCACCTCAATTTCGGGCGCGAAATAATGGACGGTGTCGGCCACCCCGCGCATCGCGGCTTCGTCTGCCGCGACATAGACCGCACGCTTTGCGGCGGCACGCGTGAGATCCGCGAGCAATACCGGCAGGAAGCCAGTCGGCACGCCTGCGAGCGTCAGCGGCGCTTTCGCGCCAATTATGCGGGGCAGCGGCTCCATCTCAGCCGAATGTCGTCAAGTAATCGAGCTTGCGAAACGCATCCATCATTGGCCCGGCCCATTTTGCTGGGATTTCCTGTGTGCCCATCCCCCACGCCATGATGTCAACATCCTGTTCCTCAAGGAAATTTTCGTACCAGTCGATCTCGGCATCGCTCCAATTGGCCGAATGCACATCGAAGAATCCGCCGATCATCATATCGGCCTCTCGCGTACCGCGATGCCAGCTCCTAAAGTTCAGCCGTTTAAGCCGCGTTTCGCGATCCATAAATTCCACGCAATATTGGCCGACGGGCGTTTCAAAGGCCTGCCGACTGGGTTGGCATCAAGAGACTTTGCGCCTGAACCTATCTCCGTTCGCCCTGAGCTTGTCGAAGGGCTGCCCTTTCTTTGCAGAACGCAATGAAATAGAAAGACAGTGCTTCGACAAGCTCAGCACGAACGGTGCTAGGGCATGAGCCAAGATCAAAGATCCTTGATATAAGATGCCCCGATACCATGCGCCCTGAATTACTCAATCCACTGTTTGCCGAAGTTGAGGCACTAAAAGGCGTTGGCGCTGCGCTTGCCAAGCCGCTGGCGAAACTAGGGCTGGCGCGCGTGGTTGATGTGCTGTTTCACTTGCCAACCGGGCTGGTTGAGCGGCGGCGGGTGGCGCGGCTTGACGATGCGGCGACTGGTGGCAATATCATCGTTGAGGTGACCCCGGTTGATTACAAACAGGGCGCGCCGCGCGGGCCGTTTCGCATTCATGCGGTTGATAGCGCTGGCGATTATCTGACGCTGACTTATTTTGGCGGAGGCGGCGGATATGCGCGCAAGCTGCTGCCGCTCGGCGAAACCAAGCTCGTTTCGGGTAAGCTTGAGCTTTACGGGCAGGAGCGGCAGATTGTTCACCCCGATCATGTCCTGCTCCCCACTGAGGCGGCAAAATTGCCCGATAGTGAGGCGATTTACCCGCTGTCCGAAGGGCTGACTGCGCGGCGGCTTGGCCAATTGGCCGAACAAGCGTTGGAGCGCGCGCCTGATCTGCCCGAATGGATTGAGCCAACGCTGAAGGCCGAGCGGCAATGGCCCGGCTGGAAAGCGGCGATCAGCCAAATCCATCACGCGCCGTCAGATACCGCTGCGCGCGAACGGCTTGCCTATGATGAACTGTTCGCCAATCAGCTTGCGCTCATGCTGGTGCGCGCATCATCACGGCGGCGGCGGGGCGCGCCACTCAAAGGCGATGGCCATTTGCGCGATTTGCTGCACTTGCCCTACGCGCCGACAGGTGCGCAGGCGCGGACGATCCGCGAAATTGAGGGCGATTTGCAGCAAGCAACACCAATGGTGCGCCTGCTTCAAGGCGATGTCGGCTCAGGCAAGACTTTGGTTGCCCTGAATGCGCTTTTGATCGCGGTTGAGGCGGGCGCGCAGGGGGCGATGCTCGCGCCCACTGAAATCCTCGCGCGGCAGCATTTTGAAACGCTCAAAACCTTGCTTGGCGGGCTGCCGATCAATGTCGCGATCCTCACCGGGCGAGACAAAGGTCGCGCGCGTGAGGCGACGCTGATGGGGCTGGCCGACGGCTCAATCAACATCCTCGTCGGCACCCACGCGATTTTTCAGGAGGCAGTGACCTACCGCAATCTCGGGCTGGCGGTGATTGATGAACAGCACCGTTTCGGCGTCGCGCAGCGTCTGTTGCTGACGCAGAAGGCAGAGGTGCCGCCGCATTTGCTGGTGATGACGGCAACGCCAATCCCGCGCACATTGACGCTCACGCATTACGGCGAAATGGACGTCAGCCGCCTTGATGAAATGCCCCCCGGACGCCAGCCGATTGCGACGAGCGTGATGTCGGTTGGCCGGATTGACGAGGTGGTGAACGGCCTCGCCCGCCACATACAGGCTGGCGGGCAGGGCTATTGGGTGTGTCCCTTGGTTGAAGAAAATGAACTGAGCGACCGCGCTGCTGCCGAAGCCCGCGCGGCGAACCTCAAGGCGCGCTTTGGTGACCGGATCGGGCTGATCCACGGTCGGATGAAGGGGCCGGAGAAAGACGCGGTGATGGAGCGTTTCCAGCGCGGCGATCTCGCGATTCTGGTGGCGACGACTGTGATTGAAGTCGGCGTTGACGTGCCCAATGCAACGCTGATGATCGTTGAAGAGGCCGAGCGTTTCGGCTTGGCGCAGCTACACCAATTGCGCGGGCGAGTGGGGCGGGGGACGGGCCGTTCGGTGTGCTTGCTGCTGCGTAGCGATACGCTCACTGAAACTGCGCGAGCGCGTTTGGCGTTGATGCGTGAGACGAATGATGGCTTCAAAATCGCTGAAGAGGATTTGCGGCTGCGCGGGGCGGGCGAAATTCTCGGCGTGCGCCAATCGGGTGAGGCGGTTTTCCGGCTGGCAACGCCTGAATTAACGGCGGCGTTGATCAACACCGCAACCGATGATGCCCGCTTGCTCGTTGACCGCGACGGCGGGCTAGAGGGGCCGCGCGGGCTGGCGGCGCGGATGGCGCTCTATCTGTTTGAGCGCGACGCGGCGGTTGGGTTGCTTCGGTCGGGGTAGAAGCTGGTCGAGATTTGCGCTAACTGTATCATTACGACACAACAGTTTATCTTGGTTAAATAATCATGATCGTAATTGCTTTAACTTCGCTTAACCTTTATAAATATTACCAAAGATTTCTTGGAGGCTGTATGAACGCTTTAATTTTACGCATGGCTATTGCTCTCGCGCTTATTACGGTTACGACTAGTGCTAAAGCAGCAACGCTTTATCGCCTTACTGACCTTGGGGCGTTGCCGGGTAGTGCTACCAGCGCTGCACGCGCGATTAGCAATTCTGGTGCCATAAGCGGAGAATCAGGTGATGGTGCCATTCAGAATATTGGCGTTCGCTTTGACAGTGGCATTGTAGCGCTGCCAGCATTTGCGGGTGTTGATAACACTATCATTCGCGGTATTAACAATAGCGGTGTTTCTGCTGCCATCCAGCAAACGTCGGGTGGCAATGATCGCGCAGTGTTGCTCACGACGTCTGGCGCTATCCAGCTTGGTAACCTTGCTGGTTTTGCATCGGCGGGTGCATTTGATGTCAATAACTTTGGCGTTGCGACTGGTTATGCCTTGCTTTCGGGTAGAAATAATTTCGCTGGGGGTGGCTTTCCAGTCTTGCCTAATACCCTGACAAGACAGGTCGCCGTTCGCTGGACTAATGGCGTTCCGGTGGCATTATCAGATCTTCCGGGCTTGATTATCAATTCGGCTGGTTCGGCCATCAACGATGCTGGAATGGTCGCTGGTAATGCGCGATTGTCTATCAATCAACTACAACGCGCCATTCTTTGGGATGTTGACGGCTCGGCAACATTTCTCGCGCTAGGAACGGGTCAGATCGCGTCCCGTGCACGTGCAATTAACGAGGCTGGAAGCGTTGCGGGTCAGGTTTTCTTGGATAATGGAGACATTCTTGGATCCGTTTGGTCAGGCAATAATATTCAATTTCTGTTGAACCCAACTGGCGATGGCTTTGTTCAAGCTACAACACGTGGTATCAATAGCGCGGGCACTGTCGTCGGTTTTGCTAACGATGCAGACGGGTTGTTGCCGTCCCTTGGCCAGATTTGGACGTTTAATGGCAGCGGCTATACCGCGACTGCACTGGACTCGCTTGTGGTCAATCTCGGTGGCTGGCAAACGCAAGCCGCACAGGCCATTAATGATCGCGGTCAGATTGTCGGGATAGGCATTGATCCTAACGGATTTCAACGCGCCTATCTCCTTACGCCGATCCCTGAGCCGACCAGTTGGGCGATGATGATTGCCGGTTTTGGTCTCGTTGGTGGCGCTATGCGCCGCCGTACTAAGCTTCGGGTGAGTTTTGGTTGAATAGTTCGCGTTTAGCGCGTGTTATGTACGCCTAACGTCTTACGATCCCATGAAATTTTTTGCCTGCTGAGATCCGTATGGGGGTGTCGTCTAGCTTCAAAAATGCGACTTCGTCATTTGTCTGAACACCGTTAATACGCGCACCGCCGCCTTTGATAAGGCGCTTTGCCTCGCCCTTGGACGCGGCAAAACCGATTTCGATCAGCGCATCAACTAGGGTGATGCTGCCGCTCGCAACTATGATTGCCGGCAAATCAGCGCCAGCGCCGCCTTGGGCGAACGTCGCATGTGCCGTTGCTTCGGCATCGCGTGCTGCGGCTTCGCCCCGGCAGAGCGTCGTTGCTGCGTTGGCAAGTGCGATTTTGGCGGCGTTAATCTCGGCACCCTCAAGGGCCTCAAGCCGGGCAATTTCATCAAGCGGCAAATCGGTAAACAGCCGCAGGAATTTGCCAACGTCAGCATCCTGCGTGTTGCGCCAGAACTGCCAATAGTCATAGGCGGGCAGGGCGTCGTCATTAAGCCAGACTGCGCCTGCCGCTGTCTTGCCCATTTTTGCGCCGTCGGCTGTGGTGATCAGTGGCGTCGTCAGCCCGAACATCTGCTTGCTATCGATCCGCCGGGTCAGCTCAATCCCGTTGACGATATTGCCCCATTGATCCGAGCCACCCATCTGCAACTGACAGCCCGCACGTCGCGACAGTTCAAGGAAATCATAGGCTTGCAGGATCATATAGTTGAATTCAAGAAATGTAAGCGGCTGTTCGCGCTCTAGCCGTAGCTTGACTGAATCGAAGGTCAGCATCCGGTTGATTGTGAAATGGGGGCCGATATCGCGCAGGAACGGCACATAGTCGAGCGCATCGAGCCAATCGGCATTGTTGACCATCATAGCATCAGTCGGGCCATCACCAAAGGTCAGGAAGCGCTCAAAAACGCCCCGGATTGAGGCAATGTTGGCGTTAATATCATCATTGGTGAGGAGCTTGCGGCTTTCATCCTTGCCTGACGGATCGCCAACCTTGGTCGTGCCGCCGCCCATCAGGACAATCGGCTTATGCCCTGCCTGTTGCAGCCTACGCAGCATCATAATTTGCACCATTGACCCGACATGGAGTGAGGGCGCGGTGGCATCAAAACCGATATAGCCCGGAATGATCGCCTTCTGCGCCAAGGCATCAAGCCCGCTCGCGTCGGTAAGCTGATGGATATAGCCGCGCGCATCAAGAGTGCGTAAGAGATCGGATGAATAGTTAGTCATAGCGCGGCGGCGCTTAGCACGGGGATACGCGCTTTGGAAAATATTATGCATTTGGTATGTCATCCTTCGATGCCATCAGCGCAGGCGGAGTCAATTGAAGTCAGTTTTGAGCGTCATGGTAATGGCAGGCTTTGGCTTCGCTACCATGTTGAAATATTACTTGATGCGCTCATCTTGCCTTATGAAGCAGACCCGCTGCGCACCGATGGGCTGTGGAAAACAACCTGTTTTGAGGTATTTATTCGCCTTATCGAAGATAAATCCTATATCGAGTTTAACGCCTCACCGTCCAGTCAATGGGCGGCGTATCGCTTTGATGATTACCGCGCGGGCATAGCTGAACTGCCAATCGGAACTGCACCCGAAATTGGTCTGGATGCGAGCGAAAGCCATTTTGCGCTTGAGGTGACCTATGATCTGCCACCTGAGTGGGCGGGGCAGCCACTTGAGCTTGGCCTGTCAGCGGTAATCGAAGAAAACGACGGCACAAAATCCTACTGGGCGCTGGCGCATCCGCCAGGGGCGCCCGATTTTCATCACGGGGATTGCTTTGCGCTGCAACTCGCGGCACCGGAGCATACATGAAATTTGGAATTGATCGCCTGCTCGCAGAACCAGAACTGCGCGCGCCGCTTCGCGGCAAGCGCGTGGCTTTGCTTGCGCATCCCGCCTCGGTTACGGCTGACCTGACGCATTCGCTTGATGCCCTCATGGCGTGCGGCGATGTCAACGTCACCGCCGCCTTTGGCCCGCAGCATGGCCTGCGCGGTGATAAGCAGGATAATATGGTGGAATCGCCCGATTTTACCGATCCGGTGCACGGCATCGCGGTGTTCAGCCTTTATGGCGAAGTGCGTCGCCCAACCGGCCAGATGATGGGATCGTTCGATACGATACTCATTGATTTACAAGATCTTGGCTGCCGTATTTATACCTTTATTACAACCCTCCGTTACATCCTTGAGGCGGCGGCCGAGCACGGCAAATCGGTGTGGGTGCTTGATCGGCCAAACCCGGCGGGTCGGCCGATTGAGGGGCTGACACTGCGCGCCGGGTGGGAGAGTTTTGTCGGCGCGGGGCCAATGCCAATGCGTCACGGCCTTACGCTTGGTGAGCTTGGGCACTGGTTCATCAAGATGCTTAATCTCAAGGTTGATTACCAAGTAATTGAGATAAAAGGATATCAGCCTGATGCAGCGCCCGGTCACGGTTGGCCGCTGAACGAGCGGATATGGATCAATCCAAGCCCAAATGCGCCGAACCTGCCGATGGCGCGGGCGTATGCGGGTACGGTCATGCTCGAAGGTACGACGCTTTCCGAAGGGCGGGGGACGACGCGTCCGCTCGAAATATTCGGCGCGCCCGATATTGATGCACGCGCGGTGATGACTGAGATGCGTGAGTTTGCGCCGCACTGGTTGGTGGGCTGCACACTTCGCGAAATTTGGTTTGAGCCGACGTTCCATAAACATGTTGGTAAGCTGTGCCACGGGGTACAGACCCACGCCGAGGGCGCGGTTTATGATCATAGTGCGTTCAAGCCTTGGCGCGTGCAGGCGCTTGCCTTCAAGGCGATCCGTCGTCTTTACCCAGACTATGATCTGTGGCGCGATTTTCCCTATGAATATGAGCTTGGCAAGCTTGCGATTGATGTGATCAACGGCGGACCGATTTTGCGCGAATGGGTTGATAATCCATCGGCGACAGCGGCTGACCTTGATGCAATGACGATTCCGGATGAGGCGGCTTGGGAAAGCGAAAGAGCGCAATTCCTGCGTTATTGAGCGACTTGATGTTGTTCGGCCATCAGCATTTCTATGCGCCGTTGGAGCAAGAGATTTTCGAGCCGTAAGCGGTTGATTTCGATGATCGCGGCTTTGGACAACGCGATTGATTTCGGGCGTTTGAATAATGTGCTGAATGATCGCCCTTGGCTGCGAAGCCAATAGGCAATTGCGTCAAGCGGGCCGTTTTTTCGGTAGACGGTCACAGCGGCGCTGCGCGGCAATTGCCGTACCTCGGCGGGTGTATCAACTCGAACATTGTGAAGATGAGGGAGTGCTGCGGCTGGACAACTGGGGTGCACTTCATCACGCGGGGGTGCTTGATGTTGGACTTGTGCAATCTCAGGTGCAGTGGAGGCTAAACTCTGCTGTCCAGCCGCAGTTTTGCGACCCTGTGGGGGTTGCGAACGGTTTAAGGATGTTACTGGAGCTACATCCTTCAATGTGGTTGAAGCGCGCGCTTTGGTCGTCTTCACAATTGTTATTGGAGGTTTCAACTTGGCGGGTGCTGATTTCCGTACCAGCAGCCGTTCGGAGTTAATATCACGCACAGCGATGATCGGTGGCGGCATTTGTGTTGATCGCGTCCGCGCGCCCTTTGGCAACGCAAGGATGATGTCAGAGGGAAAGGTCGGTGCAGGGTGAGGGGCGGCGAAAAAAATGCTCTTGTCGGGCTTTGGCGTTGAACGAATTCGTTTGGTTCGCAAAAGATTCTGTCGTGGATTTCCATCGGCTTTACTACGCGACATTTACCGTCCTTCCCCAAAGGATTGTGGTTAACAGTGTTTCTTGCACTAATTGTAGTGGGCAGCCAGATGAACATGATCCATTTTGACATGTTTTTGATCAGCGCAACGCTGGCTTGCCACTTACGTGTGAACTGTGCAGTATCGGGGCAAGAAAATAGGAGAGTCTTTTGAATCAGCAGGTTGGCGAAGCACCGATGCGTCCGGTGCCGATTGAGAAAGCCAATTCGCTGCGGCTTGTGCTGTGGATGCTGCTGATCGTTTATATCTTCAATTTTCTCGACCGCCAGATTCTCAACATTCTCGCTGAACCGATTAAGGCCGAGCTGGGCCTTAGCGATACCCAACTCGGCTTGCTTGCTGGCCCCGCCTTCGCAGTTTTTTATGCGGTAATGGGCATTCCGATAGCGCGCTTTGCTGACCGTGGCAGCACCAACCGGGTATCACTGATCTCGGTTTCGCTCGTCATCTGGTCAGGCATGACCGTGCTTTGCGGTTTTACCCAGAATTTTTGGCAGATGGCACTCGCGCGCATCGGCGTCGGGGTGGGCGAGGCTGGCTGCACGCCGTCTGCGCACAGCCTGATCAGTGACGCAGTCGCGCCCGAGAAGCGCGCGTCGGCCATCGCCTTTTATGGTATGGGTGTCCCGATCGGCACCTTGCTTGGCCTCGTCATCGGCGGGGTGGTCAACGATATCTGGGGATGGCGCGTTGCGTTGATGCTGGTTGGGGCGCCGGGCATCATGCTCGCTGTGCTGCTGCCGTTGTTGTTGCGTGAGCCGCGCCGCTTGGGCCTGACGAAAGAGGAGGTAGTCTCGTCCGGCCCGCCGCAGATACCCGTGCGTAAAGCAGTCGCCGAAATTTTTACCTCGCGCGCCTATGTTCTGCTGCTTGTCGCCGCCTCGTTCGCCGCTTTCCTTAGCTATGGCAAAGGGCTGTGGACGCTGTCTTTGTTCATCCGCAGCCATGGTATGACGACTACAGAAGTCGGACTAATCGGTTCAGTTACCATCGGCGTCGCAGGCGTGTTCGGCACATGGCTGGGTGGCTGGGCAGCGGATCGTTTTGGAGCAATCAATCGCCGACACATTCTGACACTGCCCGCGGTTGGTATGGCGCTTGCTGCGCCGATCCAGTTCCTCGGCTATGGCGCACCCATCTGGTGGGTAGCGGGGCTTCTGATACTTGTGCCGACCATCCTCAATGCCGCCTATTATGGCCCCACCTATGCCTGTGTGCAGGGGCTTGTGCGTAAGGAATTGCGGGCAGTCGCTGCCTCGGTTATGCTGTTTGGCCAGAACCTCATCGGCCTCGGCCTAGGCCCGTTCATTTTTGGTGCACTCTCGGACTGGCTGCAACCCGTGGCGGGCCCTGAAAGCGTCCGCTGGGTGCTATACGGCGCGGCGTGGCTTGGTTTCATTCCCGCATTCTTCTTCTGGCGGGCGAGCCTAAGATTGAATGCGGAGCTTGATCAGAAGCGCTAGTTTTTCCGCGTCAACGCGCGCATCGCATCGTCAAGCCCTGCAAGCGTTAGCGGGAACATCCGATCATTCATCAAATCCTTGAGCAATTTGGTGGACTGTGAATAGCCCCAATGCTCCTTGGGCACCGGGTTAAGCCACGCCGCCGCTGGATAGGTATTGGTCAGCCGCTGCATCCACACCGTGCCCGATTCCTCGTTGAAATGTTCAACCGACCCGCCGGGATGGCTGATTTCATAAGGACTCATCGCCGCGTCACCAACGAAGATGATCTTATAATCATGGCCGTATTTATGGAGCACATCCCATGTCGGGGTGCGTTCGGCAAAGCGGCGCTTATTATCCTTCCACAGCCCCTCGTAGGGACAGTTGTGGAAATAGAAGAATTCGAGATTTTTGAACTCAGTCGTCGCCGCGCTGAACAATTCCTCACACAATTTGATATGGGGATCCATTGACCCGCCGACGTCAAGGAACAAGAGCAGTTTGACTGCGTTGCGCCGCTCGGCGCGCATGTGGATATCGAGCCAGCCCTGCTTTGCCGTACCGCGCACCGTGCCATCAATATCAAGCTCATCTAGTGCGCCTTCGCGCGCGAATTTGCGCAGGCGGCGTAGCGCAATTTTAATGTTGCGGGTGCCGAGTTCCTTGGTCGAATCGAGGTTTTTGAACTCGCGCTTATCCCACACTTTGAGCGCGCGGCCATGTTTACTCTCGCCGCCGATCCGCACACCTTCGGGATTATAACCTGAATTGCCATAGGGCGAGGTGCCGCCGGTGCCGACCCACTTATTGCCGCCCTCATGTTTTTTTTGCTGCTCTTCAAGGCGCTTTTTGAGCGTCTCCATAATCTCATCCCAAGAGCCAAGCGCCTTGATCGCCTCCATCTCTTCGGGCGTCAGGAATTTTTCGGCAATGGCCTTGAGCCAATCAGCGGGAATTTCAACATTCTGTTCGCCGTACTGGGTGATGATCCCCTTGAAGACTTTGGCAAAGACCTGATCAAAGCGATCAAGCAACCCCTCATCCTTCACAAAAATCGCGCGGGAAAGGTAATAAAATTCTTCCGGATTGCGCTCAATGACATCCTTATCAAGCGCCTCAAGCAGGATGAGATGCTCTTTCATGCTGGCTGCTATGCCAGCGGTGCGAAGCTCGTCGAGGAAGTTGAAGAACATCAGTCTTTGTCCTTTATGTATGTCGGTGGACGGTGAATCGCTGCCACGAGCACGAACGAGATATACATCAGCAAATACCATGACCCCAACTTGGCTGGCGACACCAGCGCCCATCCCCCCGCTTGATTAGGATAAACCCATGCGCGAGAGAATGTCGAGATATTCTCCGCAAACCAGATGAAAAGT